>JAGLCS010000049.1 GCA_023146115.1 Abyssibacter sp. | reverse complement strand
CACCGGACTCGGCTTTCCAGTCCCAGATCTTGTCGACAAAGGCTTCGCGGCCCAGATCGTGGCGCGAGACTCCTTCGGCGGCGAGGCGGCGTTCGACCACCATCTGCGTCGCGATGCCCGCGTGATCCGTGCCCGGCTGCCACAAGGTGTTGTCGCCGCGCATCCGGTGGTAGCGCGTCAGCGCATCCATGATGGTGTGCTGGAAGGCATGCCCCATGTGCAGGCTGCCCGTAACATTCGGCGGCGGAATGACAATGCAGTAGGCATCGCGGTCGGCGTCGAGCCGGGCATTGAAATCGCCGGCGTCCTCCCAGGTCTGGTACCACCGGGGTTCGATTTCTGACGGGTCGTAGGTCTTATCCATCTACGTCTTGATAGGTGTCGAGTGGGTAACCGCGATCGCGGTAGAACTGGAACCGCTGTCGACCAGCAGTCTTGAGTGAATCTTCGGCCGGGATGATCTCGGCCACGCGCTCGAAGCGACTGAAGAACAGTGGCACATCCGGCGCCAGGTTGATCAGCACATCGTGCCGGTTCTCCGGCGGTTCACCATGGCCCAGCAGCACGGGCGTGTCGGCTGAATCATTCGCCCCCAACACATCGTGGGGAACGAACGCGCCAGGGAGGTAGGTCCATAGCGATTCGTCCAATTGCTGCACCGCCTGCTCATCGGCCGCATGAACATAGACTGACTGACCGCGCTGGTAGAGCTGCTGGCAGAGCCGGCAGAGGAACGCCTGTGGTTCTGCTGCCCGAAGTATGTAGAAGCCGATTCGTGTCATGGGCCGTGTGGTCGGCGCGGCGGCTGCCTGTGACAGCGCGAGGGCGGGCAAGATTAGCGCAGGCGCTGCATTGCGTCATGCCCGATCGGCAAGCGCCCCAACAAAAAAGGCCGGCAGCGCAACTGCCGGCCTCGCATCAGCAGCCTTGGACGATCAGGCCGCCTGCTGCTTTTCCAGACGGTCGAGCAGGAACTGCACCAGCAGACCAACGGGGCGACCGGTCGAGCCCTTGGTCGCGCCGCCACTGGTCCAGGCCGTGCCGGCGATGTCCAGATGCGCCCAGCGCTGCTTGCGCATGAAGCGGTGCAGGAAGCTGGCGGCGGTGATCGCACCGGCTCCCGGCCCACCGATGTTGGCGACGTCGGCAAACGGGCTTTTGAGCTGCTGCTGGTAGTCCTCCCACAGCGGCATCTCCCAGGCGCGATCGACGATGGATTCGCCGGCGTTGAGCAATGCCTTGGCCAACGATGATTGGTTCGAGAACAGGCCGGTGGCGTGGGCACCCAGCGCGACCACGCAGGCACCGGTTAGCGTGGCCATGTCGACGATCACGTCGGCGTCGTAATTCCGCTCGGCGTAGGTCAGCGCGTCACAGAGGATCAGCCGGCCTTCGGCATCGGTGTTCAGCACCTCGATGGTGATGCCCGACATGCTGGTGACGATGTCGCCCGGCTTGTTGGCGTCGCCATCCGGCAGGTTTTCGGAGCTGGGCACGATACCCACGACATTCATGGGCAGTTCCAGCTCGGCCAGCGCATGCATGGCACCGAAGACGGATGCGCCGCCGCACATGTCGTACTTCATCTCGTCCATCTTGGGGCCGGGCTTAATGCTGATACCGCCGGCATCGAAGGTCAGGCCCTTGCCGACAAAGATCACCGGCTTCTGGTCCTTCGGCCCGTTCATGTACTCCATGATGATCAGCTTGGCCGGTTGGCGGCTGCCGCGTGATACGGAGAGCAGCGCACCCATGCCGAGTTCCTCCATCTCCGCTTCTTCCAGCACGCGGGTCTTGATCTTGCTGTAGTCCTTGGCGAGCTGCTGCGCGTGATCGGCAAGGAAGGTCGGCGTGCAGATATTGCCCGGCAGATCACCGAGGCGCCGTGACGTCGCCACACCCTTGGCAATCCCCAGGGCCTCGGTCAGGCCGACTTCGCCTTCGTCCAGATCACTGCGGCGCGGTACATCGAAGGTGATGCGCTCGATTTTCGGCGGGTCGATGTTGTTGCGCGCCTCTTCGCCGCGACACTCGGTGAAGCTGTAGAACGCGGCTTCGGTCATGAGCGCGGCCTGCTTCACTTTCCAGCCATGCGAGCGGCCTTTGACATTGGCATGCGTCAGGTAGCTCACCGCATCCTTGGCGCCGCATTTCTTCAGGGTCTTGGCGGCGGTGGTACAGGCCGTGCGGAAGTTGGCGTCGTCGAGATCGCGCTCCTTGCCCATGCCAACTAGCAGCACACGGTCGCAGAACATGTTGGGCAGGTTGTGCAGCATCAGGGTCTGTCCCAGCTTGCCGTCCATGTCGCCGCGACGCATGACACTGCCGATGGCGCCCGCGCTCACGTGGTCCAGCGTGCCAGCGGCGATGGTGGTCTTGCGGCGGTCGAATACGCCGACGACCACGCATCCAACGCGCTGTTTCTCGGGATTGCCACTCTTGACAAAGTATTCCATGTGTCGTCCTTTCTCCTTGGTATTAAACTGACACAGACGCTCAGCGAACCTCCGGATGGAGTCCGCTGTCGGAATCAGCGCTCGAGCCTCCGGGCATCGAGCTGATGACGGGACAAATTGTCCGGCTCTTAGGCCGTCTCGCTCCATTCTAGGCGGTTCGGCGTATTTTTCATCCCAAGTCCAAGTTGACCACCGAATTTCAACTCTTGATGCCTGCCGAATGCGCCCGTTAATTCTCGACCGCTACCTGTTTCGCGAGGCGGGTCTGACCTGGGTGGCGGTCACACTGGTGCTGTTGGCAATCATGCTGTCCACGCGATTCGCGCGTTTTCTCGGGCTTGCCGCGAGTGGGGAGCTGCCGGAAACCCTGTTGTTACAGGTGGTTGCGCTATCCAGCGTGCAATATCTGGTCATCCTGATACCGGTGTCCTTGCTGCTGGCGGTGATGCTGTCCCTTGGCCGGCTTTATCGCGATAGCGAAATGGCTGCGATTGCGGCTTGTGGTGTCAGCCTGGGTACGCTCTACAGGCCGTTCATCCGGCTTGGCATCGCGCTGGCGGCCATCACCGCGATTCTCAGTTTTGCGCTGTCGCCCTGGGCGGGGCGCACCGCGGATTATTTGATCAAGCGCGCGCAGCAGCAGATTGCCTTCTCGGCCTTCGAGCCCGGACAGTTCCGTACGATTCCGGGCGTGCCTGCCGTGTTCTATGTGGAGCGGCGGGATGCCGCGGAAGGCACGATGGAGCAGATTTTCGTGCGCAGCTTTGGCGAGGCTCGCGCCGGTGTGTTGGTCGCTCAGAGCGGGCGGGAGTCGATTGAGGCCGACACGGGGGATCGCACGTTGGCGTTGAAGAACGGCTATCGCTATGAAGGCCAGCCGGGGCAGGCGGCATTTCGGGTGCTGTCCTTTGTTGACAACGGATTCCGGTTTCCTGCCCCCAGTTTCGTTTACGAGGTCGGCAAGCGGAAGATCGCTGCAACCACCGATCTGCTTGCCTCCGGTCAGCCCGAAGACATCGCCGAGTTGCAGTGGCGGGCGTCGTCGCCGATCACCGTGCTGTTGCTGGCGCTGCTGGCCGTTCCGCTATCCCATACCTCGCCGCGGCAGGGCCGCTACGCCAAACTCATCCTCGGCATCGGGGCCTACATCGTCTATGTCAACGTTCTGGGTGTGGCGCAGGCCTGGGTAGGCAAGGGGCTGATCCCGGCCTGGCTGGGGATGTGGTGGGTTCACATGCTCGTCGCCCTGGCCGTGGTGTGGCTTTATCTGTTCCGTGATGGGCGGCTTCGCCTGCTCGGGCGTAGTTCGTCATGAGGCGGGTCGACGCGTATCTGCGTCAGTCGGTGTTCACCCTGACGCTGGTCGTCGGTGCGGCGCTGCTGGCGATTTCCACGTTCATCACTTTCGTCACCGAACTGGAGGATCTCGGTCGTGGCCAGTACGGGATTGGCGCCATTCTCCAGTACGTGGCGTTGCAGGTTCCCGAGACGGTGTATGTGATGTTTCCCGTCATCGCGCTGCTCGGCACCCTGATGGGTCTGGGCGCCTTGGCCGCGAATTCCGAACTGGTCGCCATGCGTGCCGCGGGTATCTCGGTGATTCGGCTGGCCTGGGGTGTGGCCAAGGCCGGCGTGGTGATCGGCGCGCTGGCGTTCGCCCTGGGTGAGCTGCTCGTACCGGTGACGACGCCGCTGGCCGATGAGATCCGCAGTGTCGCCCGCTACGGTGAGAGTGCCCGCGGTAGCAAGGACGGGGTGTGGTTGCGTGATGGCAAGCATTTCGTCTTTATCGGCGAGCTGGTCAGCGAGCGCCAGATTCGTCAGGTTGAGCTGTTCAGGCTGAGTGACGATGGCAGCATGGATGCGGCGATCGCCATCGATTCGGCGCGCTACGACGACGATCACTGGACGTTTGAAGGGGTGCGCCGCACGCGTTTCTTGGAGGACGAGATTCGCGTGGAAACCATGGACCAGGAGCCCTGGCCGATGGATTTGACGCCCGAGCTAACCCCGGATGTGCTGCGGCTGTTCGTGCTGGAAGCGGAAAGCCTTTCGGCCTGGGGGCTGTGGCGCTATGTGGAGTACCTGGAGCGTAACGGCCTGGACGCCGAGAGTTCGTCGCTGGCGTTCTGGCGCAAGCTCGCGGCGCCGATCACGGTGATTGTCATGATGCTCGTCGCCGTGCCCTTCGTGATTGGCTCGCTGCGGCAAAGCGGGGCGGGGCAGCGCCTGTTTATTGGCGTGCTGTTCGGGGTGGGCTTTTATCTGGTCAACGAGGTCACATCCAGCACCGGGCTGATCTATGGCTTGTCGCCGGTGGTCACGGCCTTCTTGCCGACAGCCGCCGTGGCCGTGCTGGTTGCGGTGCGGCTGCGCTCCATGCGCTAACGCGGCGGACAGTGGTGTTCGCGCCCGGGTTAGCGGCCAGCGGGCTCGGGGGTTTCAGGCAGCCGATAAAACCGCCTGGCATTGGCGCTGGTCGCGCTGCGAAGCATCTCGACAGATTCGTCTCGTGCTGCGGCAACGGCGTCGGCCACAACGCCAAGATGCATGGGCTCGTTGCGCCGGGATTTCGGCCGTGGGCGGATCGTCCGGGGGAGCAGGTAGGGCGCATCTGTTTCAATCATCAGGCGCTGTGGCGGGATGCTCCCGACGCAATCCAGTAGATGCTGGCCTCGCCGTTCGTCGCAGATCCAGCCGGTGATGCCAATGTGGCAGTCCAGGCTCAGGTAATCAGCCAGTGCATCGGCGGTGTCCGTGAAGCAGTGCACCACGCAATCCACCAGTGAGGCGCGATATTCGCGGAGTACCGCCACAAAGTCCGCGTGCGCATCCCGTTGATGCAGGAACACCGGGAGACCGTGCTCGACCGCGATGGCCAACTGCTCGATGAAGGCGCGGCGCTGGGCGCCGCGATCTGACAGGTCTCTGAAATAGTCCAGGCCGCATTCCCCGACGGCAACAAGCCGATGCGCGTTGGCCAGCGCGTGGATCTCGTCGCCCAGCGCCGGCGTCCACTCGGAGGCGTAGTGCGGATGCAGGCCCGCCGTCGCCGAGAGGCGGCTTGGCGCCAGCCCGATGATCTCCTGTACCCGCCGGTTGCTGAACGCCGAGGAGCCGGTTAGGACGATGTGCTCGACGCCGGCGGACCAAGCCCGGTCCAGAACGTCCGGCCGGTCGGCGTCGAAGCTGGCGTCAGCGAGGTTGGCGCCGATGTCGATCATGGTTTGGCGTCCGGGGCGAGGAATGAAAACGGCCCGGACTAGCCGGGCCGTTCTTGGTGCTGCGGGCCGACGTTACGGGCAGCCGGGCAGCGGAATCAGGCCGCAGACCGGATCGCCTCCGTCGTCGCCGTCATCGCCGTCGTCACCACCATCGCCGTCGTCGCCGTCATCACCGGGCAGCGCGACTTCCTCGGTTTCGTCGCTGTCGAATACCTCGGTGCCAATCGCAGCAAGACCGGCCACGCCGATCGCGAGCAAACCGAAATCGATGACCGAGTAGCCCTCGAACATGCCGGCTGCGTTCATCCGGTAATGCGTGGTCAGCACGTTGACGCCGCCAACCTCGAAGCGGTTGAGGCCCATCGGCGACATCTGATTGCTGTTGAATTCCATCCGCAACATTTTCGGGCGGTCGATCTGCTCGAAGCCGTGTGCGACATCGAACTGGAATCCATAGCGAAGTTTCTGCACCAGCGGCTGGGCCGAGGCATCTCCGAAACCCATTTCGAGGAACATCAAACCTTCTGGCGAGGGGGCTCCATAGCTGCTGGCAGCAGCTGGCCCCGATGCCGCAATGCCCAATAAGATTGCTGCTAGAGTGTGGCGCCGCATGTTCGTCTCCGCGTTCCGTTATAGAGTGAATTCCAGGCGCAACACTCCCTGTGTGCACCGCACGGTGACTATAGACGCACGGTTTAAGTGCGACAACCCGTTGCTGGCATTGCTGTTCTCGTTGGCGATGGTCGGGTGTGTCGTGCCCGGCTCGGTGGAGCGACCGCCGACGATGGCGTCGAATCTGCCCTGCGAACAGGTCGCAACCCGTTACGAGGACTTCACCAAAAAACAGCGTGTCCAGACCGCCTATGGCATGCCCCTGGATGGTGCGCCATGGTTTCGTAGCTTCCGTGGCTGGGATCGCTGGCCGGTGGCTGACGACCCTGATGCTCGCCGTCAGTGGCTCGCGGCGACCGCGACGTTGGGGAATCGGGCATGGACGGCGGCGCTGATGAACGCCGATGACCAAGCGATGGCCGGCACGCTGCAACGGCAGATGCAGCGTTGCGCGCGGCAGGCGCTGGATGCGACGGTTGATGACGCGCAATGGAACGCCTGGATGGACCGCAGTGCCCAGCCGTCGGCGTACCGGCGGTGGCAGCGCTGGCTGGGTCTTTATCCCATCACGCGCATCAGATTGAAGGCGGGTGTGCGCGCCTGGCAGTACGATTACCTGGCCGACTACGGCGCGTCCCAGCAGCACAGCGCGTGGCAGGTCTACGAAGCCAGTGTGGCTGCCCCTGCGTTGATCGACCGGCTATTGGCGGAGGCGCCGGAGCTACCAGGTCTGCCACGGCCGGATCGCGCATTACTGACGCACTGGGTTGCCGAGCATGCGCCCGTGTTTCGGCTCGACGTCGCCACGGATGCGGATCGTCCAGGGCGCCCGGTGTGGATGGAGGATCAGCTTGCCTTTGATGTAGCGCGGCCCGTCGCGCATGTGCAACTGCTGCCCTGGCAGGACCGGGGGGAGCTGGTCTGGCAGCTTATCTACACGCTGTGGTTTGCCGGCCGCCCAGCCGAGTCCGGCTGGGATCCGTATGCCGGTGCGCTGGACGGCATCCTGTGGCGGGTGACGCTGGATCGAGATGGCAAGCTGCGTATGCGCGACAGCATCCACCCCTGCGGGTGCTACCACGTGCTGTTTCCTCCCGACGCGGTTGTCGCGGCGCAAGACATCGCCGAGCCGGCGGTTGTGCCGGAGGTGGTCAGGACGCCGGGCCGGGTGGAGGTCGCCGTTCGGCGCACCGATCATCTCATCGTGGACGTCAGCCCCGCCGCCGTTGCAGCGGACGGCGCCCAGCGATACCGGCTTGCCGCCTACACCGATTTGTTGTCGATGCCGATGGCCGGGACCGGGCAACGTCGGGCTTTGTTCGGTGCCGATGGGCTGGTGCCGGAGTCGAGGCGGTCGGAGCGATGGTATCTGTGGCCCAGCGGCGTGCGTTCGCCGGGCACAATGCGAATATGGGGGCGGCATGCGATCGCGTTCGTCGGCTCACGGCATTTTGATGATCCGAACTTATTCGCCGATTTGCTGGTCGATCAACAGCCCGAGGGTTTGATCAATGCCCGCTAGCGAGGCTTTGTTAGACTCCCGCGCCTTTCGCCGCCTGGTCTGTCACGCTTCATGGAGGATTCTGTGACCAATCGAGCCGTACCGCTAATTGTCTGTCTGCTGGCTGCTTTGCCATTTTCTGCGCTCGCGGCCACGGCCTACGTGACCGATGAGCTGGAAATTACCCTGCGTCGGGGGCAAGGCACGCAATTCGGCATCCGCGCCATGCTGGATAGCGGCTCACGAGTGGAAGTGTTGCAACAGGATGCCGAGTCCGGCTACACCCAGGTTCGCACTTCCTCCGGAACGGAAGGTTGGGTGCTCAGCCGCTACCTCCAGAACAATCCTGTGGCCCGTGAACGCGTGGACACCGCTCGGCAAGCGCAGTCTCAGGCGGAGCAACAAGCGGCCGAGGCCGTT
Source organism: Abyssibacter sp. (assembly GCA_023146115.1). Classification (GTDB taxonomy): domain Bacteria; phylum Pseudomonadota; class Gammaproteobacteria; order Nevskiales; family OUC007; genus Abyssibacter. Next base: position 37,492 of record JAGLCS010000049.1, on the reverse strand, counting down.
GCGCAGCTCGAAACGGTCCAGTCCGAAAACACGCAGATGCGAACGCAGATCGGTCAGCTGGAAGAGAAGGTCGGCAGCCTGGAAACCGAACTGCGCCGCGTGTCGTCGGCCGCTGCACGGCCGATGGAGATCCAGCGGCGCAACGAGCAGCTCGTCGAAGAGGTGCGAACGTTGGAGCAAGAGCGCGATCGACTGGGAATGGAACTGCGCAACGAGCAGTCGCTGCGCGACAACTGGATTACCGGCGCGGCCATCGCGTTCATCGGCCTGGCCCTCGGCCTGGTCGCACCACACCTGCGGCGCCGCAAGTCCGGCTGGGAAGGTCTGGGCTGATTTCATCATTACATGGCGCTGCTGGGCGCTGTGCTATAACGACCTGCCGCCCGTCGCTGGCGAACCTGACTAATCCATGACTCACGACTTGCTCAATGTGCTCGTGCTCGTGGTCTCGCTGGGCGTCGCCGCGCAGTGGATCGCGTGGCGTATGCGTTTGCCGGCGATTGTGTTGTTCCTGCTGGCCGGTGTCGCCGTTGGCCCCGTGTTGGGCTTCGTGCGCCCCAGCGTGGACTTCGGTGATGTCTACCGCCCCGTTGTCAGCCTTTGTGTCGCCGTCATCCTGTTCGAGGGTGGCCTGACCCTGCGGCTGCATGAGTTCAAGGAAGCCGCATCTGGCGTGAAGCGACTGGTGTCGATCGGCGCCATATTCGCATTCGGCCTGGGCAGCCTGGCGGCGAAGGGTATCGGCGATCTGGACTGGCCCGTGGCGCTGGTCTTCGGCGCGATCATGGTCGTTACCGGCCCCACGGTGATCATCCCGCTGCTGCGACAGGCGCGCTTGAACCGCCGCACGGCCAGCTACTTGAAGTGGGAGGGGATCATCAATGATCCGATCGGCGCGCTGGCCGCGGTGCTGATCTTCCAGTTTTTCGTCTATTCCGGCGGCGGTGACCCGCTGGATTCAGTGCTGATTTCGCTGGGCATTGGCTCGGTGGCCGCGATCATCATCGGTGGGGGCGCAGCGTTGCTCGTCGGCTGGGCGTTTCGCAACGGTTACGTGCCGGAATACCTGAAGGCGCCGAGCATGCTGGCCGGCGTGCTGCTGGTGTTTGCACTCAGCAATGCCGTTCAGCACGAGGCCGGGCTGCTCGCCGTGACGCTGATGGGTATGGTGCTGGGCAATCTGGAACTGCCGAATTTCGAGGAAATGCGACGGTTCAAGGAGTACATCACCATTTTGCTGGTGTCCTCCGTGTTCGTTCTGCTGACTGCCGATCTGGATCCGGTGACGATTTCGCATCTGGACTGGCATGCCATCGCGCTGGTCGCGTCGATGCTCATCGTCGTTCGTCCATTGTCGATTCTGCTCGCCACGATCGGCGCCGACATGAAATGGAACGAGCGCCTGCTGTTGAGCTGGATCGCGCCGCGCGGGATCGTCGCCGCCGCCGTGGCCGGTCTGTTCGGGCCAGAGATGCTCGATGCCGGCTATGAAGACGCCGAGCTGCTATTGCCGCTGGTGTTCGCAATGGTGCTCACCACCGTGACGCTGCACGGTTTCACCATCAGCTGGCTGGCCAAGCGCCTGGATCTGGCCACCCCGGACGACGGCGTGCTGATTGTCGGCGCCTCGCCGTGGACCACCGAACTCGCGCAGGCCCTGGCGAAGGACCTGAACCTGTCCGTGTTGCTGGTGGACTCGTCCTGGCATCGCCTGCGGGAAGCGCGGCTGGCCGGCGTCAACGTTATCTACGGCGAGATTCTGTCGGACGAGTTGCAGCTGTCGTTGCACCTCAATGGAGTCAATGTCGTCCTGGCCGCGACCAGCAACGACGCCTACAACGCGCTGGTTTGCCGTAACTTCGCCGGCCGCCTGGAGCACGATCGCGTGTTCCAGCTACCGATGTATGCGCCGGACGAAGGCGGGAATCGCCAGAAGAGCAAGGCGGTGGCACGGCCGTTCACCGGTGTGCCGGCTTTCGCCGAGAACGCCCAGTACGAGGAACTCTGGCGGCGTCACTTCCAGGATTGGAAGTTCTACAAGACCAAGATTACCGAGGCTTACAGCTACGAGGATTTTCTCTCGGATCTGCCGGACGGATCGCTTTGCATCGGCGTGCTGCGAGAGGGCAAACGCCTGACCTTTCATGCGCCGCATGCACCGATCAAGCCGCGCCCTGGTGAGACGGTCGTTTACTACGCGCCGAAGAAATCCGGTAGCGCGGAAGCCGAGGCACGCAGCCGCTCGAGCGGACGCAAGCAAAAGGACAAGGACCGCGCGCAGCCAAGCCCCGACCCCGCGGCGGACGTGGTCACGTCGTGAGCCAATGGGATCGCTACACCATTGACGGACCGGCCGGCGCGCTGGAAGTTGCGGTGGGCCAGGCCGAGGGTGAGGCGCGCGGGATCGCAGTGATCTGCCATCCGCACCCGCTTTATGGCGGCACGCTGGATAACAAGGTTGCCTACACGCTGGCGCGGGCGGCGGAACAATCCGGCTTGATCTCCGTCCGGTTCAATTTTCGCAGTGTCGGCGATAGCGAGGGCCTGCATGACGGTGGTGCCGGCGAGCTGGATGACGCGCTGGCGGTGGTCGAGCACGCTCGACAACAGTTCAACGAACAACCATTGCTGATGGCCGGATTCTCGTTTGGCGGCTGGGTCAGCCTGCACGCCGCATCGCGCTGCGATCCAGCGCAGCTTGTGACTGTGGCACCCGCCCTGAGCTACACCGCGCTGGGTGGCGTGCCCCGCCTGGATTGTCCCTGGTTCTATATCCATGGCGAGGCGGACGATGTCATCGCCGCTAGCGACAACCGCAAGACCCTGGCCTCGCTGGACAAGCCGCCGGAGCAGCTGTGGCTGCCGGAGGTCGGGCACTTCTTCCACGGCCATCTCACCGAGTTGCGTGAGCAGGTCTCGCAGGCAATCGTCGCACGCTGGGCTGCGTTGCCCTGATTCCTGGCGGGTGTGACGATAACCTGTCAAACGGGTTTGCTATTCTCCGCCCGCCTTTTCCAAAACATGAGTGGAACGCAAATGTCGAAACGATTGATCGCGGCAGCCTGCCTGGCTGTACTGCCGATGTCCGCCATGGCGGTCGACCTGGATCTGCCGAACGACGGCGGAGCCTTGCAGGGTGATTTCCGTGGCGTCGGGGAAGACTTGTCGGCGGCATTGGCCTACCGGTCGGCCAGCCCGGCCGAAACCGGTGGACTGCTGGGCTTTGATGTCGGCGCCATGCTGAGTTACACCACGGTGGAAAATGGCGACAGCTGGCAGTCGCTGGTGGGTGAGGACCCCAGTGGGTTGGGCTTCGTGAGCCTGGTTGCCAGCAAGGGGATCCCGTTGATCAACGTGGAAGTCGGCGCCCAGCTGGGTCTGGTTCCTGGCACGGATATCACCTTGCTGGGTGGCGAGGCGCGGTACTCCTTCGTCTCCGGCAATGTCGCGATTCCCGCTGTATCGCTGCGTCTGGGTTACCAGTCCGCCACGGGTGAAGACGATATCGAGGCCAAGGCCTTGTCCTACGACGTGTCGATTTCCAAGGGCTTCGTGTTCGCCACGCCGTATGTCGGTTATGGCCGGGTTGATTCTGAGGTCACGTCTGATGTGGCCGGCTACGACGACGAGGACTACGACCTCGACCGCGTGTTTGGCGGCGTACGTCTGGCGCTGGCGTTGATGAAGATCACCGCCGAGGCTGAGCAGATTGGCGACAATACCGCGTTCAATCTTCGGCTCGCGTTCGGGTTTTAATGGCCTCTGCGCTCAAGCAGCTGGCGTCGAGATTGTTCTCGGCGTCGGCTGACAACGAGGACGCCAGCAGCGGCATGGATGACACTCAGCTGGCGGCTGCCGTGCTGATGGTCGAAGTTGCCCGGGCCGATTTCTCCGAAGATGCCATTGAACGGCAAGCGGTCGAGCTGGAGCTGGAGAAGGCGTTTGGCCTGACCCCGTCCCAGATCGGCGAACTGATGCATGCGGCTTCGCAACGTGCCGACGATGCGGCCTCGTTGCACCGGTTCGTGAGCACGATTAATGATTCGATGTCCTACGCGGATAAGCTCGACGTGCTCACTCGGCTATGGCGGGTTGCTTACGCCGACGGCAAGCTCGACAAGCACGAGGAACACCTGATGCGTCGGTTCTCCGACTTGCTTCATATCCCGCACCGGGACTGGATTCAGCGCAAGCTGCAGGTCGCGCCAGACGCCTGAATGGCGAGTGCTAGGGAGTGTTGTTCCCTAGTGGTAGAACTGCTGGCGAAACTGAATCGGGACCGCGCGGGTATGGCCTTCCACCCGCACCTCCAGGTCGAAGATCAGGGTTTCCAGATTGGCCACCGGCACCACGGCGATCGCGTAGTCGGTGCCGCCGTCTTTGACCGCGCGAAAGCGGAGTTCACGGCGTTGTGAAACCAGGTTGCGGGTTCGGCCCTGCACGTCGGCTAGTTTCGACACCCGGTTCGCGCCATCCAAATGCTGTGCATGGATCACCACCAGCGCGCGTTTGCGACTGCGGGTCACGTCGAGCGCCTTGGCGATGTCGGGAGTGAGGTCGGCGGTGGTCATGGCGGAGTAGTGGATCACGATGTCATCGTCGCGGACCGATTGTTCCGCGCCGGCAGGCAGCGAGACCATCAGCCACAGCAGCAGGACCTTGGTTGCGAGGCGCGTCATCCGGCCGACACTCGATAGACCGCGATCTCACCCAGCAGGTTGGGCAGTCGCTGCATCATCGCGTTGGACCGGTGGCGTTGGTCGACCATGACGCGTTCGACAATGGTGACCTGCTCTTCCTGACACAGGGCTTCGAAGTCGCGCACGGTGCACAGGCGCACGTTGGGCGTCGAGTACCAGGGATGGGGCAGCGCTTCTGTCATCGGCATGCGCCCGCCCGCGATCAGCGCCCAGCGTGTGCGCCAGTGGCCGAAGTTCGGAAACGTGATGATGGCTTCGCGGCCCACGCGGACCATGTCGCGCAGCAGTCGGTGAGGGTGGGGGACCGCTTGCAGCGCCTGGGTCATGACGACGTAGTCGAAGGCCCCGTCTCCAAAATCGGATAGCCCTTCATCCAGGTCGCGCTGAATCACGTTGAGGCCTCGTTCGATGCAGCTGGCGACCAGCTCTGCATCCAGCTCCACGCCAAAACCAACGACCTCTCGGTGGCGCGTGAGCGTGTCCAGCAGCACGCCATCGCCGCAGCCCAGATCCAGCAGCGAGGATTCCGGCTCGATCCAGCGACTCATTAGCGCAAGGTCCGCGCGCAAGCTCATGCCGGGGCCTCCAGAAAACCGGACAACGCACGGTGGTAGAGCGGAATCGGCATCAGGAATGCGTCATGACCAAAGTCCGATTCGATCTCGAGGTAGCTCACCTGCTTTTTGTTCGCCAGCAGTGCCTGGACAATCTCACGCGAGCGCTTGGGCGAGAACCGCCAGTCGCTGGAAAAGGCCACCACCAGAAAGCGGGCGCTCGCCGGCGCCAGTGCGGCGGCGAGATCGTCACCTGCGGCCTGTGCCGGATCAAAATAGTCCAGGGCCTTGGTCATCAGCAGATAGGTGTTGGCATCGAACCGGTTGACGAAGGATTCGCCCTGGTAGCGCAGGTAGGACTCGATCTCGAATTCCACATCGAAGTTGAATCGCGCCTGATCGGCTCTACGATCCCGCCCGAAACGTGCCCGCATGCCGTCATCCGACAGGTAGGTGATATGGCCGAGCATGCGGGCCAGACGCAGGCCTACGCCGGGTACGGCATCGTGTTCCAGATAGCGTCCGTCGTGGAAACGCGGATCCGAGCGAATGGCATGGCGGGCAATCTCGTTGAACGCAATGTTCTGTGCCGAAAGTTTGGGCGCCGCCGCGACCACCACAGCGCGACGGATGCGATCCGGATAGCGAATCGACCATTCAAGCGCCTGCATTCCGCCGAGGCTGCCGCCGATGACGGCATGCCAGCACGAGATGCCCAATGCCGCGGCCAGCCGAGCCTGGCTGCGTACCCAATCGCCAACGGTGACCATCGGGAAGTCCGGGCCCCAGGGACGACTCGTGGCGGGGTTCGTGGACGCCGGTCCGGTCGAGCCCCCACATCCGCCGAGATTGTTGGAGCACACGACGAAGTAGCGATTCGTGTCGATCGGCCGCCCAGGGCCGATGCAGTTGTCCCACCAGCCCGGCTTGCGGTCCTCGGGACTGTAACGGCCCGCGGCATGATGATCACCGGACAGCGCGTGGCAGATCAGGATTGCATTGCTGGCATCGGCGTTGAGCGAACCGTAGGTCTCGTAGGCCAGATCGTAGGCCGGCAGCGTCGCATCGCATTCCAGCGACAGCGGTTGGTCGAAATGCAGCGTCTGCGCCTGGACCAGGCCGACGCCGTCGTCCATCGGCATCAGCGGAACAGGGCGGGCAGCGAGATCAGGCGACTGAGCACCTGCAGGCCGAGAATGACGAACAGCGGGCTCAGGTCCAAGCCGCCAATGGGCGGAATGATGCGCCGGACTGGTGTCAGGACTGGCTGGTTCACGCTCCACAGCAGTGCATTAGCAGGATTCGTTTGCTGCGGCCCGAGCCAGCTCATGATCGCCTGGACAAAAATCGTGAACGTGTAGACGTTGAGCACGAGCACGATGAGCTTGAGCGCTGCAAACCACAGAACTGCCAGCGGCCCGAGGCGGTAAGGCGTGAGCAGCAAGACCACGGTGATATGCGCGACCGCCAGGGCCACTAAAAAGACCAGCGCGGCGGTATCGAGTTTGCGCCAACGCGGCACGACACGCGCCAACGGGGCCACCGGAGGATTCGTGACCTGCCAGATGAACTGCGATAGCGGGTTGTAGAAGTCAGCCGAAACCCAGCGCAGGACGACGCGAAGAAAGACGACGCTCATGTAGAGCGTGAATAAGGTATTGACCAGAAAGAGTCCGGCGTCCGCGCCCTGTCCCATCAGTTTGTTGCTCCGTATTCGTCCGCCATCGTCTGTGCCCGCGCGACCGCAGCATTCATCGCCCGCTGCACCAGGCCCTCCAGGTCACCGGCCTGAAACGCTTTCAATGCCTCGGCCGTCGTCCCGCCGGGGGAGGTCACCCGCTCGCGCAGTGTGGCGACCGGTTCACCGGTTTCGGCCGCCATCCGCGCCGCACCCAGTGCTGCCTGGATCGCCAACCGTTGCGACACGTCGGCATTTAAACCCAGCGCTTCGCCGCCTTGAGCCAGGGCTTCGATGAACGCGAAGAAATAGGCTGGTGCGCTGCCAGCGACGGCGATAACGGCGTCGATCTGCGCTTCGTTGTCCAGCCATTCGACTTGGCCGACTGCCGAAAAAATCGATTCCGAGGTCGTGCGCCCCAGTTCATTCACCGGGTTGACCGCGACCAGTCCGGTCGCTCCGACGCCAAGCAATGCTGGCGTGTTGGGCATTGCCCGGATCACTCCCGGCGTGCCCAACGTCGAGCTCAACCAGTTGGTTAGCGCATCGCCGCGGATGCCGGCGGCGACAGACACCACGGTTTGGTCGGGATGCAGCGCACGTGACAGGGCCGTCGCCACCGCTCGCATGATTTGCGGCTTGACGGCCAGCACGACGACATCGGCCTGGTGGACGATGTCCGCGTTTTCCGGTGACACCAGCAGACCGAATTGCTCGGTGAGCTGCTGGCGTCTCGCATCGGAGGGATCCGCCGCGCATAGCGAGTCGGGAGCCCAACCGGCCTGGATGAGCCCGCCAATCAGACTTGTGGCGAGATTGCCGGCGCCAATAAAGCCGATGCGGGGTGTCGGAGGATTCGTTGCGATCATGATGACGCCGTATGATAAACGACGACACTCCTCCGCAGGCCGTTCCGGTCTACCTTGCATGAATGACGCTGCTGACTCCGCGGCATGGCCCGCTGTTGACCTGGACGCTCTGGCGCAGGCTATCGACATGGCCACGGTCTACGATGTGGCCCGCGTGTCGCCCTTGGACTCGGCCGCCAAGCTGTCGGGTCGGCTGGGCAACCAGATCTGGCTCAAGCGCGAGGACGCGCAGCCGGTGCATTCCTTCAAGTTGCGCGGTGCCTACAACCGCATCGCCAAACTGACACCAGCGCAGCGTGCTGCGGGCGTTGTTGCGGCGTCGGCGGGCAACCACGCCCAGGGCGTTGCGCTGGCTGGGCAAGCGCTGGATATCCGGACGACGATCGTCATGCCGGAGACAACGCCGTCGATCAAGATCGATGCGGTCCGCGCATACGGAGCCGAGGTCGTGTTGGTGGGCGATGCTTATGACGACGCGCTGGCGCATGCGAATTCGCTCATCGCCGAGCGGGGTCAGTCGTTTATTCATCCTTACGACGACCCCGACGTCATGGCCGGGCAGGGAACGGTCGCCAAGGAAATACTCGATCAGCATCGCGATGCGATCGACACCGTCTACATTCCCGTCGGTGGCGGTGGCCTGGTCGCCGGAATGGCGGCCTACATTAAACGACATCGCCCTGGCACCGAGATTGTTGCGGTCGAACCGCTGGATTCTGCTTGCCTGCACCACGCGCTAAAGGCCGATGCGCGAGTGGTGCTGGATCAGGTCGGGCTATTCGCTGATGGGGTGGCCGTGCGCCAGATCGGCGCCTATCCCTTCGCCGTCGCACGGCAATGCGTTGACCGGACCATCCAGGTTTCGGTGGACGAGATCTGCGCGGCGATTCGCGCCGTGTTCGAAGACACGCGTTCGGTTCCCGAGCCAGCGGGCGCCCTGGCGCTAGCCGGGCTGGAGCGGGACGTTCAGGCCCGGGGCTTGCATGGCCGCACACTAGTCGCGGTGGTGAGCGGCGCCAACATGAATTTCGACCGGCTGCGATACGTGTCGGAGCGTACGGCTCTGGGCGCGCACCGCGAGGCTTTGCTGGCCGTGACCTTGCCGGAGGTGCCGGGCAGTTTCCTGCAGTTTTGTGAGCTCCTCGGCCGACGGGCGGTGACCGAGTTCAACTACCGGTATGCCGATGCCGCCAAGGCGCATATCTTCGTGGGGGTGGCGATCCGCGATGGTGATCGTGAGCGCGATGCGCTGTGCGACGAGTTTCGCAAGGCGGGCTACGAGATCAGTGACCTGAGCGACAACGACGTGGCCAAGGTGCATCTGCGGCATCTGGTCGGTGGTCGGGCGGACGCCTTGCAGGACGAACGTCTGTTTCGCTTCGAGTTTCCGGAGCGGCCCGGCGCGCTGATGCGCTTTCTACAACAGCTCGGGGGGCGCTGGAATATTTCGCTGTTTCATTACCGCAATCATGGTGCAGCCTTTGGTCGCGTGCTGGCCGGCTTCCAGGTGCCGCAAGGCGAACTGCAGGACTTTCTTGATCGCCTGCAGCGCATCGGTTACCGGTACTGGGATGAGTCGGGCAACCCGGCGTATCGGATGTTCTTGCGGTAGCGCTGATGGCTTGCGCGGTCAGGGCGCGTCGGCCGACTCCAGCCCCAAGATGTAGTCCCAGTGCTCGGCCGACACCGGCATGACCGACAGGCGGTTGCCACGGCGAATCAGGGCCAGCCCGTCCAGCGCGTCGGCATGCTGCTTGATCTCCGCCAGGGCGATCGGGCGTTGAAGCGGTCGGTCGTACTGCACATCGATCAGAAACCAGCGTGGATTGTCTGGGTCGCTTTTGGGGTCGAAGTGCTTGTCGTCCGGGTCGAAGGCCGTGTGGTCGGGACGTGGCAGGCTGGCAACCTTGGCCAGACCAACGATGCCGGGCACGTCACAATTGGAATGGTAGAACAGCACGCCATCACCGACTTTCATCGCGTCGCGCATCATGTTGCGAGCCTGGTAATTGCGAACGCCATCCCAGGGTTCCTTTTGCTCGGGCCTGGTCTTGAGATCATCGAATGAGAACTCGTTAGGCTCGGATTTCATCAGCCAGTACTGCATGTCTGCTCGCGTTTGTCGGTGATTGGGGTGTCGGCGCGGGAGTCTAACCGGTCGCCGGGAAATCGATCGCGCCAAGCTCGGTCACGATGCCGTGCAAGGGCACGTCGTGCGCGGCGATCGGCAATCTGTCCACGCCTTGCACCGAAAACGCGAGTCCGATCAGCTTGGGGCGATGCCAGATGCGACCGCCCGCGCGACTGGTGGCGAACGTGCGATCGTAGAATCCCCCGCCAAGGCCGAGCCGATTGCCCTGCAAGTCGAAACCGGTCAAAGGGAGAAACACGACATCGAGTTGCCGCGATGAGGCCAACCACGTCCCTCGGGGTTCGTGCATGCCGATCGCGCGCGAATGCAGCCGTGCGTCGGGACCGTAACGCACAAAGCGCATTCGCCGCCCCCTCACGATCGGGAGGAAGACTTGTTTGCCTTGTCGCCAGAGCGTCCTGATCAGGGCGTCCGTCGGTGCCTCGGTACGCATGGCGTGGTAGACGGCGACTGAGCGCGCTCGGCGGATTCGCGGATCCGACAGCGCGAACTCCACCGCAGCCGTTCGAAACGCGGCACGGGTCGCGGCGTCAACCGAGCGTCTCGCACGAAGCAACTGCCGGCGAATTGCGCTGCGCTGCTCCGAAAGTGAATCTGGGGAAGGCATCTCCCGCCTGTGCCGTTGCGTGCCATTGACCCTGAGACATGATCTCAGGTGGGGATTCGGATCACCCGCTTAGGCTTTCCACCGAAGTGGACGTGCTCACCACGAGCGACCAACCCTCCCCGGTGTGGTGCATTGGCTCAGGAGGTAACCCGGCACACTGACGAACACCGCAGGAGATACCCTGCACATTACACCGAATTTCGCCGCGTTCGGCTAGTGCTTGACATTGCCAGGAAGGCGGGGGTTCAACCTCGCTCCGACAATGCCTGGTCGATGGACAATTCCATCTGCCGCAGCCGGCGGCGTGCTGATTCGTCCACGTCGCCATGGTCGGAGCCAGCATCGCGGTTATCCAGGAAATCGCGTGCGATGTTCAGCGCCGCCATGATGGCAATGCGTTCGATACCCATGGAGCGTCCGCGCTTGCGGATCGCATTCATCCGTCCGTTGAGGTACTCGGCACATTCGGTCAGGCGCTCATGTTCCTCGGGCGGGCAGGCGATCTGATACTCGCGACCCATGATCGTGACGGTGATCGACCTTGCTTCATCCACCATGCTCGGAACCTTTTTCGCGTTGATGGCTCAGGGGAAGCCCTAAGCCGTCTCGACCTCAAGGGCACGAATTCGCTCAAGAATGGAGCGTAGCCGGCGCTTGAGTTCGGCATTGGAGGCGCGCAGTTCGGAGAGTTCGCGATCCTGCAGGCGATTGTGCTCAGCCAGACGCCGGTAATCCGCGAGCAATGCCTGCAATCGCGTTTCCAGCCCGCTCAGTTCCGAATCGTTCATCTGCACAGTCCTCGTTGAGTGACGAGTATAGCGAGCGTGGGGCGGGTTACCGCAATACGACGAACGCGGATCGCTGATCACGCTGGATGCGCAACACCAACTCGCCCTGCGCATCGGTGGCAGCGCGTTTGGCGTCGTCAACCGAGCCGGTCGGTGTACGACCAATTTGCGTGATGATGTCGCCGCTGCGCAGCCCAGCCATCGCCGCTCTGGACCCCGTGGCGACCTGCTCGACGACCAGCCCCTGGAGACGCCCCGCCAGCGGGTGGTGTTCGGTCATGTTGGCCAGCCGGACGCCGTCGAGCAACGGATGCACGGTCGCGCCGTCGATTTCAGCCGTTGCCGGCGCGACCAGGCGCACGGTGACCGTGTGCTGCTTGCCGTTGCGCAAGTATATGAGCGGTAGACGCTCCCCGGCTCGGGCCAGCCCCAGCGCGCGGCGCAGGCTGTCCGTGTCACGAAGGCGCACATCGCCCAGCTTGCGGATGACGTCACCGGGTTCCAGGCCAGCCTGGTCCGCCGGCGAGCCCTCGAGAATGCGCGCGACCAGCACGCCGTCGTTAGGCTGCAAATCGAAGGCCTGTGCGAGTTCGGCGTGCAAGTCCTGGCCGACGACACCCAGCGAGGGTCGGATTACGCGGCCATCGTCGATGATGGCCTTGGTGATGTTCCGAACCATGGGCGCCGGAATCGCAAAGCCGATACCGATGCTGCCACCGCTGTTGGAGTAGATCATCGTGTTGATGCCGACCAGCTCGCCGCGCAGATTGACCAGGGCGCCGCCCGAGTTGCCGGGATTGATCGATGCGTCGGTCTGGATGTAGTCCTCGTATCCACGGCCGAGTCCGTGACGCCCCAGTGCGCTGACGATGCCGGACGTGACAGTCTGTCGCAGCCCGAACGGGTTGCCGATCGCCACCACGAAATCGCCGACGCGTAAGCTGTCGTTCTTGGGGAAGGGAATGGCTTGCAGCTGGTCCGCCTGAATCCGGACCACCGCCAGGTCGGTATCCGGATCCGATCCGATCAGCGTGGCCGGAAACTCCCTGTCGTCACCGAGCCGCACCAGGAATTCCGTGCCGGATTCGACGACGTGGTAGTTCGTGACGACATAACCGCGACGCGCATCAATGATGACGCCGGAGCCGATGGATTGGGTCTCGCGATACCGGGGCTGGCGTGGCGCATTGAAGAAATGGCGGAAGAAGGGGTCGTCGAGCAGCGGGTGGGCTTGCTGACGAACGCGTCCGGTGGCGACCACGTTGACGACGCCGGGCAGCACTGACTCCAGCATGGGCGCCAGTGACGGCGTGCCGTCCGCGAGCACCGGCAGTGGGATGCCGGCCGATGCTGAATTGGGGAAGTGGACAGCGGCCGCTACCAGGCCCGCGACTAGGCACCCCCTCAGGCGATAACGACTATTCCGCTGGCACATCCGGGTTCAGGCTGTAGAGTCCCGTCAATTCGGCGCTGGCCAGGATGTGGCTCTTTGCCGCTGTCTCGACATCGGCAACGGTGAAGGAATCAGGTAATTCCAGTGTGGCGCAGTCCAGCGCGTAGACCTTGAACACGTAGCGGTGTGCGATCGCATCATTCCACGGCGGGCAGGGGCCATCGTAACCGCGGTACGTGCCTTCCATGTCGGCATCTCCATCGAACCAACTGCTGTAGTCGTTCTTGCCCTGTCGGCTGCCTTCAGGGCCGATGAGGTCGGACTTCCCACGCGGGCTGACGCCCTGGCTGCAGGCACCTTCGCCGATCTCCGTGACATTGCTCGGAATATCGACCATCGCCCAGTGGGCAAAGTTCGCACGTGGCAAATCCGCGGGGACGGTGCGACCGTCCTGGTTGACATCATCCGGCTTGGTCGGGGCGTCGGGGTCGACGCACAGCAGCGCAAAGGACGAGGTGCCTTGAGGTGCGTCCGACCATGTTAGCTGCGGGTTGCGGTTGTCGGAGAATTGCACGTGAGTGTCCGGATGCTTGACTGCGAACGCGCAGCGTCCGGGGATCGCGGTCTGGTCGGCAAAGCTCTCACTGGTCAATTTCATCGAACAATCTCCTTGTTCCGTGTCGGCGGGCTAGTTCCAGGTTGTCCCGCTGTCGTGGCGAATGCTGCGCAGGATGTTTTTCCACGAGCTGTCCACCGCATTGGCGAGTCGGTCCTGCAGGCTGCGCTGCGGGTGGAACTCCAGCTGGTAGATGGACTTCTCCCGGCTGGCTTTCAACAGCAGGTCATCGCTGGTGATGACGTCATCCACCAGGTTAAGTTCCTTGGCACGCGTGCCGAACCAGTGTTCACCCGTGGCGACTGTCGCCAAGTCTAGCTGGGGGCGGAACTGCTCGATGAAGCGCTTGAACAGGCCATGCACCTCTTCCAGTTCGTCCTGAAACTTGGCCCGGCCTTCGTCGGTGTTCTCTCCGAACATCGTCAACGTGCGCTTGTACTCTCCGGCCGTATGCAATTCGAAGTCGACGTTATGCTCGCGCAGCAGACGGTTGAAGTTGGGCAGCTGTGCGACGACCCCGATCGAGCCGATGATCGCAAACGGCGCGCAACAGATTCGATCGGCCACGCAGGCCATCATGTAGCCGCCGCTGGCCGCGACCTTGTCCACCGAAACCGTGAGCCGCACGCCATGATCACGCAGACGTGCGAGTTGAGAGGCCGCAAGCCCGTAGCCGTGCACCATGCCACCGCTGGATTCTAGGCGCAGCAGCACCTCATCACCAGGCTCGGCAGTTTGCAGAATGGCGGTCACTTCATGGCGCAGCGCATCGGTTTCCGATGCCTTGATGTCGCCGTCGAAATCGACCACGAACAGCTTCGCCTTGTGTTCGGCCTTGCCGAGTTTGGACGCCTTCTTGCGCAGTTTTTCCTCGGCCTTACGTGCTTTGCGGCGTTGCTTGCGCCCGCGGTCATCCGCGATGGCGTCTTGAACGGTGTCGACGAAGGCGTCGTAGCGCTCGTTGAGCGACTGAACATCAAGCCGGTCGCTGTAACCTTGGCGCTGCTGGCGAACAGCCGCTGCAACCATTGTGATGATCGCTACGAATGCAATGACGACAGTCACTGCCTTGGCGAGAAAAACGAGATAGTCGGCCAGCCATTCCATTCGCAGTGTCCTTAGAAGCGGCGGTGGAGTGTAGCAACCGTCTCGCTCGTCAGAAGGAGCGTGGAAACCGTCTAAAGACCTGTAGCGTCATAAAACGGCATGATTGGTGTGAGGGAATTGTCAAAACTACATTGCATTCAACGAATGGGGATGGTCTATAATCCCCGTCGGTACCATGCGTCATCGAAAAACCCGACGTCGTTAAGGGAGTAACTATAATGTTCGACAAGATTCGTGCGGGAATCGCCGTTGTTGCGCTGCTCGGCTGCACCGTGACCACGGCAGCCGAGGCGCGTGACCTCCGGCCTTACGTTTCACCGCAAGTCCGTCTCATCGCCGCAGATGACGATCGGAACACCGACGACGCATATGGCGCAGAGGTTTCTGTGGGCCTGGCCGTCAATGAAAAGTGGGGCACGGAAATCGGGCTGTTCTACGAAGATTTCTCCGGCCCGCAGGACTGGACCGTCTACGGCTACCGCCTCAATAACATGCTGTTCCTGCCGGCGACCAACCTGATCCAATCCTATGGTTCGATCGGCTTCGGTCTGGCGCGGACCGAGCCGGAAGGCGCGGGCTTCACGTCGAATGAAGCGTTCGCTGATATCGGGCTCGGTTTCTTCCTCAAGAAGCCGGAAGGTCCGGATGTCGGGCTGCGTCTGGATTCTCGCTACCGCCACACGTTTGCGGAAGACGACCTCTATAACGGCAACGACTTCGGCGAGATGGTCGTCAGCCTGGGTCTGGTTTTCCCGGTCGGTCGCAAGACCGAAACTGCGCCGGCGCTGCCGGCTCCGGGCGGTGTGACTGATTCCGATGGTGACGGAGTGGGCGATCGCTACGACCGCTGCCCCGGCACGCCATCCGGTGTTCCGGTCGATGCCGTTGGCTGCCCGCTTGATTCGGACGGCGATGGCGTACCCGATGATCTGGATCGCTCGCCACGCACCCCTGCCGGGGTCGCTGTAGACGAGTTCGGTGTTCCGCTGGAGTCCAGCGGTCAGACCGAGCCGGTCGAGCGCCGCTTCGAAGACGTCAACTTCGCCTTCGACAGCTCTGCGATCAGCGAATACGCATCGGTGCTGCTGGATAACACCGCTGCCGAGATCCGCTCGCTGCAGGAGAAATACAAGGAAGTCACCGTGCAGATCACCGGCCATACCGACAGTGTCGGCACGAAGGAGTACAACTCCGGACTGTCCACGCGTCGTGCAAACGCCGTGCGTGACTACCTCGTCCGCAAGGGTGTGAACCCGGATAGCATCGTGACGCTTGGCTTCGGCGAAACTCAGCCGGTTGCCAGCAACAAGACGCCGCAGGGCCGCTTGTTGAACCGTCGTGGCGAAATCCGCGCCCGCGGCAAGTAAGACCTGAAGTGCCGGACGGCCCTGGTGCCGTCCGGCTTGAGGAACCCCTGATGGCTTTTATGCCCTCGGGGGTTTTTTTATGGACCGTGTTGCGCGAAACAGGTAGATTTTCTCAATGCTTGGGGACCCAACTTTTCGACACTGGCGTGCCGGACTCTGCCTGTGCCTCATGACCGTTCCGGTCTGGGGTGCCGGGTTTATTGTCGACGGCGACGGCGACGGTGTTCCGTTCGAGATCGACGAATGCCCGTACACCCGGCCGGGGCAACCTGTCGACGCGCGCGGCTGTTCTGATCTTCCGGATGCCGATGAAGACGGCATTCCCGATGTCGACGACCGCTGTCCGGTCTCTGCGGTGGGCGCGAGCATCGACCCCGATGGCTGTGCGATCGACGGTGATGGCGATGGCATCCCGGATGGAATCGATCAATGTCCAGGCACCCCGATTTCCACCGTGCCTGGTTCGACGGGCTGCTCGGCGGCTCAGCGTTTGGCGTTAGGAGAGCCGCGGGTGATTGTCGGTCGCCCGGTCACGGGTCGGCCCATGCCGTCCCCCGACCGCGCCGTCGCCGCAGCGCCGGATAGGTTAAACACCCAAGCTCAAGCTGATGTAAGCAGCGCGTTCCACGACGAATCATCCGTCGCAATGCAAGCCACGAAGCCCGCGGCACCAGAGGCTGGGGCAATCGCTGCACTACCGGGTCTGGAGGCTGTGTCAGCTCCGGTGGCGCCGCTTAGGTCGGGCGCTGAGCGTGAACCGGTTGGCGTTTCAAGGCGTTTGGCGCCGGTGGGTCGTGGTCAACAGGCGTTTCAGTCCGCGATCGGCCGTGTCTTGTGGGGAATCGACCCGACCGCACCGGATTGATCGCAGCCGAAGGCTACGCGCCGTCTTCTAAGCTCCGCACCCGATGCGGCGCGTTGCGACGGTCGCGCTGAGCGCTATCGCCCAGGGCTTCCGGCCAGCCGGATGCATGTTGGATGACCAGAGACTCCATGGCCTGGACATGGCCCTGCGTGGCATTGAGGGCGGGAACGTAGTGAAGCGTTTCACCGCCGGCGTCGCGGAAGATATCGCGGTTCTCGATCTGGATTTCTTCCAGTGTCTCGATGCAGTCTGCGGCGAATCCTGGGCAGACAACACGCAGCTCTTTCGTGCCGGCCTCCGCCAATCGGGTCAGTGTGTCGCTGGTTGACGGTCCCACCCATTGTGCCTTTCCGAACTGGCTTTGGAAGCTGACGCTGTATTCACCTGGCTTCAGGTCGAGCGCGTCGGCCAGCAGCCGCGCTGTCTTATGACAGTGGCAGAAATAGGGGTCTCCCTGCTCGATGTATCGCTGCGGAATGCCGTGGAATGACATCACCAGATGCCGCGCTTCGGGTGAGTTGCTGGACGGGTGGTTTCGGACAGATTCACACAAGGCATCAATGTAGGCCCCATGATCGTGATACGCGGTGACGAAGCGCAGTTCCGGTATCCAGCGCCAGCCCCGCAGTGTTGCCGTCACGGCATCGAACACGCTCGCCGTGGTCGTGCCCGAGTACTGCGGATAGAGGGGGACGATCAACAGCCGCTCTGCACCGGCCGCTTTGAGCTGGCTCAACTTGGTATGAATGGATGGGCTGCCGTAGCGCATCGCCCAGTCAACGGTAACCGGCCCCGGAATGCGCTGAGCCATTCGGATCTGCAGCGCGCTTGCCAGATCGGCCGTGTACACGGCGAGCGGACTGCCGCGATCGGTCCAGATTGCCTGGTAGCCCTTGGCAATCCGCCCAGGCCGGAAGGGCAGAACCAACAGATAGAGAATCGCCAGCCACAGCAAGCGCGGAATTTCGATCACTCGGGAGTCGGATAGAAATTCTCGCAAATAGCGACGAATCGCCCGTGGGCTGGGCGCTTCGGGGCTGCCCAGGTTGACCAGCAGCACGCCGAGCCTCGGCGCCTGGTCATGTGGCGCGCGTGAGTCATCCATTGTTCGGTCGGATTTCGCCGCGGCGGATGCGGTCAAAGTAGTCACGATACTGATGAACCATACGACTGCCGAGCAGCAGCATGATGGGCAGATTGATCACCAGCATGAAGCCCAGAGCAACCGTGCTGATGGAATCCAACTCGCCAGAGGTGCGGATGAACCCAAGACAGGTGACGACGATGAGGACGCACCAGACGGCTCGATAGGGCACGACCCAGCGTGGGCCGGCGAGGTAGATGACGCCCTGCTCGCCATAGTAGCTCCAGGTAATAATGGTCGAGATCGCGAATAGCCAGACCGCCATGGTCACCATCCACTTGCCCAGGCCGTCAGCGCCGCTATCGAAGGCCTTGGCGGTCAGGGTGGCGCCGGTGTAGTCGGCGTAAAGGCCGTTGTCGAGCAGCCGTGGCTGGGTGTCCGACACGACGGAGCGCCACTGCAGGTTTTGATCGCCGCTCACCCGTCCATATAGGCGGGTACGCTCGCCATCGATCTCGATGATAGTGAACACCTGCGCGCCCGCCTGCCAATCGCCGTCGGGCAGTTCGGTGACGCTGGGCTGCCAGCCCGCTGCGGTTTGCACCAGTTCTACCGGGGGCTCAAAACTTCCTGCCGCCTGGCGTTGCCAGATGCCGCTGCTGAGAATGACCAGCGCGGTGATCGTGCAGACCACAATGGTGTCAATGAAGGGTTCCAGGCCGGCCACGACGCCTTCGGTCACGGGCTCATCAGTCTTGACCGCGGAATGCGCAATCGGGGCGCTCCCCAAGCCTGCCTCCGACGAGAACAGCGCGCGCTTCATGCCGAAGATGAAGGCCGTGCCGAAGCTCGCACCGACGAACGCGCCGGTGCCTTCGGCTGCGGAAAACGCGGAGGTGAAGATCAGCGCAAACACGTCCGGGACGACGTCGCGGTTGATGAAGATGACAAACAGCCCGGCGACGATGTAGATCGCACACATCAGCGGTACGAGCGTGCCGGCAATAATGCCGATACGGCGGATGCCGCCCAGAATCACGAGGCCCACAATCGTGGCCAGGACCAGTCCCGAGATCCACGGCGGCACGCCAAAGTAGGCATGGGTGGTATCGGACACGCTCCAGGCCTGGAACATGTTGCCGCCGGTGAGCGCGAACAGGATCAGCGGCAAAGTGAACAGGCCGCCGATGACCGGTCCGGCGGTTTTCAGCCGGCCCGACAGTTCGGGCAGGGCGCGCTTCGCCACCCACATCGTGCCGCCATGTGGATTGTCGGGATCGGTGGTATCCCGGTACAGCATCGAGAGCGTCACCTCGGTGGTTTTGACCGCCATGCCCACCAGCCCGATCATCCACATCCAGAACACGGCGCCGGGCCCGCCCAGTTCCACGGCGATGGCGACACCGGCGATGTTGCCCAGGCCAACGGTGGCTGACAACGCGGCCGACAACGCCTGGAAGTGCGAAATGGCACCGGCGCCATCCCCGCTGGTCCAGCGGCCGGTCAGCAGGCCGACGCCATGTGTCAGCGAGCGAAACTGACAGAATCGAGTCCAGATGGTGAAGAGCAATCCCACCGCAAGCAGGGCCAGCAGCATGGGCACGCTGAGCATCACGCCGTTAATGGCGTTGATGATGTCGAAGAATTTCTGCATCAGAGCATCCCGCTGATCAGTACATAGGCGATGCCGATCGGCGCGACAAAGCGAAGAATGAATAGCCAGACGGTCGCCAGCGCGAACCGCTGGGTTCCGTTATTGGTGACCAGGGCCACGGACTTCGGTCCCAGCTTCCACCCGACAAACAGGGCCGTGCATAGCCCGCCAATAGGCAGGAGCAGATCGGTCAGCGAGGCGGCCGCGGTGAGGAAGTCCATGCCGAATATCTGGATATCCACCGCACCTTGCGACAGCGACGACGGCACGCCCAGGCCAAAGCAGATGCAGCCGGCGATTAGCGCGGCCGGGCGCCGCGTCAGGCGGGTTTCGTCGACCAGGTAGGTCACGACGACTTCCAGCAATGAGACGGCCGATGTCAGCGCGGCGACGAACAATAGTGCGAAGAATACGAAGCCGAAGATCGCGCCGGCAGGCATCTGCGAGAACACCACCGGCAGGGTGACGAAGGTCAGGCCGGGCCCGGCAGCGGGATCGAGCCCGTAGGCAAATACGGCGGGCAGAATCATGAAGCCGGCGAGCAGGGCGACCAGCGTATCCAGCCCGACGATGATCGCGGCCGAGCCGGGCATCGGTGTGGTCTTGGGAAGATAAGAGCCATAGGTGATGAGGGCGCCCATGCCGAGTGACAGCGAAAAGAACGCCTGGCCGATGGCCGAGGTGAACGTGCCGCCGTCGACCTTGCTCCAGTCCGGCACCAGAAAAAAGCGCAGACCTTCACCCGCGCCCGGTAGCGACACCGATCGGGCAATCAAAACCAGCAGCAGCACAAAAAGCACCGGCATCAACAGTTTGGACGCCCGCTCGATGCCCTTGCCGATGCCGCCCAGCACGACGATCACGGTGGCGACCATGAACAGGCCAGCGAGCAGCACCGGCGTGGCGCCCCCGCTGATAAACGCGCTGAATTTCGCGCCGATGCTCTCGGCATCGCCGCTGATGAGGCTGCCGTCGAGCATGAAGCCCATGTAAGCGATGGTCCAACCGGCAATGACGATGTAGAAGGAGAGAATGACAAAGCCGGTGAACACGCCCAGATAGCCCACTAGCGGCCAACGCCCACCCCCCAGGCTGCGAAATGCGCCGACCGGATTTTGGCCGCTGGCACGGCCCAGGACCATTTCCGCGAGGATTAACGAGGCGCCGAACACCACGATAAATAGCAGGTAGAGCAGCAGAAACGCGCCGCCACCGTTGGCGCCGGTTTCGTATGGGAACTTCCAGATGTTGCCGAGGCCGACCGCGGAGCCCGCGGCGGCCATGATGAATCCGAATCGGCTTCCCCAATGTTCGCGTGCAGCAGCCACGAATCCCCCCATGTCATGATCTTGTTGCGGACGATTGTAAAGCACGGCTCATGCCGCGCGGTTTGCTCACGTATGATCCGCGCCCTCACGTATCTGCGATGTTCGAATGCGTCGATCCGATTTCCACTACGAATTGCCCGAGACACTGATTGCGCAGCAACCCTTGCCTGACCGGGCCGGCGCCCGGTTGCTCCAGGTGTCCGGACAGACCGCTGGTCTTGTTGACTCGATGGTGCGTGATCTGCCGGCCTGCCTGAACCCCGGCGATCTGGTCGTGACCAATGATGTGCGGGTGATCCCTGCGCGGGTGTTCGGCCGCAAGGCAACGGGCGGACAGGTCGAGGTGATGATTGAGCGCATCGTCGAGCCGAGGCTCGCATGGGCGCACCTGCGGTCCAGCAAGTCACCGAAATCAGGAGGTCGCCTGACGCTCGACGGCGGCGTCGACGTCAACGTGCTGGGGCGGCAGGAAGATGGGCTGTTCGTCCTGCAGCTGCCGCAAGCCATCTGGTCCGATGTGCTGAGCGACATCGGCCACATGCCGCTGCCGCCATACATCAAGAGGCCGGATACCGTGGAGGACGCCGAGCGTTACCAAACGGTGTTTGCCAGGCAGCCCGGCGCGGTCGCGGCGCCCACCGCCGGGCTGCATTTCGATGCAGCGCTGCTGCAAGCCATGGCCGATCGCGGCGTCGGCTTTGCCACCACGACCCTGTGGGTGGGCGCCGGCACCTTTCAGCCGGTTCGCGCCGATCGGCTCGAAGAGCACCGCATGCATGCCGAGCGTGTCCAGGTGCCTGCGCAGACCGTCGATGCAGTGGCCGAGACCCGCGAGCGAGGCGGTCGTGTCGTCGCCATCGGGACCACCGTGGTGCGCGCGCTCGAGGCGGCCAGCGTCGACGGTGAACTCCGGCCCATGGACGGCGACACCCGCCTGTTCATCAAGCCGGGTGATTGTTTCCGCGTGGTCGATGCGCTGATGACCAATTTCCACCTGCCGGAATCCACCCTGCTGATGCTGGTCTGTGCCTTCGCGGGTCATGACACGGTGATGCGCGCCTACCGCCACGCCGTTGCGCAGCAGTATCGCTTTTTCAGCTATGGCGACGCGATGTGGCTGACACCGCAACCGGGGGTGTGCACATGAGCTTTGTCTGCCTGAATCAGAATGGCGGCGCTCGTCGGGGGCGGCTGCAAACCCAGCACGGCGTGATTGAAACGCCGGTGTTCATGCCCGTGGGCACCTATGGCACGGTCAAGGCGATGACGCCCGAGGAGCTGCGTGGCCTCGGGGCAAGCGTGATTCTAGGCAACACCTTTCATCTGATGCTGCGGCCGGGCGAGCGCGTGATGCAGGATCTCGGCGGGCTGCACCGCTTCATGCACTGGGATGGACCGATCCTCACCGATTCCGGCGGGTTTCAGGTCTGGAGCCTCACCGAGCTGCGCAAGCTGACGGAGCAGGGCGTCGTATTCCGGTCGCCGGTCAACGGCGACCGGGTAGAGCTCACCCCGGAGCGATCGATCCATGTCCAGCACGCATTGGGTTCGGACATTGTCATGCAGTTCGATGAATGCACAACGTATCCCGCATCAGAATCCGCTGCCGCGGAATCCATGCGCCTGTCGCTGCGGTGGGCTGGCCGCTGCCGCGAAGCCCACGCCGACAATGTGAACCTGCTGTTCGGCATCGTCCAGGGCGGCATGTACCCGGAGCTGCGGTCTGAGTCCTTGTCGGGGCTGATCGATGTCGGTTTCGATGGATACGCCATTGGCGGGCTGTCGGTGGGCGAGTCGCGCGAAGAGCGGTTGATGGTGCTGGAGACGTTGTCGCCGCAGCTGCCCCTCGACAGGCCGCGCTACCTCATGGGTGTCGGAACGCCGCGGGACCTGATCGAGGGCATTGATCGTGGCGTGGACATGTTTGATTGCGTGATGCCGACGCGTAACGCCCGCAACGGGCATTTGTTCACCAGCCAGGGCGTCGTCCGGATCCGCAATGCGCGGCATCGGGAAGACCCGAATCCGCTCGACGACAGCTGCGCCTGTTACACCTGTCAGCATTACTCGCGTGCCTATCTGTACCACCTGCACCGCTGCAACGAGATTCTCGGCGCGCGGCTGAACACCATTCACAACCTGCATCACTATCTTGAACTGATGCGGGGGGCACGTGATGCCATTGCCGCCGGCCAATGGGTGGCTTATCGCGATGCGATGTTGACCCGCTATGCCGAGCGGTAGCTGCAGTGCTTGCGGGCGGGTATGGATGGACGGCCGGCGTGGCAAACTAGCGGGATGGAAGAGACGAACTTGAAGCCGGTGCTGGCGGCTGCCGATGTCCAGCGCCTGTTGCACGCCGGCTTACCACGGGCCGCGGGGTTGCAGGTCACCGAACTGGCACCGGGTCGCGCGACGATCCGCATGCCGGTAGACGCGACCATGGTACGGCCGGGCGGCACGCTGTCGGGGCCGATGATGTTTGCGGCGGCGGATTCGGCCATGTACGCGGTCATACTCGGCCACTTGGGAGCGGAGTTGTTGGCGGTGACCACCGACACGAACATCCATTTTCTCCGCCGGCCCGAGATGCGGGATATCGAAGCCCGGGCCCGGATCCTCAAGCTCGGGCGGCGGCTGGTGATCTGCACGGTTGACGTGCACAGCGTCGATGATCCCGAACCGGTGGCGGTGGCGACGGGCAGCTATTCGTTGCCACCGCGCCCGGTTTAGCCCGACGCGCGGTTCTCGCCACGTTCCAGGTTGCGGAACGCGCGGTTCAGCTCCAGGTCCTTGGAGGACAGATAAGCTTCCAGCCCCCGAAGCTTGCGCTCCAAGTGGTCGAAATCATCTTCGACCTCATGCAGATTCGGCGTGTACGCCATGTTGTCCGGATCGGTGTCATCCGCTTCGAAATCCGCTGTCGCGGTAGTCGCTTCGGCGGCGCGCGACTTCTTTGGCAGCAAGCAGGCGGCGACGACATAGGCGATGAGCGTCGGCCAGGCAAAAAAGATCAGTCCCAGCACCATGATGATTCGGACCACCTTGCGGTCCACGTCAAAGTAGGTGGCCAACCCCGCGCAGACACCGGCGATCCAGCCATTGTCGGGGTCGCGGTGCAGGTTTAGCGAGCGGCTGCGTTTCATGACTTGCGTCTCCAGTTGGGGACTTCGGCATCCAGGATGGCTTCCAGAGCCTCCAGGCGATGCCGCATACGGCGTGCGGACTGCTCCAGTTGCCGGATCTTGGCATCCTGATCTTCCGAGCTGACTGGCTTGTGCTTCTTCCAGATCGTGATGTAGTGAAACGCGATCCAGGTCGGCGCCACGACCACCAGCAGGATGACGAGCAGTGGAAAGAGTTCGTCCATCGGACTCCCTAGCCTTGCGATGTTGGTTTATTTGTCAGAAGGAGCGTCTGGCGTGCGGACGCGGGCCTTCAAGGCCGCCAGCTCTTCCTCAACCTGGTCGGAGCTTTCCAGCTCGGCAAACTCGTCATTCAGATCCTGGCGACCCAGATCATACGATTCTGCCTCGGCTTCTAGCGAATCGATGCGGCGCTCGTAGGCCTCGAACTGCACCATGGCGTCATCGATCTTCTCGCTGTTGACCTGTTGCTGCACGCGTACGCGCGTCGTCGCGGAGCGCTTGCGTAACACGATGGTCTTCTGCCGTGCCTTGGCATCAGCCAGTTTGCTCTTCAGCTTGGCGATGTCCGTGTCGAGCTTGTCTTGCTCGGTGTCCAGCGCGTTCAGCTCCTCGCTGATCTCGTTTTGGACGTCGACAATGCGCTGCTTGGCCAGCAGGGCGGCGCGCGCCAGGTCTTCGCGCTCATGGCGAATTGCGAGCTCGGCCTTGCGTTCCCACTCCGCCGCGTCGCGATTCAGGGCGCTGTGCTTGCGCTCCAGCGTTTTCTTCCGAGCGATGGTGCGGACGGAGGTCGAGCGCACCTCAACCAAGGTGTCTTCCATTTCCTGAATGATCAGGCGGACCAGTTTTTCCGGATCTTCCGCCTTGTCCAGCATGGCATGCATGTTGGAATTGATGATGTCGGACAGTCGAGAGTAAATACCCATGTTTGGCTCCAAGTATTGGTGGGATCGGGCTCGCCTTAGTCCGCCTTCTTGAGGGCGGACTGCTCGGCAGATTCGACTACCGGAGCAGGCTCCGGAAGTACGGGACGAAGAATGCGAAACGCTTCGTCTTTGATGTGCTTCAGCGCGCGATTGCCCTGTGTGGCAATGGCGTGTGATGTCGCCGCATGGATCGCATCGCGCACGTTCGGGGACGCGTGGGCGCTGGTGGTCATGCTGGCTGCGAGGACGGCGGCGATGGCGATAGTGCGGATCATGTCAGAACTCCCTGTAAGCGGTGTTTGGGTCACAGCCTCTTTATTCCAACACCTGTGCCATCTTTTGAAAACCAGATAAGACATTGATTATAAAAGAAAAGATTATTACTCCCAAGCGAGCTCCATTGCCTTTATAGGTTAATTGCCCCAAGATTTGGTCAAATTGACCGGGTTGAGCGGCATGGAGCGAGAAGCAGAATCCCTGATCGGTGAATCCGAGTCCTTCCTTGATCTGCTTGAGCGCTTATCGCAGGTGGCACCGCTGGCCAAGCCAGTGCTGGTGATCGGCGAGCGCGGCACCGGTAAGGAACTCATCGCCGCCCGGCTGCATTATCTGTCTGAGCGATGGGACCGGCCGTTCATCAAGCTGAACTGTGCCGCGATTAACGAAGAGCTGCTGGAGTCCGAAATGTTCGGGCATGTGGCCGGTGCCTACACCGGCGCCAGTAAGTCTCGCGCCGGCCGTTTTGAAACGGCGGACGGCGGCACACTGTTCCTCGACGAGCTGGCTTCCATGTCGCTGCGCTTGCAGGAGAAGTTGCTCAGGGTCGTGGAGTACGGACAGTTCGAGCGGGTCGGTTCAAATGAGATGCGGCAGGTGGATGTCCGGATTATCGGCGCCGCAAACGTCGACCTGCCGGCGTGGGCGGCCGAAGGCCGTTTTCGGGAAGATTTGCTGGACCGCCTGTCGTTCGACGTGCTCACGCTGCCACCCCTACGGTTTCGCCCGGAGGACATCGTTCCGCTGGCCGAACACTTCGCCAAGGGCATGGTGAAGCAGCTGCGGCACGAATACTTTGCCGGCTTCACCGGCGCGGCCTCGGCGACCTTGGAGAACTACGCCTGGCCGGGCAACGTGCGTGAGCTCAAGAACGTGGTGGAACGGGCGGTGTACCGCGCTGTGCCCGGCAAGCCGGTCTCCCGGATTGAATTCGACCCCTTCGCATCGCCATTTCGCCCGAGCAGCCGGATGCCGGACAGCGCCCCGGCCGGCGCGACAACATCAGCGCCTGTACCTGAGGCGCAGATTCGCTATCCGTATGACTTTACCGAAGTCGTCGCAGAGTTCGAGGCCGCGCGCCTGACGCACGCCCTGGATGCGCATCAGCATCACCAGGGACGCACGGCGGAGGCGCTCGGGCTTAGCTACGACAAGCTGCGTGGCTTGTTACGCAAGCACGACATTGGCCGTTAGCGCGATGGATCAAGGTCCCTCAGGGGCGGGGGTGAACGTCACACCGTAGCTCTGGCGGCTGATGATGCCGCGTGGGGTGGTCACGGTGATTCGGATCGACCCGTTGTCCGCCTCGGCGTCGGGATCAGGTCCGTCGATCGAGAAGACATAGAGGTGCGAGAGCAGCGCGTCGCTGGTCGTGCAGAGCACCTCGTAGCTGGTCACGCCGACCGGTGAACCTACATCGCTTTCGACAGTGATGGTCGTGCCGACAGGCAGCGGCTGACCACGCGCATCGCGCAGGATCACGCCCAGTGACGCGCCCCCCACGAAGAACGTCGGGTCGCCGGCGTTATCGAACTGCTGGCCGAGGTTCATCGTGTCGTCGAAATCACCGGAATTGGTCGTCAGCGCCACTCCGGTAGGTGACGGGTCGGTGCCTGTCCGGTCGAGAACGAGCAGGCTGTCATTGAAGCCGTCGCTGTCCGCCATGTACTGCCCGTCGAGAACAGCCCCCGATCCGGAGAAAATCAGCACGAGGGATTCGCGCACGCTGAGCAACGTGCCTTCGTTCGGGTCGTCGCAGCCGCTTTCACACAACAGGCCGGTGAAGCTGCCACTGGCCGCGTTGTGCAGGTTGTCGTTGTTGAAGTCGACGTTCGAATCCGCCTCGATGGCTGTAAACGGTCGATTCGGTGTCTGGCGGCCATTACCCCCGAAGCCGGCGATGTCGTAAACGCCGTCCTCGTCCCGGTCGAGGAATGCCTCTGGCAGGTCCTGCTCGGCGAGATTCTGCTCGCCATCCTGATGGACGCCATCGCCATTGCTGTCAAAAAAGCTCTCTTCACCCGTCGCGGTTGCCAGCACGGTCGTGCGGCCATCCACCGGCCGACGACCTTGGCTGCGCCAGACAACCGAGCAAGCTCCGGTGGCGTCGACAAAGCACTGGCCGTCGATGGAACCTTCCTCGGTGGTGAACGCGACTGCAGTGCCTTCGGGGACCGGGTTGTTGAACCGGTCTGCCAGACGGATGTTCACGCCGGTTTCCACACCGTCGTAATCGAAGGCTTCCAGATTGAAGCACTCGGCTGTGAGCGAGAAGCTGTCGTTATCCACGATGCCCGAAGAAATCACCAGTTGGTCCGACTGGCTAGAGATGGTTTCGCCCGAGTTGCCATCGGTGGCTTCGGCGCGCACCCGGACGGAGGTGTGCACCGTGCCTGCGCGTACGACCACAGCCACCTGCCCGTCCGAATTCGTGATGCCTTGAGAATCGGACAGTTCGATGCCGCCGGTATTGCGGTCCAGAACAAAGACCACCGTTTCGCCCTCGACAGGGTCGCCTACTTCATCGCGAAGCAGGAAGGTCACCGTGGAGGTTTCAGGAATGCCCTGGCCGCCGGTTCCGCGCAAGCCGATCACAGGAGGATCGGCCTGGACAAACTCGAGTGCACCGAGGTTGGCGGGTTGTACCGTGAGATTTCCGGCGGCAGAAAGCGCTTTTCCGAACGCTGTCGTTGTGGCCGTGATCGTGTCGGTAATCTCGGCGCCGCTGGCGCAGCCCGCGTCCTGGAAGGTGGACCGGGCGACCCCGTTCACAGAGGTGACTGGCGAATCCAGCGTGGCATCACCGGTACAGATTGCGCTGGAGAAAGAGACGGTCAGCGCTGCCGACGAGATCGGATTATCGTTCTGGTCCACGAAGTCGACGCGCAGGCCTGACGAGCCACGGGTCGCGATCGGGGATTGCCCGACCGCCACGACGCCCTCATTGAAACTCCCGCCGGTCAGTGAACCCATGCGCACGACGCGCACGTCGACGCTGCCGGAGGCGCTGAGAGTCTGATCGCCGAATGTCGCGGTCGCGGTGATCGCGTCCAGCCCCGCGCAGGCCACGGTGCCCGTGTAGATCGTGGAGGCGCGCCCGGTGGTTCCGGTCGTGCGATTTGTCGGCAGCGCCGACGAATCCGCGCAACCCGCCGAGAAATCGACAGAGATGGAATTATCGATGTACGGCGCGCCGTTCTCGTCGACAATGTCGACGCGAAGGGTGGTGCCGACCCCGTCGGCAATCGGCGATTGCTCCACAAAGATCACGTTCTGCGTGAACGTGCCGGAGTTGTCGTCGAGCACACCCATCCGCAATACGATTTCGTCGACGGGGTCGCCGGGGTCGGGTGTGCCGCCGGTTCCGCCTCCAGTGCCGTCACCGTTGCCAGACAACGTGTTGTCGCTGCCACAAGCGACGACACAAGCGCTGATTGTGGCCAGCGCCAATGCGCGTAGCCATGCGGAAAACTGCGTATTCATCTAAACCCCCGGCTTGGTGAGGCGGCGTCACTGCGCCAGCTCGATCCCTTCTGTGTGCAGAGTAATAGAGCGGTGTCGTCCAAACAATAGCGAAGCCATGTCAAATTGCCGTTAAAAGAAGCACTTAGATTCAGGACTTCACCGTGCCATTAAAGGCAGCGGGGGCGCGCGCAGCGTTGTGTCTCCGATGGGCGGACGATTTCGCTAGACTCCCGCGCCCTCTCCGTGTTCAGGAGCCCCGTTCATGCCCGCGCTGATGGCTGAAATCCGCGCCTGCCTTCGCCTGGCGACGCCAATCGTGCTGGCCCAGCTGGCGATGATGGGCTCCCGCGTGGCGGATACGATCATGGCGGGCCGACTGTCGGCTACGGATCTTGCGGCGGTCGCGTCCGGCTCCAGCTACTGGATGATTCTGGGCCTGCTGGTCATCGGACTGGCGAACGGTTTGTCGCCGATTGTTGCGCAGCAGCGTGGTGGCGGTGAAGTGCCGGATCGCATTGGACATTATCTGCAGCAGTGCCTCTGGGTGGCGGTGGTGGTGGGCCTCGTGTTGTTGGTGCTCATGCAAGTGACGGCGGCACCGTTGATGCAGCATCTAGGGCTGTCCGAGCAAGGCACAGCATCGGCAGCCGGCTATCTGCGGGCGGTGTCGCTGGGTTCGCCAGCGTTTGCGGTCATGCTGGTGCTGCGTTTTGGTGCGGACGGCATGGGGGAGACGCGCCCGTTCCTGCTGGTCGGCATCATTGGGCTGCTGGTCAACGTGTTGCTCAACTACATACTGATGTGGGGCCATTGGGGGGCGCCGCAGCTCGGTGCCGTGGGGTGCGGCTACGCAACGGCCATAGCCGATACGGTGATGCTCGCATTGTTCGTCATCGCCTATCACACGAATCGTTACCTGCGCGCGTTGGCGTTGTTCCGCCGCTGGGTGGCGCCGCAATGGAGCACCATCCGCGACTGGCTGGTTGTGGGCTTGCCGATCGCGGCGATGTTGACCTTTGAGGCCGGCTTTTTCGGGGCCACGTCGCTGGTCATGGCGCGTTTTGGCGATGTTCCGGCCGCGGCGCATCAGATTGCGATCAACTTCTCGTCGGTCTGCTTCATGGTGCCGTTGGGGTTCGCGTTTGCCACGACGGTGCGTGTCGGCCATGCCATTGGTCGTGGTGATCCGGATGCCGCAAGGCGGGCCAGCTGGACCGGTGTCGCACTGAGTCTGGCGTTTGCCTGTTTCTCTGCCGCGCTGATCTTGATGATTCCGGAGTACATCGTGCGGTTGTACACCGCGAGTGAGCAGGTCGCGCCGTTGGCCGTGGGTTTGTTGTTCTGGGCCGCCTTGTTCCAGGTGTTCGATTGCTTGCAGGCTTCGGCAGCCGGTGCGCTGCGTGGTTTCAAGGATACGAACTGGCCCATGCTGATTACCTTGGTGGCGTACTGGGGTATCGGAATGCCGATCGGCACCGTACTGGCGTTCGGGTTTGGTCAAGGCCCGAACGCGCTGTGGTGGGGCATCATCGCCGGGCTGGGCAGCGCCGGCGTCTTGCTCGCATGGCGACTGGTGCGGCGCTCCCGAGTGGCGCAGACGCTATAAGCACATGTCTTGAGACTTGCTGGCGCCGGGCGCATGGTTTGGCGCAGGTTCACAAAGAGGCATGCGACATGGCGCTACAACTTGGCGATTTGGCCCCTGATTTCGAGGCAGACACCACGCTAGGTCGTCTGCGATTCCACGAGTGGTTGGGTGACGCCTGGGGTGTGCTGTTCTCGCACCCCAAGGACTACACGCCGGTTTGCACGACCGAGCTCGGTTACACGGCCAAGCTGAAGGACCAGTTCGAAGCACGTGGCACCAAGGTGATCGGCTTGTCGGTGGATTCTGTCGACGATCACCACGGCTGGTCCAAGGATATCGAGACGACTCAAGGCGTTAAACCGAACTTTCCGATGATCGCCGATGCGGATCGCAAGGTGTCCGAGCTGTACGGCATGATCCACCCCAACGCCAGCAGCACGTTGACCGTGCGGTCGGTCTTCATCATCGATCCGCAAAAGAAGGTCCGGTTAACGCTCACCTATCCGGCGTCCACCGGGCGCAACTTCAACGAGATTCTGCGGGTGCTCGATTCCCTGCAGCTCACCGATCAACACCAGGTCGCCACTCCGGTGAACTGGGAGTCGGGCGATGACGTGATCATCGTGCCGTCGGTATCCGACGAAGAAGCGCGTACCAAATTTCCCAATGGCTGGGATGCGAAGACCTCGTACCTGCGCGTCGTGAAGCAACCGGGATCCTGATCGGCCGGTTCCGGCTTCGTGTTTCATGAACGGCAAGGCTGCTCAATGTCCGTCCGTTGACCGACTCCGCTATGATCGATTGCAGGAGACGCAACTGGAACGGAGATTCCGATGATCAAGGGACTGGCCATCTTGGGCCTGCTGGCTTGGGCGGGGGTTTGCGCGGCAAATTCCACCCAGGCCAATTATTTTGAACTGCACTACGGGCAGACCGAATTCGGC
Source organism: Abyssibacter sp. (assembly GCA_023146115.1). Classification (GTDB taxonomy): domain Bacteria; phylum Pseudomonadota; class Gammaproteobacteria; order Nevskiales; family OUC007; genus Abyssibacter. The sequence goes on along the minus strand of JAGLCS010000049.1, from coordinate 6,382 downwards.
ATGGACGGACCGGATCGCGACAGCGATCTGGGGTTCGGCTTCCGCTTCGCCAAGTCGTTCTGGGACTACGCCGCGTGGTATGCGGATTTTGACTGGCGGCATGATCAGAAATCGCCGGAGCTGGACTTCGTGACGGCCAGCGTTGGTGCCGGCCCGCGGCTGGTGTTCGAAGATGCTGGGGGTTTGGCACTACAGGTCGCCGTCAGCTTCGAGCACATGCGCGTTCGCTTGCAGGACGACGATCCGGCCACTCCGATGACGGAGGTCACGTCCATCCAGAACAATGGCGTCGGCGGATCGCTGGGACTTTCCTTGCCGATCGGGGATCAGAGCGAGCTGTTCGGTCGATACACTTATATCGACATCACCGATGCCGATGATGACACCTTCGAAGACGAGCGCGTTTTCGTCGGCGGATTCCGCTGGGGTCTCACCGACGCGTTTTCCATCGTGCTGTCGGCGCAAGACTACGAGACGCTTGATACCACGGAGTTTCGCGTCGGAGCGGCCGTTAACTTCTAGCTGGCTTATTGATTCAGTCGGCGCTTCGCTAACGCCCAGACACCTTGATGCGCTCGTAGTGGATCTTCCACACGGTTTCCCAGCTCTGGCCGCCGTTGAGTGATCGTTCCCAGTTCCAGTCCAGCGAGTTGCCCCGGATGTTGTACCAAACCATGCGCTGCAGCATGGGGTCGCCATCCTCGGATGTGGCGGGGCGGAACAATTCCATGGTGCCGTCCGGATTCAGGCCGCCGGTGAAATCCAGATAGGCGCCAGTGTTGTCGGCCCAGGTCTGTTTCCATTCATCCGACTTGGCGTCGTAGACCGATAAGCTCAACCCGACGAGCCGATCATTCGGACGGGCATCGAATTGCTCCTGGATGACCTTGCCATCCAGCACTTTGGCGACGGTGTTGGTGGCCTGACCGTCCGAGCCCCAGGTCAAGGCCCATCGACCGACCCAAAAGTCGAAGTCGTCGGCGCTACCGGCGAGGGCCGATCCCTGGCAGGCGCAAAGCGCGAGCGCCACAAGAGTTCGCATAGCAGTGTCTCTGAGCATCGTCGCTCAGTCTGTCACGCGATTAGCGCAATGCGCAAAAACCGAATTGCGTCTGTGCGTCGGGTGCGAGCTGCGCGTTGTAAGGTTCGCCGATGACGGTCAGCGTGTCGCCCTCGCGGCTGAACCGCGCATTCCAGAGTTCGCGTACCCGCCCATCGATCGGAACCTCTGCGGACCAGGTGATCGTATCCGCCGCAGTGTTGCGCACCTTCGCCTGCACGCAATAGCCCGCGCCCCAGTCGGATTGCACGGCGAGCTGTGTGGATACGCCCCGGCTGGTGGGTGGCGACGCTGGGCGGTTGGTCGTTCGTCGTTCCAGGCAATAACCGAAGTGGGCGCTTGTGCCGGGCGCCAGGGTGGCGTTCCACGACACGCCCCGGAACTCCGAGCCCAGGTCCGTGCTGGTCATGACGGCGTTCCAGAGCTGCGAAATTGTTCCGTCTAGTGGTCGGGTGGTTTTCCATAGAACGGCATGCCGCGAGTCGTTACGTACAGTCACCTGCTCGCACTGGCCTTGCTCCCATGTCGACAGGCGATCGACCTGCGTCGTGATGGCAGATGCCGGTGTGGGACGGGGCGGTTTGCCGGCATGTGGAGGCATCGGCGTAGGGGCATGCGCCTCCTCGAAGGTTGCCTCCGGTGCACGTTCGGGCGGTCGTGGGTTACCGAACCAAAGTGTGCGTAGCAACGCTACTTTCTCCTGATGCAGGGTTGTCCAGTCATCCCGTAGCAGTCCTCCGGTGTCGTCGGAGTTGGGGTTCCACGACCAGTAAAATCCGCTGTCGATGCCCTTGCCGATCAGGTAGAAGACCAGCGCATCCTGCCAGGCGCGGTCACGTGGATCGCCTTCACCGTAGCGCCCGCCGAATTCGCCCAGCATGACGGTGTATCCCTGAGCGACAAACTGGCCGAAGCGCCGCTCCCAGATCGCCGGCATATTCGCGGGGAATCGCGGATCGTCGAAATAGGGCTGCGGATGAACATCGGGGCCATAGGTGTGGGGCGCGAGCACCAGCCGGTCGGCGGGAATATTCAGTGGCGTGCAGGCCATCGGCTCCAGATTCTCGCCCCAGAACGCCGGGCCGGGCTGTGAGCATTCGCTGGTGTCGCTGATCCCCTCGACAAACATGAGCCAGTGCGGGGCCACTTTTAACACCGCTTCGGCCGCACGCTCGGCCGCGCGGTTCCAGTCGGTTGCGACACGTCCGGATTCCCAGGTCGCGCTGCCATGCGGCTCGTTCTTCAGGTCAATGCCGATAACGCCTGACACATCCCGAAATCGCCGGGCCAGCTCTGACAGATCGGCGATCCAGGCGCTCTCGGAATAATCCTGGGTGTACCAAAGTGGTGAGATGCGTTCGCAATCCGGCCGGTGGTGGTCCAGCAGCACGTAGAAACCGCGTGCGCTCATCTCGCGAACGAAGTGGTCGAGCAACTGCGCCGAATCCATGTCGAGCAGGTCGGCATTGAGCGCCGGGTCCTGGCCCCGTGTCGCGACGCCGTCGATGGTCGCCGGGCAGAGCGGAACGCGAATGGCATTCGCGCCGATGCTTTCGATTTGCGACAGCATGTCCTGCCATGCGCGAGCCCACAGGCCGTGGGGCGCGTGCGTCTCGGTTTCGAAACCGAACCAGTTCACGCCGCGCAACTGCACCACGCGGTTCTGCGCGTCGACAATACGCCCGCCAGAGGCCGAATACGCGATGGCGTTCATGCTGAGCAATGCGCCCAGCATGGCGCTGCACAACATCGATCGTCTGAGCATGAGGGTTCTGCGGTTTTGTGGGGCGAAGAGCTTGAGACCACGGTGGCCACAATCTATTGCGATCGTGGCTCACGCACGACTTCGGTGCCCGCGACCAGGTCGTGCAGCGCGCGTCGCTCAGGGTCGATCAGGCACCAAAGAAACCCAAGCCCCAGTGTGACCCAGGCAACCACGAGGCGGACAACCCCCTGGGTAATCATCAGCCGCCCGCCGCTGCGGCTGCGAACCCGCAAGCGCCAAGCCTGCATGCCCAGCGTCTGGCCTGCGCGGCACCAGAAACCGACGAAGAACAGCGCGGCCAGGGCGAACAGGTAGATGCGGTACCAGGGCATGCCGGCGGTGACACCCACCCCACCGGTTAAAGGCAGCACGGCAAACGTGCCGAGAATCCAGATCCCCGCGACCACGAGGCTGTCGTAGACTAATGCGGCGAGACGAATCCAAAGGCTGGCTGGCGACGTGATGGTGGCCATGAATTACAAGAATATCCTGATGATGCTGGCCGCGTTGGCGCTGGTGTCGGCTGCCGGCTGCGTCAGTGGACCCAGCCCGCGAGCGATCGTAAAAACCGAACTCGATTCGGCGTTTGCGTATCCGGGGATGCGCGCGTTTCCGGGATTATATGAAATCGTCAGCATCGACATCGTCAGAAAACATTCGGTGAACCCAAATACCTACGACGTGGAAGCTGACGTGAAGGTCCGCTTGCTCAAGGATGTGGCTGATTGGGTTAAGACCGACGGCGTCGGCGGCCTGGGTGAGAACGGTTTCGCTGCCTATCGGAGATTCCGCAACGGCAAGGTCGGTGACACGTTCTCCGAACGTGTCCAGTACCGCATCACCGAGAACGGAGAACAGTGGTCCGGCCAGCGCCGGGACGCCACCTGAGGTCGTGATGCCGAAGCGCAGGACCGGCACCGTGCCCGTCGCGGCCGCGGGGTTGGTGTTGGCGCGACCGGATAACCGTGTGCTGATGGTTCGTCGCCCGGCAACGGCTCGATTCGCGCCAAACGCCTGGGTGTTTCCTGGCGGCCTGGTCGAAACTCACGATGGCTTGGCGGATGTGACCATCCCGACACCACTGGCGCTGAGCGGCACTGACCTGGAGCCCTACAAGGTCGCTGCCGTTCGCGAATGCCTGGAAGAAACCGGGCTGGCCTGTCTGCGGGCGAGCTGGTTAGACGAGCAACGTATGCAGGTGCGTCAGGCGCTGCACCGAGGTGAAGGCTTGTTGTCGACCGTGAACGCGTACGCTGCCGACGCCCAGTTGGCACCGTTGCACTATGTGAGTTTCTGGACGACACCAAGCTCGTCCCCATTGCGCTATTCCACGCGCTTCTTTCTGGCGGCCGCCCCCACAGACCAGGGCGAAGCGGCCGTTGATGGCGTCGAGCTGACCGAGTCCCGATGGTTAAGCCCGGGTGAGGCGATCGAGGCGCATCGCAGCGGTCAATTCTTGCTGCTGCCGCCGCAGATTGCGCAGCTTCGTCAGTACGCGGCTGTGGCCAGGGTCGGTGGTCTCCTGGACTGGGCGGCAAGTGGTCCCGAGGTGATTCCAAACGGGCCGGTCTAGGGACACACAAAAAAGGCCCGGCAGAGCCGGGCCTCTCTCTAGCGTCGTAAACGCTCTGTTAGTCCGGCAAGGTCACGGCCACAAACAGCGGATTTTCGCCGCGCTGCACCAGCACCGAGATTGGCTTGCCCTTGGGCAGACCATCAACGACCTTGCGCAGTTCCTTGGCCGACCCGATGTTTTCGCGGCCAACGCGCCGGATGACGTCGCCGGTTCGAATGCCGGCTTGAGCGGCCGGGCTGTCCCGATCGATGCCGACGATGACGACTCCGCCGCGATCGATGCCCAGGGCTTCGCGCTCGTCATCGGTGAGGTCGCGCACATTGGCGCCCAGTCCGCCAGAGGATTGATCCCCCCCGGAGGCGTTGGAGGCCACTTGCTGATCCTGTTCCTTGAGTTCCTCGATCTTGGCTTTCAGCGTCTTGCGCTTGCCGTCGCGCAGAATCAGAACCGGCACCTTACTGCCGACTGGTGTCTCGCCCACGATGGGGGGTAACGACGCGGAAGAGGTGACCGACTGCTCGTTGAACTCGAGAATGATATCGCCGGGCTCGATCCCCGCTTTTTCGGCAGGGCTGCCGTCCAGCACATTGGCCACGAGCGCGCCGCGCGGGCGGTCAAGGCCGAACGAGCGTGCCAGATCCTGGGTGACGTTCTGGATGCTTACGCCCAGCCATCCGCGGCTGACGTAACCTTTGGATTCGATCTGCCGGGCGACCTGCATGGCCGTGTTGATCGGGATCGCGAAGGACACGCCCTGGTAGCCGCCTGAGCGCGAATAGATCTGCGAGTTGATGCCCACGACCTCGCCGCTGGTATTCATCAGCGGGCCACCGGAGTTGCCCGGATTGACTGCGACGTCGGTCTGGATGAACGGGACATACGAGTCGGATGGCAGGCTGCGGCCCAGGGCGGAAACGATGCCCTGGGTTGCAGTGAAATCCAGGCCAAAGGGCGACCCGATGGCCAATACCCATTCGCCGACTTCGAGCTTGTCGGAATCGCCCAGGGTCAATGTGGGCAAATCGGACGCCTCGATCTTGAGAACCGCCACGTCGGAGCGCTCGTCCAGGCCGATGAGTTGGGCCGTCAGCTCGCGCTGGTTGGACAGGCGCACGATGATTTCATCGGCGTCCTTGACCACATGGGCGTTGGTCAGAACCGTGCCATTGTCCGAGATGATGAACCCCGAGCCCAGCGACTGGGCCGGTCTTTGCCGCGGCATGTTCGGCTCGCCGAAGCGGCGAAAGAACTCGTTGAAGGGGTGGTTTTCCGGTAGGTCAAAACCGAAGCCCTGGCCCTGGGCCGGTTGAGCCTGGGTGGTGCTGATATTCACGACCGCCGCCTGGTTCTGTTTCACCAGGGTTCGGAAGTCGGGCAGGTTGTCCGCGTGCGCGGGTGCAGCCAGCAGCGTCGCGACCGCAGCGAACGCGGTGAACAGCAGAGAGATCTTGCTTAGCTTCACTTCGCAATCCTTTCGGTTGAACGTTTTTACGTTTTGATCGTTGTCTTGAGAGTCTGGAGTGTCATCCGAACTCTCAACCCTCGCCCCCGACGGTGGAGCCGCCAGTGCTGGGGAGTCAGACCACAGTCAACCGAAATTGCTCCCTGCCGAGGTCTGGCAGCTTAGCCCAGCCCGGCGGAGAGCACGGCGCCGACAACGATTCCGAAGAAGAATCCGTAGCAGCCCCAGACATATCGGCGTTTCAAACGGCGCCGACCCGTCGAGTCGTAGTAGTGCATCCGTCCAGATCCGAAAAGAGCGACTCTGCCGGAGCCGCGTCGGTGCATGAGCTGCAATCGCCATGCATGGCGTCTTGATGCATGAAACGTGCAGCTTTGCCGCGATCATAGTCGCTGATTGTTTCGAAAGGACGAAACGCTACCAGTCATGTTGACGGGCGTGCTCCCCCCAGTGAGGGGGTGCCGGATAGCGCGGATTGGTACTCCCAAGGGGATTCGAACCCCTGTCGCCGCCGTGAAA
>JAGLCS010000048.1 GCA_023146115.1 Abyssibacter sp. | reverse complement strand
CAGACATCGGGTGTCTGTCAATTATTATTATATATAATCCGTTTGCCTGCCCTGAGTTTGTTGAATGGTGACCCCTAGGAGAATCGAACTCCTGTTTCAGCCTTGAGAGGGCCGTGTCCTAGGCCTCTAGACGATGGGAGCATTGTGCCGGGGCGCGGTATTATAGGTGGCAACTTCAGCAATTCAATCCCGTCGCCGATGTTCTAGGCGGTTTGCGGGCCGGGACGCAAAGGAACACGTTATTTCTGAGCCGACAATTATTTCGAGAGACGCGCATAACGTCTCTCGGCAAGACATCTCTCAGGGCGCCTTGGATGTGCTCTACGATCTGGGGCGCGCAGGCTATGAGGCGTATCTCGTTGGCGGCGGCGTTCGCGACTTGCTCGCGGGCATCCAGCCTAAGGACTTTGATGTTGCCACCGACGCCAAGCCGGAAGAGGTGCGAGACGTATTCCGCCGGGCGCGGTTGATTGGCCGTCGCTTTCGGCTGGCTCATGTCCGGGCGGGCGGCGAGATCATCGAAGTCGCAACGTTTCGCGCGCAGCCGCGCTCGCCGGAAGAGGGCGAGGAGCAAGCCGAAGAAGCCCTGGACGATCACGATCACATGCTCGACGAGGGTGGGCGCATTCTGCGCGACAACGTCTACGGCAGCCTGGAAGACGATGCCTTTCGTCGTGACTTCACGGTCAATGCGCTCTACTACCGGGTCACGGATTTCTCAGTGGTTGACTATGTGGGCGGCATGGACGACATGGTTGCCCGCCAGATTCGGCTGATCGGCGACCCGGAAACGCGCTACCGCGAGGATCCCGTGCGGATGCTCCGGGCGGTGCGCATCGCGAACAAGCTCGGCTTCGATATCGAGGTGGCCACCGCGGCGCCCATCCGCGAACTCGCGGATCTGCTCACCGACGTGCCGGGTGCGCGGCTGTTCGACGAAGTGCTCAAGCTGTTTCTGTCCGCGCAAGCCGAGAAAAACTTTGACGACCTGATCGAGCTGGGCCTCTTTCAGGTGCTGTTCCCGCAAACTGCGGCCTGCCTGCACCAAGACGGGGTCGAGACGCTGATTCGTGGTGCGTTACAGGGCACGGCGGCCCGCGTGCGCGAAGACAAGCCCGTAACACCGGCATTTCTGTTCGCTGCGTTGTTATGGCCCGCGTTGCGGGACGCGATGGCATCGGCCATCGAAAATGGTCAAAACCTCGCGCAGACGATTCCCGAGCACTCCGGCGATGTGGCCGCGGAACAGGTGGAAACCGTTGCGCTGCCCCGGCGTTTCTCGACACCGATGCGGGAGATCTGGGCTCTGCAGCCGCGATTTCATCGCCGTAACGGCCGTCGGCCGGAGCGCCTGGCGGCCCACCCGCGGTTTCGGGCTGCTTACGATTTTCTGATCCTGCGCGCCGCGGCGGGCGAGGAGACGGATGAACTCGTGCAGTGGTGGACGGAGTACCAGCAGGGCAACGCGCCCGTGCCCCCGGCGGGTGGCCCTAACCCCAAGCGTCGGCGTCGTCGGCGCCGGCGTACCGGCGAGACGCCGACCTCGGACTAGCCCGTGGTTGCCAACGCCGTCGCCTATCTTGGATTGGGCGCGAATCTCGGCGTGCCGTCCACCACGCTGGGAGCGGCTGTCCGCGCGATTCGATTGTGGCCACAGACGCGATGCACGGCGGTCAGCCGTCTCTACCATTCCGCGCCCATGGGGCCGGCGGACCAGCCTGATTACTGCAATGCCGTCGTTCAGGTGAGTACGCAGCTTGCGCCCCGCGCGCTGCTCGCCGAGGCGCAGGCAACCGAGCAGCGGTTCGGACGAACCCGATCGGAGACCCGGTGGGGCGCGCGATCGCTGGATATCGATTTGTTGTTGTACGGAGGCGATGAATTCGTCGCTGATGATCTCGTGCTGCCGCATCCGGGCCTGGAGGAACGATCGTTTGTGGTGTTTCCGTTGCTCGATGTCGCGCCTGATCTGCATCTGCCAAACGGACGGGTGCTCTCGGAACTGGCCGGCCGTATCAGCCGCGCCGATCTGCATCGTGTGGAGGCCTGGGCGCCGTGAGCCGCTACATCGCCATCGAGGGCCCCATCGGCGTCGGCAAGACCACGCTGACGCACCGTCTGGCGGCAGATCTGCAGGCGAATCTGCTGCTCGAAGCGCCCGACGACAATCCGTTTCTCAAAGGCTTTTACGACGATCCGGAACGCTACGCATTCCAGGCACAGCTGTGCTTCTTGCTCCAGCGTGCCGGGCAGATCGACGGCTTGCGCCAGCCAGACCTGTTTGCCGAGCCGGTCACTGTCGCTGACTTTTTCTTCGACAAAGACCCCTTGTTTGCGGAGCTGACGCTGGCAGCCGGCGATTTTGGCCTGTATCGAGAGCTGTTCAACCGTTTGGCCTGGGCAGCACCGGTGCCGGATGTGGTGGTGTATCTCTACGCGTCGTCCGATGTACTCGTCCGCCGCGTGGGTCAGCGTGGACGCGCAAGCGAGCAAAGTCTGGATGCGGACTATCTGCAGCGCGTGGCTGCACGCTACCAAGCCTTTTTTGCGGACTATCAGCATCCGCATTTGGTCATCGTTGATGCCGAGGCGATGGATCTGGTTGCTGACGAGGCTGCATATGCGGCGGTGCGTGATGCCGTGGAGGGCCCGCCTGGCCGGGTCCATCTGCCGGGCTAGTCGGAGCGCGGTGCTATCATCGCGCGCGTTTTTTCTCCCGGAGCCAAGATGAAGGCTGGCGAACAATCTCCAGGCAGCAAACCGCTGACACTGGGCGACCTGAGAGCCATGCGCGAATCGGGTGAGCCCATCGCATGCCTGACCGCCTACGATTCCACGTTTGCAGTTGCCCAAGAAGCCGCTGGGGTCGATCTAATTCTCATCGGCGACACCTTGGGCATGGTCGTGCAGGGGCATGACAGCACCGTTCCGGTGCGTGTGGACGACATCATCTATCACACGCAGTGCGTGACACGCGCTGTCCGGCGCCCCTGGGTGGTGGCGGACATGCCTTTCCTAAGCGTGCGCTCCCCGCAGGTCGCTGTTGAAGCTGCCGGACGGATGATGCAGGAAGCCGGTGCGCGCATGGTCAAGCTGGAAGGCGGCGAGTCGCAGGTTGCAGTGACGCGGGCCTTGGCAGACCAGGGGATTCCCGTTTGCGGTCATCTCGGTCTGCAACCTCAGCTGGTCCACAAGCTGGGCGGATTCAAGGTTCAGGGTCGCGAAGCGGCAGCCGCGCAGGCCATTGTTGATCGGGCCTGCGAACTGGAGCAGGCGGGAGCCGACATGCTACTGCTGGAATGCGTGCCCAATGCGGTGACGCAAGGGGTTGTGGCGGCGACGTCCGTACCCGTGATCGGGATTGGTGCCGGCCCGCATGCGCACGGTCAGATCCTGGTCATGCACGACATGCTCGGCGTGACCGCTGGCCGCAAGCCGCGCTTCGTCAAAAACTATATGGCGGAGGCTGGCGGGGTCGAGGCTGCGTTCGCATCCTATGTGGGAGAGGTGAAAAGCGGCGCATACCCGCAGCCCACGCACGGATTCGGATGAAACTGATCCAGACAATCCCTGAGCTGAAGGCATTGCGGGCGCGTTGGCGTGCAGCCGGTGAGCGGGTCGCGCTCGTGCCGACCATGGGCAACCTGCACGCGGGCCATTTGTCGCTGGTGGAGCAGGTGCAGACCGGCGCCGATCGCACCGTCGTCAGCATCTTCGTCAATCCGTTGCAGTTTGCGCCGGGTGAGGATTTCGATCGCTATCCGCGCACCTTGGCCGACGATCTCGCCAAGCTGGATCCGCTGGCGCCCGATGTGGTGTTCGCGCCATCGGTGGACGAGATCTACCCGCAGGGGTATCCGATCGCCACGAATGTCGTCGTCAACGGGCTGGTCGAGCGCTTCTGTGGCGAGTTTCGTGCCGGGCATTTTGTTGGCGCGGCGACCGTTGTCACGATTCTGCTCAATCTGGTGCAGCCGGAGCAGGCGATCTTCGGTGAGAAGGATTATCAGCAACTGCTGGTGTTCCGGCGGATGGCGCGAGACCTGCACCTACCGGTGGAGATTCTCTCCGGTCCCACGGTCCGCGAGGCCAACGGCCTGGCGATGAGTAGTCGCAATCGTTATCTGTCCGATGAGGAGCGCGCAAGCGCCGCCGTGCTGCGACAGCAGCTGGTGGCTACCGGGCGTGCGCTGCGGGCGGGGCATCGCGACTTCGCTGCGCTGGAGCAGGCGGCGCGCGTTCAACTGCGCGCGGCCGGATTTGCGCCGCAGTACTTCAATATCCTGTCACCGGAACTGGAGCCCGCGACCTCGCAGCACAGCGATTTTGTCGTGCTGGCCGCCGCGGTACTAGGCGCCGCACGGTTGATCGACAACATTCGTCTCGATGATCCTGCACTGGCCGCTTGAGGCCGCGGGCAACGCGATTTAGACTATCCGGCTGGTGCGGGGGGAGCGAGTCGAGTCTTTGTGCCGCCCTCCAGCGTCCGTTTCTGCACCAGCTCTTCCCTTGATTCTTACTGACTTCAACCACAGTGTTCGGTCACAAGCCTCGGCGAGGTTCGCCCTATGAACGTCACCCTGTTGAAAGCAAAGCTCCATCGTGCCTGCGTGACGCATGCCGAACTGGACTATGAGGGCTCCTGCGCAATCGACCAGGACCTTCTGGATGCCGCCGGCATCCTGGAATACGAACAGGTGCAGATTTACAACGTTACCAATGGTGAACGTTTCGAGACCTACGCCATTCTGGGTGAGCGCGGATCCCGCGTGATTTCAGTCAACGGTGCGGCGGCCCACAAGGCGCAGCCTGGTGATCGGCTGATCATCTGCGCGTACTGCGGCATGGATGAGGCCGAAGCTCGCCGCCACCAGCCGCGGCTGGTCTACCTCGACGAGACCAATCAGGTCACGCATTCCCGCAACACCATCCCGGTTCAGGCGGCTTGACGGTGCCGTTGGGCGGCGCTGGCAACCCACAGTCCGATCGAACGAACTGATGCGTCCTCGCGGCGCGTCGGCCGACGCTTGGTCGGATCTCTCGCGACAGGCTGAACGGTTACGCGGCACGCCGACCCCATCGCTTTTTGAGGCCGACCCGGCGCGGGTCGAACGCATGAGCCTGGATGCCGCTGGCCTGCACCTGGATTTTTCCAAGCAGGCCGTTGATGCGGCAGCACTGGACGCGTTATGGGCACTCGCCCGTTCGGCCAAGGTGGCGGCGCACCTGCGCCAGCAATTCGCGGGTGATCCGGTCAACTTCACCGAAAATCGAGCGGCCTTGCATCTCGCGTTGCGAGCGCCGAAAGACGCGGTGAACCCGCCGGGCGGACCCGCGATTGCCTCGGACGTACATGAGGTGTTGGACCGCATCGAGGCATTCGTTGACCGCGTGCGCAGCGGTGCCTGGGTCGGTCATACCGGCGATGCGATCACCGACGTCGTGAACATCGGCATCGGCGGCTCGGATCTGGGTCCCCGAATGGTCTGCGAGGCGTTGGCCGAGTCGGTCCGAGGGCCGCGGCCGCATTTCGTTTCCAATGTGGATGCCACCGAACTGGTGCGCGTGCTGAGCGGTTTGCGACCACAGACCACGCTGTTCGTGGTCACGTCGAAGTCCTTCGGCACGGTCGAGACCTTGGCCAATGCGCGTACCGCACGGGCCTGGCTGGTCGAGGCGCTGGGCGATCAGGCGGCGGTCGCCCGACATTTCGTCGCTGTGTCCACGGCGGCCGAGCGCGTCAGCGCCTTTGGTATCGACACCGACAACATGTTCGGCTTCTGGTCCTGGGTGGGCGGACGCTATTCCTTGTGGTCGGCGGTTGGATTATCGATCGCATTGGCTCTTGGGATGGACCGCTTCCGGGCATTGCTCGGCGGCGCGCACGCCATGGATGAACACGTGCGCGTGGCGCCTATGGAATCCAACGCCGCTGCCTGGATGGCGATGGTCGGGATCTGGAACAGCAATGCGCTGGCGCTGCCGTCACAAGTCATCGTGCCCTACGCCCAGGCCTTGGCTCGCGTGCCGGCCTATTTGCAGCAGCTCGAGATGGAGTCCAACGGCAAATCGGTTTGCAGTGACGGTGAGCCGACGGAGCACCAGACGGTCCCTGCACTCTGGGGCGATGTTGGCACCAACGGCCAGCATGCGTTTTTTCAGATGTTGCACCAGGGGCCGCAGCGGTTGCCGGTGGATTTCATCCTGCCGGTGCGGCCATCTCACGACAATGATGCCCAGCACCGCATGCTAGTCGCGAACTGCCTGGCGCAGAGCGAGGCTCTGATGCAGGGCAAATCGGCGGGGCAGGTTCGTGTCGAGCTGGGTGAGCAGGGTCTTAGTGGCCAGGCCCTGGAGGATGCGGTCCCGCATCGCGTGTTCAGCGGGAGCCGGCCAAGCACGACCATTTTACTGCCGTCGGTCAATGCGGCCTCTCTGGGCGCCTTGCTCGCGCTCTACGAGCACAAGGTTTATATCCAGAGCGTGATCTGGGGCATTAACGCCTTCGATCAGTGGGGCGTAGAACTGGGCAAGCAGCTGGCCTCGGTGATCGAGCGGCAACTGGCTGATGGCTTGTCCGATGGCTCCGCCGGTTCGCACGACGCCTCCACAGCTCATTTGATGCACCGGATTCAGGCGGCCTGGCAGTCGGACTGAACGGAAGTCTCTGTCTCCTGTCTATGTTGTAGCTCGGTTGAGCTAATGTATACGGACAAATTTGCAGCAATGGAGTGCGAAATGATGCGAAGCGCGACCCGCTGGATCGTGGCCATGATGGTCGGAATTCTGGTGAACATGGGGGTTCTGGGGGCGGCTTCCGCGGCGATGGTTGGCACGCAGGACGCCATGCGAGCCGACCATCGTGCCGAGATCGACCGCGTGCTCTCCCGTGACGATGTCAGGCAGCAGTTGCTCGCCTATGGCGTCTCCGAGGAGATGATCGACACCCGGATGGATGCCATGACAGACGAGGAGCTGGCCACGGTGGCCAACGAGTTCGAGCAGCTGCCGGCCGGTGCCGGGGTGATCGAAGTCGTCGGTATCGTGTTCATTGTTCTGCTGATTCTCGAACTGGTCGGTGTGACCAACATCTTCAGCGGCTTCTGAATCTTCGGCTGATCCTTGTGGCTGCCCTGCTGGGCGGCTGCGCACATCTGCAACCATCGGCGCCGCCTGCCAGCGGCGCCGAACTCGTTCACACGCCTTTTTTTCCGCAATCCGCCTATCAGTGCGGACCCGCTGCGCTGGCCACTGTGCTGGTCGACAGCGGCGTATCCACCGAGCCCGACGCATTGGTCGACAAGGTCTGGATCGCCGAGCGCAAGGGCAGCTTGCAGGCCGAGCTTCTGGCGGCGACGAGGTCCTTCGCACGCCTGCCATTGCGCTTGGAGCCAACGCTGGATCATCTCAGCGGCAGCCTGCAAGCCGGTTATCCCGTCCTGATCTTGCTGAACCTGGGCGTTCGCTGGTTGCCCGTGTGGCACTACGCGGTGGTGATTGGCGAAACCGAAACCGGCTGGGTGCTGCGTTCCGGTACAACTCGCCGCCACTGGATGTCGCGCGCCGACTTGTCGCAGGCCTGGGAGCGAGCCGAGCGGTGGGCTTTCGTCGTCGCCCAGCCGGCTCATATGCCGCCGATGGCGTCTCTGGAGCCTTGGGTTCGCGCCGCCGATGATCTGATCAATACGGGCCAGCCGGAGGCCGGGTTATTGGCGTTGCGGCAGGCCGCGCACCGCTGGCCGGATAGCCGCCTGACGTGGTTCGCGCTGGGCAATGCCCAGGCTGCGCAGGGCGACTGGTCGGCCGCCCAGGCTTCGTTTCAGCAGTCGGTTGCGCTGGATGGCGATTGGTTGCCCGCCATCAATAATCTGGTGTCGGCGTTGCTGGAACTCGGTTGTCCCGCTCGCGCAGACCCGTTTGTTGCGCGCCTGAAACGGTCGGCAGCGGACTATGCGAAGCGGACGGTGGCCGACTATGAATCCGCCCCTCCGGCTACGCACTGTCAACTCGCGCCGTGACGCGCCAACGCCCAGTTCACGTGTTCGCGGACCAGTTCGGATGGGTGGTCGCGCCGCCGCTGCAAGGCGTCGACCACGGCTTCGCTGGTCGGCGCATTGCCCAGCGCGACCGCGAGGTTGCGTAGCCAGCCGACGTAACCGGTTCGCCGCAGCGGCATGCCTTCGGTTCGGGTCAGAAAGCTGGGCTCGTCCCACTCGAACAGATCGATCAGTGAGGCGGACTCCAGCCCATGACGGGCGACAAAGTCCGGTTCAGCAGCTGTTTGCGCATAGCGGTTCCAGGGGCAGACGAGCTGGCAGTCATCGCATCCGAAAATGCGGTTGCCCATGGCTGGTCGCAGCGCTTCCGGGATGCTGCCACGGTGTTCGATCGTCAGGTAGGAGATGCAGCGTCTGGCATCGAGCTGACGCGGGCCGGTAATCGCCTGTGTCGGGCAAACCGTGATGCAGGCCGCGCAACTTCCGCACAAATCTTTGACCGCTGGTGTCTCGTCCACCGGGAGGGGAAGGTCGGTCAGGATCTCGCCCAGGAAGAACCATGATCCTGCCTCACGATGGAGCAGCAGCGTGTGCTTGCCGATCCAGCCCAGTCGGGCGTCGCGGCCGAGCGCCTTTTCCAGCACCGGTCCGCTGTCCACAAACGGCCGACTGCGTGTCCCGGGTACCGTGCCTTCGATGCGCTGACTCAATGTTTTCAATCGTTTACGGATGAGCTTGTGGTAGTCGCGGCCCAACGCGTAGCGCGAGATATAGGCCCGATCGGGATCATCAAGGCAGGCCTGCATCTGCGCGGGGGATTCGCCCATGTAGTTCATGCGGACGGAAATCGAGCGCAGCGCACCGGGTTGCAAGGTTCCGGGGTCGGCACGCAGCCCGGCGTGGCGTGCCATGTACGTCATGGAGCCATGGCGGCCATCGGCCAGCCATTGCTGCAGATGCTCAATATCGGCGTCCAAATCGAAGCCGGTGATGCCGACCGACTGGAAACCCAGTTCGCCGGCCCACTGCCGAATCAAGGATGCAACGGCGTGCAAATCGGGGGTCATGGGTTCGAGGCTGGCATTGGCACCCACCTATAATGCCGGGCATGGATGATTCAAGGCTTTATTTGCCGGAGACCGTGCGCGCGATTGACGCCGCAGCCATTGAGCAATGCGGAATTGCGGTTTTTGAACTCATGCGCCGAGCCGCGAAAGCGGCGTATCAGGAGTTGCGACGACGCTGGCCGGAAGCCCGGCATCTGCTGGTGCTGGCGGGGGGCGGCAACAACGGCGGGGACGGTATTGAGCTCGCCCGCCTGGCGATGCTCGATGGCCGGCGTGTGGAACTCGTGTTGCTGGCGGACCCGACGCAGCTACGGGGCGCTGCTGCCGAAGCCTGGTCTGCATTCGAGGCAGCCGGCGGAACACGCTGCCAGGTAGCGCATGTGGATGCGGCCGACGTGATCGTCGATGCGCTATTCGGAATCGGCTTGTCACGTGCGATCGACGGGGAAGCGGCCGACTGGGTGGCGCGTGTGAATCGGGGCAAGCGACCGGTGCTGGCCCTGGATATCCCCTCCGGCCTGGATGCCTGCACCGGCATGCCGTTGGGCGCCGCGCTAGGCGCGGACGCAACGATCACCTTCATCGCGCGCAAGCTCGGGCTTTATCAGGGTTCCGCAGCGGCTTGCGTCGGCGACGTCGTGTTCGCCGATTGTGATGTTCCTGCTGGGGCATTCGCCGACGCAGAGGCCGCAGCGCGACTGCTGACCGACGAGGATCTGCATGCGGCCTGGCCGGCGCGTGGCGCCGACATGCACAAGGGCCATTTCGGCCATCTGGTGATTGTTGGTGGGCAGCCGGGGATGCCGGGCGCCGCGCTCATGGCCGCGCGGGCCGCGTTGCGCAGCGGCGTGGGTCTGGTCACGGTCATCACCCATCCGGACCACGCCGCGATGCTGCCGCTGGTCCAGGCTGAACTGATGGTCAAGGTCGCTGATGATGCGGCCCCCCTGCGCGAGTGGCTGGAGCCGGCTTCCGCCATTGTCTGCGGGCCGGGACTCGGTCAGTCCGACTGGTCGAGGGCATTGCTGAATGCGGTGCTGGAGCACGCCGGTTCGCGGCCATTGGTTCTGGATGCCGATGCCCTGAACCTGATCGCCGAGGCACCAAGGCCACTGTCGCCGCAAGCCGTGATCACACCCCATCCTGGCGAGGCGGCCAGACTGTTGGGCTGCTCGACCGGAGAGGTGCAATCGGACCGGCTAGCCGCCGCGCAAGCGTTACTGGATCGTTGGGGCTGCACCAGTGTGCTCAAGGGCGCCGGAACCTGGGTCGTCGCGCCGGATGCACTGTCTGCGTTCTGCCCGGCGGGCAATCCCGGAATGGGGGTTGGCGGCATGGGGGATGTGCTCTCCGGAATCATCGGCGGAACCGCCGCGGGGCGGAGCCCTTTGGGTGATGCCGTGCGCGGCGCGGTGCTTGCCCATGCACGCGCTGGCGACATCGCTGCCGCTCAGTGCGGGCAAGTCGGCTTGCTACCGAGTGACTTGATCGACGCGCTGTCCAAGGTATTGCCGCGGCCATGAGCGATACGGTGCATTGGTCGCTGCCTGATGAGGCAGCGACACTGGCGCTGGGTCAGGCTTTGGCACAGGCCACCGAGGCGCAGCGCAGCTGGATCGCACTCAACGGGCCGCTGGGCGCCGGCAAGTCGACGCTGGTGCGTGGTGTCTTGCAGGCCATGGGATGGCAGGCCGCCGTCCCCAGCCCGACCTATACCTTGGTCGAGCCGTACGACCTGGGTCGCCAGGTGTGGCATCTGGACTTGTATCGGCTGGGCGATGAGTCTCAGTGGGACGAGCTTGGCGTCGAGGAGGCCACGCCGGACTTGTTGCTGATCGAATGGCCGCAGCGTATTCCGAGTCTGTCCGAACGCTTCGATATGCACCTGACCCTGGACTACGAGGGCGCCGGCCGGCGCGTTGTTGCGCGAGCGGGCTCCATGGTTGGGAGTCAAATACTTGAGTTGCTTAGGGCCTCTTTCAAACCCATCACCTGAGTATCTCGCTCTAACTCACTAAAAAACATCGATAAAGCGCTTGCTACATCTCGCGGCGCAAGCTATCGTCGTGCTCGAATTCGGGTGCAGGGGAGCCAGCATGCGTCGGCGCCTTGGACAAAACCTCACATCTTGGGTCTTCGTGCTGCTCGGTTGGTTAGCGGCGTCGGGGGCGTTTGCGCAGGTGGAATTGCAGGATGTCCGGGTCTGGCCCGGCCCAGATTCCACTCGCGTCGTGTTCGACCTGTCCGGTGCCATCGAACACAAGCTGTTCACGCTGGATAATCCATCGAGAGTGGTCATCGACGTGCCCAACGCCTCGCGGGGAGCCGTCGGCGGGGCTGACGGCCGTGGCATCGTCGACCGCGTGCGAACCGGCCAACGCAGCCCTGATACCTTGCGGCTTGTGGTCGATTTGCAGAAGTCCGTGCGGGTCAAATCATTCGTATTGCCGCCCAGCGGACGCTACGGACACCGCTTGGTCGTAGATCTCGATACCGGCACGCCGACCATCACGCCGGCGACTCGCGCCACGAGTGCCGAAGCGCCCCCGGCGCCAGTGGTGCCAATGGCCGAAAAGCCCATCATTATTGCGATCGACGCGGGGCACGGGGGCGAAGACCCCGGTGCGCGCGGCGCTCGCGGGACCAAGGAAAAAGATGTCGCGCTGGCGATTTCGCGGCGGCTGGCCAAGCTGGTCAATGCGCAGCGGAATATGCGGGCGGTGCTGATTCGCGACGGCGACTACTACATCGATCATCGGGAGCGCACGAGGCTCGCGCGCGAGGCACAGGCCGATCTGTTCGTGTCCATCCATGCCGATGCCTTCACCGACCGCCGAGCACGCGGCTCCGGTGTTTACATTCTGTCGCAGCGTGGCGCCTCCTCGGAGCATGCCCGCACGCTGGCGCGGCGCGAGAACGAATCCGATCTGATCGGCGGGGTCCGGCTGGACGACAAGGATGACGTGCTGGCCTCCGTGCTCATCGATATCTCCCAGACAGCCGCGCTGGAGGCGAGTTTCGACGCTGCCGAGCGGATGCTGGGGGAGATCGGCACGATCAATCGTCTGCACCAGACGACCGTGCAGCAGGCGAACTTCCTGGTGCTCAAGGCGCCGGACATTCCGTCCGTGCTGGTGGAAACCGCGTTTATCTCCAACCCGGAAGAAGAGCGGCGTTTGAGCGATTCGGACTTTCAGGCGCGGCTGGCCCAGCGTTTGTTGAAGGGCATCCAGGGCTATTTTTCGGACTACAGACCGTTGATGACCGTGGCCTCTGCATCCGATGCGGGTGCGGTAGAACCGGTCGCCGACGCCTACACCGTGCAAAGCGGCGACACGCTTTCGGAAATCGCCGCGCGTTTCAGCATCAGCATGGCGGCATTGCGCGTTGCAAACGGTTTGGGTTCGGACACGATCCGGATTGGTGACAGGCTGACCATTCCAAGCACGCATTAGCCCCCGCTCCATGGGCCTGACTGCCGACGCGAAGATCGCCTGCACACCGCGGTGAGCGCTACCATGCGCGCATGTCAGCACGCACGATTCGCCAACTCCCCCCCGACCTGATTGACCAGATTGCCGCCGGTGAGGTCATCGAACGCCCGGCCTCTGTGCTCAAGGAACTGCTGGAAAATGCCATTGATGCCGGCGCGTCGCGAATCGACGTGGACGCTGGTGGTGGAGGCATTCGCTTGTTACGCGTCCGTGATGACGGGCATGGCATCCCCGAGGCGCAGATTGCGTTGGCCATGGCGCCGCATGCGACCAGCAAGATTGTTTCGCTGGATGAGCTGGAACGTGTGGCCTCGCTGGGGTTCCGAGGCGAGGCGCTGCCCAGCATTGCTTCGGTGTCGCGGCTGCAGATTCGCTCCGCGACCGGCGATGAAGGCGGGTGGGAGGTGGCCGGCCCGTTTCATGACGGCGTGGCACCGGCGCCCTGTGCCCACCCGCGTGGCACGACGGTCGAAATGCGCGATCTGTTTCACAACGTGCCCGCCCGGCGGAAGTTCCTGCGCACCGAGCAGACGGAGTTCCGGCACATCGACCGCATGTTGCGCCGCACCGCGCTCAGCCGCTTTGGGACTGGCTTCCGTTTGTCGCACGACGGTCGCGTCGTTCGTGATTATCCTCCGGCGGACACCGTCGCCCGCCAGGCGGCGCGCATTGCCGATGTGGTTGGCAGCGGATTCGTTGAACAGGCCATTGAGATTGACGACGACCGGTCGGGGTTGCGGCTCTGGGGCTGGTTGGGTCAGCCGTCCATTGCTCGGTCCCAGGCGGATTGGCAATACATGTTCGTCAATGGTCGTCCGATCCGCGACAAGGTCGTGACCCATGCGATCAAGCAGGGCTTTGGCGATGTGCTGCATCACGCACGTCAGCCCGCCTACGTGCTGTTTCTGGAGATGGACCCGGCGGGCGTGGATGTGAATGCACATCCGGCCAAGCACGAGGTCCGTTTTCGTGACCAGGGGAAGGTGCACGGATTTCTGTCTCACGTGGTGTCCCAGGCCTTGTCGGGTGCTGCGCCCAGCAAACCGCATCATGCCGAGTTCGCTCCGTCGGCTGGTGCGCCGACAGCGGTCGGCGCTGGGATTGGCGGTCCGCAATCTGGTTTGCGGTTCGCGACCGGGGAGAGTCGCGCGCTTTATGACTGGGCCGCGCGGCCAGCGTCATTACCCGAGGCCAGGCTGGCGACTGCCGACACGGCCGCGAGCGTCGCCTCCGTGGACACGCAGCCTGACCAGGCGCCCGAGCCGGACGAGATCCCACCGCTTGGCTACGCTCGTGCCCAGCTGCATGGCATCTACATTCTCGCGGAAAACGCCCACGGGCTGGTTTGTGTCGATACGCATGCCGCGCATGAGCGCATCGTGTACGAAACCCTCAAGCGCCAGCGTGACGCGGGCGTCGTGCCCAGCCAGCCGCTGCTGGTCCCGCTGGATGTGGCGGTCTCCGAACGTGAGGCCGATCTGGCTGAGGCCTGTGATCAGATCCTGGCCGATGGCGGGTTCGAACTCACGCGGTCGGGTCCGACCACCGTCACCGTGCGCCGTGTGCCAACGGCATTAGCGGATCTGGATGTCGCCACGCTGCTGGCCGACCTGCTGGGGCGAATGGGGCAGGAGGCCGGCGCTGATCGGGAGTTGCGACGGTTGAGCGACGAGCGCCTAGGAACGCTGGCCTGTCACGCTTCGGTGCGCGCCCATCGCCAGCTAACGGTGGCCGAAATGAATGCGCTGCTGCGCGACATGGAGCGCACCGAGCGCAGCGGCCAATGCAACCATGGCCGGCCAACCTGGGTGCAGATCAGCCTCAAGGAACTGGACCGGCTGTTCCAGCGCGGGCGATGACCTCCAAGCCGGTGATCTGCGTGATGGGCGCGACGGCCACGGGCAAGACCGAACTGGGGCTGGCGATTGCAGATGCCCTGCCGGTGGACCTGATCAGCGTCGATTCCGCGCTGGTTTATCGGGGCATGGACATCGGAACAGCCAAACCCGATGCGGCGACACGACGCGCCTACCCGCATGCGCTGATCGATTGCTGCGAACCGGAAGACACCTATTCCGCCGCGCGCTTTGTCGACGACGCCCGCCAACAGGTCGAAGCCGCCCATGCCGCAGGCCGGTTGCCCGTGCTGGTCGGCGGCACGCATCTGTACTACCGAGCCTTGCTGCATGGTCTGAGTGAACTGCCCAGCGCCGATGCGCAGCTCCGGCAGCGCCTGGTCGAACGGGCTGCGACATTGGGCTGGGCGGCGCTGCACGCCGAACTGGCCGAACATGATGCTGCCAGCGCGGAGCGCATTCACCCGAACGATGCGCAGCGCATCCAGCGCGCGCTGGAGATCATCGAGTTGTCAGGTCGTCCGCCCAGCGAGCATTTTGCGCAGGTGGTCGCCCCAGCGCGGGATGGCCACTGGACGGTGTTGTCGATGGCTATCGCCGACGACGACCGCGCTGCGCTGCACGCGCGGATCGAGCGCCGGTTCGATCAAATGATGAGCGATGGCTTTGTCGAGGAAGTCGAGCGGCTACGGCTGCGGACGGCCCTGTCCGCCGATCATTCATCAATGCGCAGCGTGGGGTATCGCCAGATCTGGCGGCACCTGGACGGCGATTGCTCGTTGGCCGACGCGGTCGAGGCCGGCAAGGCTGCGACGCGGCAGTTGGCGCGTCGCCAATGGACATGGCTGCGCAAGGAGCCGGGATTGCATTGGTTGCGCCTGGACGAGGCGCCGACGCAGCGTGCGTTAGCCCTGGTCGAGCAACATCTGTTGTCCAGCCAATAACTGACCTTATGGTAGGCTAAGTAAAAGCCGATCAGCCGGTCGAATTCAGTCGCCTGAATTCGGCTGCTGGCAGGTTTGCGGTTACCACCGACTCCACATAATAACTTGGGTTTTAAACGCCCGGCTCGCGCCACAAAGGATGGGTCATGTCTAAGGGACAAATTTTGCAGGAGCCTTTTCTTAATATCCTGCGCAAGGAACGCATCCCGGTTTCTATTTATCTGGTCAACGGCATCAAGCTGCAGGGCCAGATCGAATCCTTCGATCAGTTCGTGGTTTTGCTCAAGAGCAACGTCAGCCAAATGGTGTACAAGCACGCCATTTCCACTGTTGTCCCTGCGCGGAACGTGCGCGTCACCGAAGGCCTGGGCTACAGCACGGGCGAAGAGGACGAAACCTGATCGACCGGGATGCCCGAATGATGGCGGGGTGGGTCTGATCGCGTTGATCGAACACCCCAGGCAGCCGGGAGCAGCGTCGTTCCCGCAGCGAGGCATCCATGTTTGAACGTCCTAAACTCGGGCAGCGCTCGCTGCTCGTGCATCTCGATTTCAACGACTGGGATTTCGACGAATCGCATGACGAGTTCGTTGAGCTCGTCGTGTCTGCTGGCGGTGAAGTTGTCGGCGAGATCGGAGGACGGCGACAGACGCCCGACCCTCGGTATTTCGTCGGCTCGGGCAAGGCTGACGAGATTGCGGAACGCGTGGTGGCGGACGGGGCCGAGGTGATCATCGTCAACCACGATCTCAGCCCGAGCCAGGAGCGCAATCTGGAATCCAAGGTCAAGGCGCGTGTCCTCGACAGAGCAGGCTTGATTTTGGACATTTTCGCCCAGCGCGCCCGTTCGCACGAAGGCAAGCTCCAGGTTGAGCTCGCCCAGCTGGAGCATTTGGCCACCCGGCTCGTGCGCGGATGGTCGCATCTGGAGCGTCAGAAAGGCGGGATCGGCCTGCGTGGGCCGGGTGAAACCCAGCTGGAAACCGACCGCCGCCTGCTCGCCCAGCGGATCAAGAATCTCAAGCGGCGCCTGGACGACGTACGGGCCAGGCGCGAGCTCGGCCGCCAGGCGCGCCGACGCAATGCCGCGCCCACGGTTTCGCTGGTGGGCTACACCAATGCCGGTAAATCCACGTTGTTCAATGCGTTGACGACCGGCGGTGTGTACGCGGCGGATCAGCTGTTCGCCACCCTGGACCCGACCTTGCGACAATTGGAGCTGCCCGCTGGGGAGCCCGCCGTGCTGGCGGATACCGTGGGCTTCATTCGCGATTTGCCGCATGAGCTTGTCGCGGCGTTTCGTGCCACCCTGGAAGAAACCGTCGAGGCCGATCTGGTCCTGCATGTGATCGATGCCTCCGACCCCGAGCGCGGAGCACGGATGCGCGATGTGGAAACCGTACTCAAAGAAATCGGGGCCGACGGTCGCCCAATGCTCGAGGTTTACAACAAGGTTGATGTGAGCGACCAGTTCGGTGTCGGCGTGATCTGCGGTGCCGACGGTGCGCCAACTCGGGTGCACGTGTCCGCGCTCAAGCAGACCGGCCTTGATCAGCTGCTGGAAGCAGTCGCCTTGCGTTTGCGGCCAGATATGGCGCGCATGACGGTGCGCATCCCTGCTAACGCTGGCCGGTTACGCTCGCGGCTATTCGCCACGGGGGCTGTGCATCGCGAAACCAGCCTGGATAGCGGAGAGCAGGAATTGGAGCTGGCGATTCCACATGCGCAGTTCGATCGCATCTGTCGCCAGGAGGGTCTAGACCCCGATCGGCTGCAATCCTGAATGCCGGAGCGGCAGGACTGGTAGAATGCCCGCCGTTTTGACCGAATGGTCTGTTGCGAATCACCACATCTCGGTGTGGTGATTCGCAACAGACCCTCACCATGCACTCCAACGGAGACCTTCATGGCTTGGAATGAGCCCGGCAATAACGGGCAGGACCCATGGGGCCGACGCGGCCCTAATCAGGGGCCGCCCGATCTCGATGAAATGCTTAAGAAACTACGCGAACGCTTCTCCGGCAAAGGGCCGGGCGGGAGCGGAGGTGGCGGCGGTGGCGGAAAGCTGATCAAGGGCTTGCTGCCGCTGGCCGTCGCCGGCGTGGTCGCTATCTGGCTGTTGTCCGGCTTTTACGTGGTCGACGAGCAGCAGCGAGGTGTCGTGCTGCAGTTCGGCCAGTACGTGGCAACCACCGATCCTGGATTGCGCTGGCATGTGCCGACGCCTATCCAATCCGTTGAGCGTGTGAACGTGACTTCGGTGAACGCGTTGACCGAGCGGGCTTCGATGCTGACGCAGGACGAGAATATCGTCGACGTCAGCTTGCAGGTGCAGTACCGCGTGCGCTCTGCCGAGGAGTACCTGTTCAATGTGCGTGACCCGGTCCGGACGCTGAAGGAAGCGACCAAGTCGGCTATCCGCGAAGTCGTGGGCAAGTCGGACATGGACTTCATCCTGACGGCGGGTCGCGAGGCTGTCGCGGCGCGGACCAAGGAACTGCTGCAGGAAACCATCGACAGCTACGACGCCGGGCTTCTGGTGACGGAGGTCAACCTGGAAGAGGCCACCGCGCCACAAGCGGTGCAGGGCGCGTTTGCCGATGCGATCAAGGCCCGCGAGGATCAGGAGCGCCTGATCAACGAGGCTCAGGCCTACGCCAATGACATCCTGCCCCGAGCTCGCGGTACCGCCGCACGCGACGTCGAGCGTGCACAGGGTTACCGCGAGAGTGTGGTCGCCGAGGCCCAGGGTGAGACGGCGCGGTTTCGTGCGTTGCTGACCGAGTACCGGCAGGCGCCCGAGATTACGCGTGATCGCCTGTACCTCGACACGATGAACGATGTGCTCGGCAGCACTAGCAAGATCATGATCGATTCCAAGGCTGGCAATTCGCTGATGTATCTGCCGCTGGATCAGATGATGCAGTCGATGGGGGCCGTTGAATCCCGTCGCCAAAGTGACCGCAACAACGACGCTGGTAACGGTTCGTCGAACTCCTCGGGCTCGACACCCTATCGGTCGACCTATGAAGACAGCCGTTCACGGGGGCGCCGCTAATGTCTGGTAAGCAACTGTTTCTGCTGGTCATCGTTTTGCTGGCCGCATTCCTGGCACTGGACTCGGTGTTCGTCGTTGATCAGCGCGAGAAGGTGCTGGTCTTCCAGTTGGGTCAGATCAAGCGCGCCGACAGCGAGCCCGGCCTGCATTTCAAGCTGCCGCTGGTTCAGAACGTGCGCGCCTTCGATTCGCGCGTGCTGACGCTGGATGCCGATGCCGAGGAATACCTCACGCTCGAAAAGAAGAATGTGAAGGTCGACTTCTACGTGAAGTGGCGCATCGCTGACGTGGCGCAGTTCTACCGCGCCACCAGCGGGCTGGAGTCCAACGCCTTGTCCCGCCTGTCCTCGATCATCAACCAGGGGCTGCGTGACGAGTTCGGTAACCGGACGATCCGTCAGGCGGTGTCCGGCGAGCGCAACGACATCATGCGGTCCATGGAAGCCAACGCGGCGGAGAAGATCGCCGAGTTCGGCATCGACCTGGTCGACGTGCGGATCAAGCGGATCGACTTGCCTGACGACGTCAGCGATTCGGTCTACAACCGCATGCGCTCCGAACGCCAGCGTGTCGCCTCTGACTTCCGTGCGCGCGGCGCCGAGGAAGCCGAGAAGATTCGCGCAGCGGCGGAACGCGAGCGCCAGGTACTGCTCGCCGAAGCCTACCGCGAGGCCGAAGAACTGAAGGGCGAGGGGGACGCGGAGTCGGCGGCGATTTATGCCAACGTCTACGGGCAGGATACGGAGTTCTACAACTTCTACCGCAGCCTCGATGTTTACCGTACCGGCTTCCAGGATCGCACCGACATCCTGGTACTTGAGCCCGATAGCGAGTTGTTCCGCTACTTCAAGAACGGGTCAGACGGACGCTAGCCGTCCGTTTGTACCCGCGCGATTAGGCAGCGAGGCTCGCAAGATGTGGCAGGACATCGCCAACGCAGTGGCGCTGGTGCTCATCATCGAGGGCATGATGCCGTTTATCTCGCCGACGCAGTGGCGGTTGCTGCTGGCAAGAGTCGCCGCCGCTGATGACCGCACGTTACGAACCGCCGGGTTGATCGCGATGATCGCCGGGCTTTGCTTGCTGCAATGGATGCGATGACCTACCACGCCTGGACCTTGCCGGACGGCGTCGAGGAAGTGCTGGCCCCGGACGCCTGGGTGCTGGAAACCCTGCGCCGAGAATTGATCGATCTATACCGTTCGTGGGGCTACGCATTCGTGCTGCCTCCGCTGATCGAATACATCGAGTCGCTGCTGACGGGCGCGGGCCGTGAGCTGGATGTGCAAACCTTCAAGTTGACGGACCAGAACAATGGTCGGCTCATGGGGTTGCGCGCCGACATGACGCCGCAGATCGCCCGAATCGACGCGAATCGCATCATGGCCGATTCGCCGGCGCGCCTGTGCTACACCGGTACCGCGCTGCGTGCGCGCCCCGGGGTGGCAGCCAGCTCACGCGCGCTCCGGCAGATTGGCGTTGAACTGTTTGGACATGCGGGCGCAGAGAGCGATCGTGAAGTGCTCTCGCTGATGGTGGCGACCCTGCGGACGGCGGGCATTGATGGCTTCCATCTGGATCTTGGGCATGTCGGTGTCGTGCGTGCCCTGCTCGCGCCGGCGGGCCTGGCGCCCGAACTGGAAGCCGACGTGTTCGATGTGCTGCAGCGTAAGTCGCTGCCTGACCTCGAGTGGATGCGCCCTCGTATCGGTGACGCGCTGGCCGATCAGCTCGGTGTGCTGATGCGTCTGAACGGCACGCCGGCCGTGCTCGCCACGGCGCGCTCCCAGCTGGAGGGCGTGTCGCCGGCCATCGACGCGGCGCTGGATGAACTGACGGCGCTATGCGACTGGCTGCAGGCGCAGACGCCCGCACTGGCGGTGCATGTCGATCTGGCTGAATTGCGCGGCTATCACTACCACACCGGCGTTGTTTTCGCGGCGTTCGTCGAGGAGCACGGTCGCGAGCTGGCACGCGGGGGGCGATACGACTATGTCGGCGAGGCGTTTGGGCGCGGGCGACCCGCGACTGGATTCTCCTCCGATCTGAATGTACTCACGCGTGTGGCCAACCGGGCGGCAGCGCAGGCTTCGGTGATTCTTGCGCCGGTGGCTGACGATGCCGCACTGCACGCTCGCGTACACGAACTGCGCACGGCCGGTGAGATTGTTGTGCAAGCACTGCCGGGGCAGGCGTTCCCCGAACACAATCGCCATCTGGCACTCATAGATACTGTCTGGACCGTTCAACATGGAGCCATCGATGACCCGAGGTCGTAATCTGGTTGTAATCGGCGCCCAATGGGGTGACGAAGGCAAAGGCAAGATTGTCGACTGGCTAACTGATCGCTGCGCCGCCGTGGCGCGCTTTCAGGGTGGTCACAACGCCGGACACACGTTGGTTATCGATGGCGAGAAGACGGTCCTGCACCTGATTCCGTCCGGCATCCTGCGGGATGATGTCCATTGCCTGATCGGCAACGGCGTGGTGATCGCAGCTGACGCGCTGATTGAAGAGCTCGACATGCTCGCGGGTCGCGATGTGCCTGCCGAGCAGCGGCTGATGATCAGTCCATCCTGTCCGCTGATTCTGCCCACTCATAAGGCCTTGGATCTGGCCCGCGAAAAAGCCCGCGGCTCCGCCAAGATCGGGACCACGGGGCGCGGAATCGGCCCCGCTTACGAAGACAAGGTGGCCCGACGCGCCGTGCGGGTCGACGATTTGTTCCACCGCGAGCGGCTGGCGGCGAAACTGGGCGAAATGCTCGATTTCCACAATTTTGTGCTGACCCGTTACTTCAACGAGCCCGCACATGATTTTCAGGCGATTCTTGACCAGCAGCTCGCCTATGCCGAACGCATCGGGCCGATGGTGGGTGATGTCACCCGTTATCTGCACGACACCTGTGCAGCTGGCGAGAACGTGCTGTTCGAGGGCGCGCAGGGCTCGTTGCTGGATGTGGATCACGGCACCTACCCCTACGTCACGTCGAGCAACACCACCGCCGGTGGGGCCTGCACGGGCTCGGGCATCGGTCCGCGGCAGATCGACTACGTACTGGGCATCGTCAAGGCCTATGCGACGCGTGTGGGGGCCGGACCGTTTCCGACCGAGCTGTTCGATGATGTCGGTCAGGCCATTGCGGCGCGCGGCGCTGAGTTCGGGGCAACCACAGGCCGGCCGCGGCGTTGCGGCTGGTTCGATGCCGTGGCGCTGCGCCGAGCTGCGATCTACAACAGCATCAGCGGGCTCTGCGTGACCAAACTCGACGTGCTGGACGAGATGGAGAGCATTTCGATCTGCACCGGCTATCGGCGCGACGGGGAACTGGTCGACCACCTGCCGGTCGGCGCAGAAGCCCTGGCAGACTGCGAGCCGGTCTATGAATCGATGCCGGGCTGGCGTCAATCCACGGTGGGTGTCAGCACCTTCGAGGCGCTGCCGGCGGCCGCGCAGGCGTTCCTCAAGCGTATCGAAGAGCTGGTCGGCACGCCGATCGATCTGGTGTCGACCGGACCGGACCGGACCCAGACCATCGTCCGTCGTCATCCACTGGGGTGATACGATGCGGGCCCGCGGCATTCGCGCGGGCCGAGTATCTCGGTGTTCAGGACGTCCCGACAGGCTTACCTAAGCCCGGGGCACTATCGCGAACAACTCGAGCGTGCTGCAAAACATTGCTTGCCGAGCACCATCGCCGGATCGGGGATGACCCGGGAGCGATGGTGCCGAGGAGAGGACTTGAACCTCCACGGGGTTTCCCCCACTGGCACCTGAAGCCAGCGCGTCTACCAATTCCGCCACCTCGGCAAGCGGCGGCGGAGATTATCTGTGGGCGTTGAGCTTGTCAACGCCTGATTCCAAGGACTCAGGAACATGAGCAAAAAGCAGCGTAGTAAAGACTGGGCCGCGAAAGATCCCGCGTTTGAGCGAGAGCAGCAGCGCTACGATTCACCGGTGCCCAGCCGGCAATTCATTCTCGAAACGCTGACCGAGCACGGGCGGCCGATGAATCGTCAATCGTTGATTCGGCACTTCGGTCTGGCCGAGGACGAGCAGGCCCAGACGGGCTTGTCGCATCGCATCGGCGCAATGATTCGCGACGGTCAGCTAGTGGAGAATCGGCGCGGAGCTCTGGGGCTGCCCAAGAGCATGGATCTGGTGCCGGGGCGGGTCATCGGTCATCGCGACGGATTCGGCTTTCTCAAGCCTGACGCGGGCGGGGAGGACATCTTTCTCAGTCCGCGTGAAATGCGGCAACTACTGCACGGTGATCGCGCGCTGGTGCGCATTACCGGTGAGGATCGACGTGGCCGCAAGGAAGGTTCGGTGGTCGACGTGCTGGAGCGTGGCAACGAGGCCGTCGTCGGCCGTCTGATGATCGAGCGGGGCGTGTGTTTCGTCGTGCCCGATAACAGCCGCATCGCCCAGGACATCCTGGTCAGCACGGACGATCTGGCGGGAGCAAGTCACGGTCAGATTGTGACGGTGGAGCTGATCGAGCAGCCGAGCCGCGGGGGTAAGCCGATCGGCCGGGTGAAGGAACTGCTCGGCAATCACATGGCTCCAGGCATGGAAATCGATATCGCCATGCGGTCGCATTCGATTCCCTACGAATGGCCGACAGAGGTGGAGGAGCAGATCGCGGAGCTATCGGCCGAAGTCAGTGAGCAGGACAAGGCGGGCCGCGAGGATCTTCGCAATCTGCCGCTGGTCACGATCGATGGCGCGGATGCCCGTGACTTCGACGATGCGGTTTACGCCAAACCGACCATGGGTGGTTGGAAGCTTTACGTCGCCATTGCCGACGTGTCGGCCTACGTGCAGCCCGGCTCGCCGCTGGACCAGGAAGCCTACAAGCGCGGTACGTCGGTTTACTTCCCGGAGCGGGTGATTCCGATGCTGCCGGAGATCCTGTCCAACGGGCTCTGCTCACTGAATCCGCATGTGGATCGTCTCTGTCTGGTCTGTGAACTGAGGGTGACGCGCAAGGGAGAGGTGCGCCGCGGCCGCTTCTTCGAGGGCGTGATGCGTTCGCATGCACGCCTGACCTATGACGAGGTCGCGGATCTGCTGGCGGACGAGGCGGCCGCAAAGAACAGTGAGCGCGCCAAGCTGATGCCGCAGCTGACGGCCCTGCACGACCTGTACGAAGCGCTACGCGCGGCCCGCGATGCGCGGGGCGCGATCGATTTCGAGTCGTCGGAAACGCGCATCGTGTTCGGCCGCGACCGCAAGATCGAACGGGTCGTGCCGGTGGTGCGCAACGTCGCGCACAAGATGATCGAGGAGTGCATGATCGCCGCGAACGTGCAGGCGGCTAAGGCGCTGGAGGCGGCGAAGCAACCCACGCTATATCGCGTGCACGAACACCCGCCAGCGGACCGCCTGGAAGATCTGCGTGCGTTTCTGGCCGAATGGGGCCTTGGGGTTGGCGGCGGACAGAAACCGGAGGCGCAGCATTTCTCGCGGCTGATCGACGAGGTCTCCGATCGGCCGAATGCGCGCCTGATCCAGACCGTGTTGCTGCGTTCCATGGCGCAGGCGGTTTATCAGCCCGAGAACCAGGGCCATTTCGGGTTGGCATTGGAGCGGTATGCGCACTACACCTCACCGATTCGGCGTTATCCGGACCTGGTGGTCCACCGCGGCCTCAAGCAGTTGGCCAAGGGCAAGACAACCGGGGCGCACAGCTACAGCGCAGAGGAGATGACCCAGGCAGGTGCGCATTGTTCCGGCACCGAACGCCGCGCTGACGAGGCGACCCGCGATGTCATGGACTGGCTGAAATGCGAGTTCATGCTCGAACGCGTGGGTGATGTCTTCGAGGGCATGGTGGTTGGCGTCACGTCCTTCGGTCTGTTCATCGAAATCGACGATCTGGCGGTCACCGGCCTTGTTCATGTGAGCCAGCTACGGAACGACTACTATCATTTCGAATCCAAGTATCACCGCTTGCGTGGGGAGCGAACGGGCCGGATGTATCGCCTTTCGGACCGCATGGCCGTCAAGGTCGTGCGGGTGGATCTCGACGAGCGCAAGATTGATTTTGAGCCGGTGGAAGCCCGGTCTGGGAAAACAAGGAGCTGAGATGAATACACGGCAACACAATGGAATTCGGAATTTGGCCCTCAGTATGGGCGTGGCATCCGCGGTGCTCGTCGCAGGCTGTGCGACAGATGACCCGAACCGCCGTGCAAAGACTGGCGCGGCGATTGGCGCGTTGGTCGGCGCAGTCGCCGGGCATCAGGTCGATGGCGACAAGGGTCGCTACATCGGTGCCGCCGTGGGCGCGCTGGCCGGTGGTGCGGCAGGTCACTACCAGGACAAGCAGGCCGCTGAACTCGAACGTGAACTGGCGGCCGAGCGTGCTCGTGGCGAACTCAACATTACGCGGTTGAGTGGCGACGCATTGAAGGTCGGGATTGCCTCCGATGCGACGTTTGATTTCGATAGCGCAGCGATCAAGTCCAGCGCACAGGCGACCTACGCGAAGATCGCGGCCATTCTCAAGGACTACGACAAAACCATCATTCACGTGGTTGGGCACACAGACAGCACGGGGTCGGATTCGTACAACCAGGGCTTGTCCGAGCGCCGTGCAGCCTCGGTGGCCTCTGCGTTGACCTCCAATGGGCTGAACACCGCCCGCCTGCTGACCGAAGGGCGGGGCGAATCCGAGCCTGTCTCCG
Organism: Abyssibacter sp.; assembly: GCA_023146115.1. Lineage (GTDB taxonomy): Bacteria > Pseudomonadota > Gammaproteobacteria > Nevskiales > OUC007 > Abyssibacter. The sequence continues at coordinate 4,751 of JAGLCS010000048.1, read as the reverse complement.
ACAACAGCACCAAGGATGGCCAACGTCGCAACCGACGCGTGGACATCGTGATCAAGCCCATTATCGAAGGGCAGGAGCAGCAGGCTTACACGCCGCCGCCCTACCTCGGGGCATAATCGCGCGGTAGTACGTCAGGCGGGGGCCATCGCGGCCCCCGTCTTGTTTTTGTCCGCCAAGTTTTCGAGTTGTCGGCATGAGTGAAGTGATTTGTGGCTGGCACGCGGTAGAAGCCATGCTGGAGCGCGACCCACAGCGCATCACCGCGATCTGGATTCAGCAGGGCCGCGATGACGCGCGAGTGCAACAACTGCGCGCAGCTGCGCAACGCGCGGGTCGGGCTGTGCGCATGGTCGATCGGCCGGGCCTGGATGAGCGCAGCGCCGGCATTCGGCATCAGGGCGTCGTGGCCGAGGTTGAGCCGCGTCCGCCGGCCGATCTCGCCGCGCTATTGGATTTTCTTGACGGGCTCTCGCGTCCTCCGTTGTTGCTGGTGCTGGATCAGGTGCAGGACCCCCACAATCTCGGTGCTCTGCTGCGAAGCGCGGCGGCGGCCGGGGTCGATGCGGTCATCACCCCATCTGATCGCAGCGCCTCGCTGACGCCCGTCGTGCGCAAGACCGCCGCTGGTGCGGCTGAGCGGGTGATGTTCGTGCGTGTGGGCAATCTTGCCCGAGCCCTGGACCGGCTGCGTGAGCGCGGTGTCTGGATTCATGGGCTGGCTGGTGATGCCGACGGTGATGTCTACGAGGCTGATCTCACAGGCGCCGTGGCGTTGATTCTGGGCGCCGAGGCGAGCGGATTGCGACGTCTGACCCGTGATCGCTGCGACGGACTTTGGAAATTGCCCATGGCCTCGGGGGTGGAAAGCCTGAACGTGTCGGCCGCCGGGGCGGTGGCGCTGTTTGAAGCCGTTCGGCAACGCCGCATTGCGCGAGCATAGCGTTTAACCGTAGAATCCGCGCCCCCGCGAATTCGCGGGCATCCTTGCCTCACCGCGTGTCTGCGCCGGGAGGCTGTTCACCTGCCTGTCCGTACTCTCCGAGTGGCGAATCGGGCGTCAGGTACATCCATAAGGAGTCACAATGCGACACTATGAAATAGTCTTTCTGGTCCATCCGGACCAGAGCGAGCAAGTGTCTGCGATGCTGGATCGTTATCGCGGCACGATTGAGAACGCCGGTGGCAAGGTCCACCGCGTGGAAGACTGGGGCCGTCGTCAGCTGGCCTACACCATTGCCAAGGTTCACAAGGCGCACTACGCCATGCTGAACGTGGAATGCAGCCGCGAAGCGATCGAGGAACTGGAAGGCATCTTCCGCTTCAACGACGCCATCATCCGTCACATGACCCTGCGCACCGAAGGCGCGCCGACCGGTGCCTCGCAGCTGGTCAAGGACTCTGATGATGACAAGTCCGATTCCAACAAGTCCGAGTCCAAGCCGGCTGCCAAGCCGAGCGAAGAAGCGGAATCCAGTGACGACGACGCCGATAAGGCTGCATAAGGAGACTCGACATGGCACGTTTCAGCCGTCGCAAGCGCGTCTGCAAATTTACATCTGAAGGCATCGAAGAGATCGATTACAAGGATCTCGCGTTGCTGAAGCAATTCGTCTCGGACAACGGCAAGATCGTCCCGAGCCGCATCACCGGCACCAAGGTTCGCTACCAGCGCCAGCTGGCTGCCGCCGTCAAGCGCGCCCGTTTCCTTGCGCTGTTGCCGTACACCGACCAGCACGAATAGGAGCGCAACGATGGAAGTCATTCTGCTGGATCGAATCCAGAACCTGGGTGATCTCGGCGACACCGTTCGTGTGAAGCCGGGTTACGGCCGCAACTACCTATTGCCTCAGGGCAAGGCGTTGCGAGCCACCAAGGACAACGCAGCGGTGTTCGAGGCACGCAAGGCCGAACTGCTGAAGAAGGCGGCCGATTCTGAGGCCGCTGCCAAGGCGCGCGCCGAAGCGCTGGCAGGTCTGGGTTCGTTGACTCTGACCAGTCGCGCGTCGGAAGAGGGCAAGCTGTACGGCTCCATCGGTCCGCGGGAGATTGCCGACGCGATCACCGAAGCCGGTGTCACCGTCGACAAGGGCGAAGTCGTGATGCCCGACGGGCCGATCCGGTCGGTGGGTGAGCACGATGTGCTGGTTCATCTCTACGCCACGATGGAAGCCACGATGACCGTGGTGATCGAAGCCGAGTAATCGGACTCGATACCATCGCAAAACGGCCGGCGCTTGCGTCGGCCGTTTTCGTTTTAGCGCCGTCATTTGCAGCGGGTACACTACGCGCGTGGATCAACGACTCCCCCCATATTCGCAGGAAGCCGAGCAGGCCGTGCTTGGTGGTCTGATGCTGCAGGACGATGCCTGGGACCGCATTGCCGGCCGGGTGCAGCAGGACGATTTCTATCGCAAGGATCACCGGTTGATCTACCAGGCGATCGAGACGCTGGCCAATACCGATCGTCCACGCGACGTGGTCACGGTGTCCGAGTGTTTGCAAGGTGTCGGCGGCCTGGAGGATGCGGGCGGCCTGGCCTACCTGGGCACGCTGGCAAACGATGTCGGCAGCGCGGCGAATATTGCTGCCTACGCAGATATTGTCCGCGAACGAGCGGTCTACCGGCGACTGGTCAAGGTCGGTACCGACATCACCGACATGGGGTTCGCCCCGGAAGGCCGGCCGGCGTCCGAGTTGCTGGACGAGGCCGAACGCCGGGTGCTGGACATTGCCGAATCCACGCGGCGGACGACCTCGGGTCCGCGCGCCGGCGCCGAGTTTCTCGGGGATGTGGTCGAGCGCATTGAAAAGCTCGTCGCCGGTAGCCTGGCAGGAACCACCACCGGGCTCGTGGACCTCGACAAGAAAACCACCGGCTTGCACCCGGGCGATCTGGTGATCGTCGCCGGCCGCCCCTCCATGGGGAAGACCAGCTTCGCGATGAACATCGCCGAGGCGGTTGCCACCGATACCCAGAACCCAAAAGCCGTGGTCGTGTTCAGCCTGGAAATGCCGGGCGATCAGTTGATGATGCGCATGATTTCCTCCTTTGGACGGGTCAACCAGGAGCGCCTGCGCAGTGGCTCGCTCACCGATGAGGACTGGGACAAGATCCATTCGGCCATGACGTTGCTGGAACGCGCGCCGATCTACATCGACGACGACGGTCAGCTATCGCCGAATGAATTGCGCTCCCGTGCTCGCCGCCTGAAGCGCGAGCTGAACAACACCCGCAATGAGCAGTATCCGAACGGCATCGAACTCGGACTGATCCTGGTCGATTACCTGCAGCTCATGCAGGTGCCGGGGTTCAAGGAGAATCGGACCAACGAAATCGCGATGATTTCGCGCGGTATGAAGTCGCTGGCGAAGGAGCTCGAAGTTCCCGTCATCGCGCTCTCCCAGCTCAACCGCAGCGTCGAGAATCGCGATGACAAGCGGCCCCGCATGGCAGATTTGCGCGAATCGGGCGGTATCGAGCAGGACGCCGATGTGATCATGTTCATCTACCGCGATGAGGTGTACAAGCCGGACACCGACCGCCGCGGCATCGCCGAAATCATCATTGCCAAGCAGCGTAACGGCCCCATTGGCAAGGTCGACGCCACGTTCACGGGGCAGTACACCCGTTTCGACAATGTGGCGCACTACCAGGACGAAGAATTTTGACGCAGCGCGTCACGGCGACGATTGATGTCGCGGCCATTCGCCACAATCTCAGAGTCGTTCGACAATACGCCCCGACATCTCACGTCATGGGCGCACTCAAGGCGGATGCCTACGGCCACGGCGCTGTCCGCGTGGCCCACGCCCTGGACGCCGAACTGGATGCAATCGCGGTCGCTTGTCTGGACGAGGCCGTGGAACTGAGCGACGCCGGCTGCCAAACGCCCTGTGTATTGCTGGAAGGCCTCATCGACCGCTCGGAGCTGCCTGAGGTGATCGCACGTCGTGACCGGCTCGTGATCCATGCGCCCTGGCAGTTGGATGTGTTGCGCCGGGCCTCATCCGAGGCGCGCATTCCGGTCTGGATCAAGCTCGATACCGGGATGAACCGGCTAGGGTTCGACGCGGCCCGTGCCTCAGCCATCTTCGCGGATGTCGACGCCATGCCGCAGCTGCAATTGCTGGGCTGGATGACGCATCTGGCGAACGCGGACGCGCTGGATCGCGAAGCGACCGAGGCGCAACTCGCACAGTTCTTTCGCGCGGTCGAGGGCCTGCCCGGCGCACGAACCGTGGCCAATTCCGCGGGCTTGATCGCATACCCGGAGGCTCGACAGGACTGGGTGCGGCCAGGGGTGATGCTCTATGGCGCCTCACCACTGGAAGGTCGGTCGGCGGCACAGTGCGGGCTGCGACCAGCGATGGATGTCTGCAGCCGGGTGATCGCCATTCGCGAGGTCAGCCAGGGCGCAGCAGTAGGCTACGGCAGCGAATGGGTTTGTTCGGAGCCCACGCGGCTTGGCGTGGTGGCCGTTGGCTATGGTGACGGGTATCCGCGCCACGCGCGGGCTGGCACACCAGTGCTCATCCGCAGTCAGCGCGTGCCGCTGATCGGCCGGGTCTCCATGGACATGATCACCGTGGATTTGCGGGGCTGTCCGGAGGCGCAGGTCGGCGATTCCGTACGGTTATGGGGTGACGGGCTGCCGGCGGAAACGGTGGCTGAACACGCCGGGACGATCGCCTACGACCTGTTCTGTGGTTTGACCAATCGGGTTCGCTATCTCGAACGAGGTGCTTGACCC
>JAGLCS010000047.1 GCA_023146115.1 Abyssibacter sp. | reverse complement strand
CCCTTGCCCAGTTCCTTGACCACTTCGTAGCGGCCCAGCATGGGTTTTTCCATGTCGTCGCCCGAGGTGATCAGGGTGGCACCACCGCCGGACGAGCCGCCTCCGAGAATGACGGTTTCCTCCAGTTGCTTGGCGCGTTTGAGTTTGTCCTGCAGATCACGGAACTTCGGCTGGTGCTGCGCCATGTACTGATACACCGCGTGGGCCTTGCCGAAGGAGCGCTTGCGCTCATAGTCCAGGCCCAGGTTGTAGAGCACGTCGAGCACACCATCATCCACCGGGCATTTACGGAACTTGTCGAAGGCCATGTCGAGCTGGCCCTGACCTTGAAACGCCAAGCCCAGCATCTTGTTGGATTCCGCGCCCTCTAACTCAGAGGCCACCTTCAGCCGCTCGGTGACGCGCAGCCGCTTGACGGTCATTGCGACGTGGCCCAGCACGAGAAACACCACCGGGATGAGCAGCGGAATCCACAGTGATTGCGTAACCATCAGCACGAACTCGGTCACGAAGAGCCCCAGGGCCAGAACCAGCGTGACCACCGCCGAGACGCCAGCGCCGAGGCGGGGCAGGCCGACAACCAGCCACGCCGCGGCGAGGAGGAAGGCGCCCAGCCCGGCCCAGACCGCCCAGGCGGGTCGCACGAAGAAGTGTTCTTCGAGAATGCTGGACACCGTATGCGCCAGCGAGACGACCGGCGCCATCTGCGCCGAGACCGGGGTGGCGATGCTATCGCCGATCCCCGCAGCCGAGGCGCCGATCAGCACCAGCTTGTCGCGGTATTTGCTGGGCGGGATGTTGCCAACCAACACGTCGAAGAAGGAATCGACGGGAAAGGGCGGGGCGCCGTTCTGTGCCCCGTAGAAGTAGTTGTACATCCGCAGATCGGGGGTGGTGTCGATCTCCAGCCCGCCCAGCCGGATGCCTTCGCCCAGACGCACTTCGATGTCGGCCGGAGTCAGGTTCAAGGCCCGGGCCGCGAGCATCAGGGGCAGTGACGGGTAGTACGCGCCAAAGTGTTCCAGCACCAGGGGTTCGTAGCGCTGGGCGCCGTCGACATCCGCCGTGAGGCTTAGATGCCCGATGGCCGCCGCGGACTGTCCGATCACGGGAATGGGTGGCAGGCCGGCGAGCGTCGGAATGGGAGCGACATCACCATTGACGACATGGGTTAGCGCATTGGCCTGCACGTAGTCCGGCAATGGCTGGTCCGGGCGACCCTGCGGCTGCCCCAGCTGGAAGACCATCGCCTGGACGACCGTGCCGGCAGCCTCGAAGGCCGCGGCCAGTTTGGCGTCGGTGTTCAGGGCGTCCTGCGCTTGCAGGAACTGCACGGCGACGGATTCGATGTCCTGATTCAGGGAGTTGGTGAGTGCCGAGTCACGGGTTAGCGCTTGCAGCGCGCTCACCGCTTCGCGATTGGCTCCGGTGGCGCGCAGCTTGTCGATCTCCGCCTGCAGCGTCGCGACCTCTTGCGGAACGGTGTTGACCAGTGAGGACTGCATGAAGGATTCGACCAAGGCATCAATGTAGGCGAGGCCGGCATCCTGCTGCGCTTCGGAATAAAGCACCGTGCTGCCAATGCCCTTGGCGCCGCCGCTGGCCAGCGTCTTGATCATTTCAGCGTGCAGGTCGCGAGGCCAAGGCCAACGGCCGAGGTTGGCGATGCTGGCATCGTCGATGGCGACAACTGCGACGCGGTCGCTGGGCGATTTGTCGGATGCCCGCACGCCCAGGTCATAGCCCCAGCGTTCGAGTCCCTGAAACACCGGCCCCCAGACCCCGTAAGCCAGGATTGCGAAGACCACCGTCATGATCAGGCCGAAGGTGGTATCCGACCCCAAAACATTGCGCTTCAAAGCACGCACTCCCCTTGCGCGTTGATCTGGTGCAGTCTAGGTATCTGGACCGTAGAACACCAGCGAGCCTGATCCCCCCAGTTCGGGGCACTGTGATGCTGTCTACGGCCTTCGCAAACAATCCATCCGCCACCGCGCCGCTAATCTGCTGACCAGCTGATAGCCGGCGAGCGAACCACTCGAACCCCATGCCCAAAGCGCAACCCCGATTCTTCTGCCAGTCCTGCGGGGCCGAGTCGCCCAAGTGGGCAGGGCAATGTGCTGCCTGTGGCGAGTGGAACACACTCACGGAAGCGCCCAGCGAACCGCCGTCGGCCGGGCGCCGCGCCGGTTCGCGCGCGGGCGGCTATGCCGGCACCACTGCGTTGCAGCAACTCAATGAAGTGAAGCAAGACGCGATGGCCCGGGTGCCTACCGGGTTATCCGAACTCGATCGCGTCCTGGGCGGTGGTCTGGTCGCCGGTTCGGTGAACCTGCTCGGTGGTGACCCTGGTATCGGCAAGTCGACGTTGTTGCTGCAGCTGCTGTGCGCGATTCACGCAATCCAACCGTCGATTTATGTGACTGGCGAGGAATCCTTGTCCCAAGTGTCGATGCGGGCCGGCCGGCTTGGCGCCGGCGACACCGCGCTGCCGTTGTTGGCCGATACGCAGGTGGAGGCGATTCTCGATCAGGCGCAGCGGCTCAAGCCCAAGCTCATGGTCATCGATTCCATTCAGACCATGTGGACCGATTCCCTGGATTCGGCGCCCGGATCGGTGTCCCAGGTTCGCGAATCCGCTGCCAGGCTCGTCCGCTTTGCCAAGCAGACCGGCACCACTGTGTTTCTTGTGGGTCATGTCACCAAGGAGGGCGCCATCGGCGGCCCTCGCGTACTGGAGCACATGGTCGACACCGTGCTTTATTTCGAAAGCGATCAGGGCAGCCGCTACCGGCTGATCCGCGCCGTGAAGAATCGCTTTGGCGCGGTGAACGAACTGGGCATCTTCGCGATGACCGAAACCGGGCTGAAGCCGGTGAGCAATCCCTCGGCGATCTTCCTGACTCGTGACGCGCAGCCCGTTCCCGGCAGCACCGTCCTGGTCACTCGCGAGGGCACACGGCCTCTGCTGGTCGAGTGTCAGGCGCTGGTCGACAGCTCGCATCTGGGCAACCCGCGCCGGGTCGCAGTCGGCCTGGACGGCCAGCGCCTCGCCATGCTGCTGGCCGTGCTGCACCGGCACTGCGGAATCGCCATGGCAGATCAGGATGTGTTCGTGAACATTGTCGGCGGTGTCCGCGTGACCGAAACCGCTGCCGATCTCGCCGTGCTGCTGGCGGCGTTATCCAGCTTCCGCGACCGCCCGGTGCCGCACGACTGGGTGATCTTCGGCGAAGTGGGATTGTCGGGAGAGATCCGGCCGGTGCCTGGCGGTGAGGATCGTATTCGCGAGGCTGCCAAGCATGGCTTCAAACGCGCGATCGTGCCGGCGGCGAACCGGCCCCGGGCGGGCGGTGCGGGCGGGATCGAGGTGGTCGCGGTCAAGCGATTATCCGAGGTCCTGGATACCCTCTGACCCTGGCTAGCTGGTGGTCGGTGTCACGCCTGGCGGGCGGATGCGGACCATCTTGACCGCATTCGCCTTGGTCTGCGCAATTTCGATCACGTACTGGCGCAGCTTGAGCGTCGTGCCGGGCTTGGGAATGTCCTCCAGCTGCTCCAGAATGACGCCATTCAGCGTTCGGGCAGTGCCTACTGGCAGCTTCCAGCCCATGGTGCGATTCAGGCTGCGCACGGTCACGCTGCCGTCGACCAAGTAGGTACCGTCGGCATCCAGATAGACGTTCTTCATCCGGGTCGCCGGATCGGTCGTGAACTCGCCGACGATCTCTTCGAGGATGTCTTCCAGCGTCACCAGGCCCTGGATGTCCCCGTACTCATCGACTACGAAGCCGATTCGCCGCTTCTGGTTCTGGAAGTTCAGCAACTGCTGGTTCAGCGGCGTGCCTTCGGGAATGAAATAGGGCTCACGTGCCAGCGACAACAGCGTCTCGTGGGTCAAGTTGCCTTCGGTGGCAGACGAGATCACGCGGCGGAGGTGGATGACACCCTTGAGCTCCTCGACGGAGCCGTCGAACAGCGGCAGGCGCGTGTGCTGGCTGCGGCTGAGTTCGTCGATGATTTTGTCGATGGGGTCGGACACGTCCACGCCCATGATTTCGTTGCGCGGCACCATGATGTCCTCGACCGTGGCTTTTTCCAGGTCGAGAATCGACAGCAGCATGCGTTGATGGCGTTGCGGAATCATCGCGCCGGTTTCGGCAACCACCGTGCGCAGTTCCTCCGAAGACAGGCTGTGCATCGCGGCATCTTCCGGCGTCACCCCGATCAGGCGCAGCACGCCGTTGGCGATCAGGTTGATCACCCATACGATTGGATAGACTAAGCGTAGCAACGGCCAGTACACGTAACTGGCGGGAAACGCGATGCGTTCGGGATGCAACGCCGCCAGGGTCTTGGGCGTGACTTCCGAAAAAATCAGCACCAGCAATGTCAGCGAACCGGTCGCGATGGCAATGCCGGCATCGCCGTAAAGCCGCAGGCCGATGATCGTCGCGATTGCCGACGCGCCGATATTGACGAGGTTGTTACCGAGCAGAATGACGCCGATGAGCCGATCCGGGCGGTCCAGCAGGCGGCTCGCAAGCATAGCGCCGCGATGGCCGGACTTGGCGAGGTGGCGCAACCGATAACGGTTGGCCGTCATGAGCGCAGTTTCGGAGCCAGAAAAGAATGCCGACAACACGAGCAGTGCTGCCAGAAGTCCAAACAGGACCGTTAACGGAATGTCGTCCAACGCGTAGGGGCCTCGCCCAATCGACCTAGAATCCTTTCGTTAGCTCACGTGTCGCGCATGAGCTAGCAAAAGCATTGAGCAGGCAGAATCGAAAATCACAGCCACTGCTGTCAAGTTATTCAGAGTTCAGCTAGCCCCAATGCGTGTGCATCAGCGACTCCAGAACCCACTTGGACCCGAAGTAGGCCAGGCCGAGAACCGCGTATCCCGTGCCCATCCAGCGAATCGCCGTACGCCCCCGCCAACCGAGCTGCCAACGCCCGACGAGCAGGGCCGCGAACACCGCCCAGGCCACGACGGTGAAGACGAGTTTGTGGGCGAGGTGCTGCTCGATCACGTTGCGGGTCACGACCAGTCCGCTGGCCAGGCTAAGCGTCAACAGCGCGAAGCCGAGACCGATCATCTGGAACAGAATACGTTCCATGGTCTGCAAGGGTACACCGCCGAGCTGGGTCTGCGGTCCGGGATGTTCATGCAGCCGCCGATTACGTGACCACAGTGTAATCGCCTGCATCGCGGCCAGCGTCAGCACGCCGTAGGCCAAGGCCGAACAGGCGACATGGGCGGTTAGCAGCCAGCTATCCAGCACCACCGGAGGCGAATCGCCCGGCACGAGCCAGTCGATGGCCAGGCCGACGACGGCGGCAGAGAACACCCAGCGTGCAAGCCCCCCTACGGGTTCGCGGGCGGCAAACAGCAGCAGCATGACCGCAGATTGCCAAGTCACCAGAGAGACTGCGGTTGCGAGGCCGAGATGGATTCCGCTGCCGGACAGTAGCGGCGTCAATAACAATCCCCCATGCGGTACCGCGCCGCCAATACCGGCGGTTAGCTGCAATCGACGCAGGTTCTGTCCGGACGGACCGATCGCAGCGATCGCGTAGGCGGCCATCGCGAGAACGGTGATCAGGGTCTGCATGAACGGGTGGTTATCATCAAATTCGAAAGCATGGATCGAATCATGGCATAGCGGTGCCGGACTCCGCACAGGGGCCTTCCAGGCCTGTGCTAGCATCCGGGCACGCTCCGTCCGAGACGCGGGATGAACATCAAGGTGCTTGGCTGTAATGGCGGAGTGGGTCCCGGTCTGCGGACAACGTCGTTTCTCGTCAACGGGACGATGCTGCTTGATGCGGGCACCGGCGTGTGTGATCTGTCGCCCGCGGCCATGGAGGCAGTCCGCCACATCTTCTTCTCGCACGCGCATCTGGATCACGTCGCCGGTGCCGCGTTTCTGATGGATGTGGTCTACGATGCCGAGGGTTCTGGAGTGACCTTGCACGGCACCGATACCACCCTCGATGTGCTCCAAAATCATCTGTTCAACTGGGCCTTATGGCCTGATTTTTCCAAGCTGCCGAGCGAAGAAGAACCCACGATGCGCTTTGCCCGCGTCGAGCAGGGTGTGCCGGTCGACGTGGACGGGCTACGGCTGTTGCCGGTTGCTGTGCAGCACACGGTTCCGGCGGTGGGTTATGTGGTCCAGGACGGGCGCGCGACCTTCGCGTTTTCCGGCGACACGGCGACCAACGACTCGTTCTGGTCCGCGCTCAACGCGCTGGATCAACTCGACAAACTCATCATCGAAGTGTCGTTCCCGGCCGAGGAAGCGGAGATCGGTGCGATCACCCGGCATTACACCTCGGCCACGCTGGCGGCTGATCTGGAGAAGCTCGAGCACCGTCCCGAGTTACTCATCACTCATAACAAGCCCGGCTTTGAAGCGAAGATTCAGGCCGAGTTGCCCGGCCTGCTCAAGGGCTGGGCCGTGCGTTTTCTGCAGCGCGGTGACATCATTTCGATCTGACGCGCGTTCGACGCCCGCATTCCAGTCCAATAACGTATTCCCATGTTCGAGAATCTGACCGATCGGCTTAACCGCACGATCACGCAGCTGCGTGGTCAGGGCCGGCTGACCGAAGACAACATCAAGCAGACCCTGCGCGAGGTGCGCATGGCCCTGCTGGAGGCCGATGTCGCGCTGCCGGTGGTCAAGGACTT
>JAGLCS010000046.1 GCA_023146115.1 Abyssibacter sp. | reverse complement strand
GTCGATCTGGAGCTGCGTGCGCAGCCGCCGGCCGTGATCCTGATGGCCGGCCTGCAGGGTTCGGGCAAGACCACCACCACCGGCAAGCTCGCGCGGCACCTGATCGAACGCCGCAAAAAATCGGTCGCCGTGACGTCCTGTGATGTGTATCGCCCGGCGGCCATCGGTCAGCTTGAAACCGTGGCCGGACAGGTTAACGCCGATTTCTACCCCAGTGACGGCGCCGAGAAACCGGTGGAGATCGCCAGGCGTGCGCTGGAACGCGCCCGCAAGGAGTTCAAGGACGTCCTGATCGTCGATACCGCCGGGCGGCTGGGCATTGATCAGGCGATGATGGATGAGATCCGGGCGCTACACGCTGCGGTTAATCCCGCCGAAACGCTGTTTGTCGTTGATGCGATGACCGGCCAGGATGCCGCCAACACAGCCAAGGCCTTTGGCGACGCGCTGCCGCTCACCGGCGTGGTGCTGACCAAGGTCGATGGCGATTCGCGCGGTGGCGCGGCGCTGTCGGTGCGGCACATCACCGGGCGCCCGATCAAGTTTCTGGGCGTTGGCGAGAAGCTCGAAGCCCTGGAACCGTTCCACCCGGATCGTGTGGCATCCCGCATCCTGGGCATGGGCGACGTGCTGTCGCTCATCGAGGAAGCCGAGCAGAAGATCGACCGCCAGAAGGCTGAAAAGCTTGCCAAGAAGCTGCAGAAGGGCAAAGGCTTTGATCTGGAGGACTTTCGCGACCAGCTGGGGCAGATGCAGAACATGGGCGGCATGGCCGGCCTGATGGACAAACTGCCGGGCATGGGACAACTGCCCGCCAATGCAGCCTCGCAGGTCGACGACAAACAGATCGGCCGGACCATTGCCATCATCAATTCGATGACCGTGCAGGAGCGACGCTTTCCGGCGGTGATCAAGGCGTCGCGCAAAAAGCGGATCGCTGCCGGTTCCGGCACCCAGGTGCAGGAGGTTAACCGGCTGCTCAAGCAGTTCGCCCAGACCCAGAAGATGATGAAAAAGCTTTCGGGCGGCGGCATGCAGAAGCTGATGCGGCAGATGGGTGGGCGACGTCCGCCGGGCTTCCCGCAGGGCTGATCCGGATCGGCGGGCAAAAACCCGCGCGAATATCGCAAAAACGCTTCACATTCCAGCCGATCCCGCTACAATACGCGGCCTTTTCGCGGCCTGTGTCGCGCAGATTCGTTGTTTTTCCAGGATTTACCATGGTCAAGATTCGACTTGCCCGAGGCGGCGCCAAGAAGCGTCCCTTCTATCACGTGGTTGCGACTGATAGCCGCAACAGCCGCGACGGTCGTTACATCGAACGTCTCGGATTCTTCAACCCGGTTGCCCGCGGCAAGGAAAGCCCGCTGCTGCTCGATCTGGACAAGATCGCCCAGTGGCAGGCCAAGGGCGCGCAGGTGTCCGAGCGTGTGGTGTCGCTGATTCGCGAATACAAGCGCAACGGTGGTGCGGAAGCCGCGCCGGCAGCCGAAGCTGCACCCACCGAAGCCGCAACGCCGACCGAGGCAGTTGCGGAGGCACCGGCCGAGGAAGCCGCCAAGGACAGCTGATCCTTGGGTACGCAGTGGGTTGTCCTGGGCGAGATCATCGGCGTCCATGGCATCCGAGGCGGCCTGACGATCCGTTCGTACACCGACCCGCGCGAGAACATTCTCGACTACAAACGCTGGCAGCTGGACGAGCGCCGCGAAGTCAGGGTGCGCAAGGGCGGATGGATCGGCAAGCGAATGGTTGTTCATCTCAAGGAGAACGAACAGCCGCTGGAAGACCGCGAGACGGCAGCTTCGCTGATCGGCGCACGAATTTGCGTGCCCCGATCGGAACTGCCGAAAAGCGATGAACTCTACTGGGCCGACCTCGTGGGTCTGACAGTGGAAACCGTTGGCGGCCAGCGCCTTGGCGCTGTCGTCAACATGATGGAAACCGGTGCCAACGATGTGATGGTGGTGCGCGGTGACGAGGAACGGTTGATCCCGTTCGTGCGTGAGCATGTGGTCCGCGAAGTGGACCTGAAGGCTCGTCGCGTGGTCGTGGATTGGGACCCGGATTTCGTGTGATGCAGATTGATGTCATCACCCTTTTTCCGGAACTGGTCGACGCCGTGGGTCGACATGGCATGGTGCGTCAGGCGATAGCGCTGGGCGAACTGGAGTTGACCAGCCGGCAGTTGCGCGATGGCGCAAGTGATCGCCGTCGTACGGTGGATGACCGTTCCTACGGCGGTGGCCCCGGCATGGTGCTGCGGCCAGAGCCGATGCGCGCGGTGCTCGAACAGGCACGGGCTGCGCAGCCGACGGGCAAGGTCTTGTACCTGAGTCCGCAGGGCGAGCGGCTCACCGACGCGCTGGCGCGTCGCCTGTCCCGGGAACCGGGACTGGTGCTGATTTGCGGCCGCTACGAGGGCCTGGATCAGCGGGTGATTGACGAAGTGGTCGATATGGAAGTGTCGATCGGGGATGTGGTGCTATCCGGCGGCGAGCTGCCGGCGATGGTCCTCATCGATGCGGTCGCGAGGCTGTTGCCCGGAGTACTTGGGCATGAAGCCTCTGCGGCGCAGGATTCATTTGCGAATGGTCTGCTGGACCATCCGCATTACACGCGCCCGGCGGATGACGCCTGGGGCGCGGTGCCGGAGGTGCTGCTGGGTGGCGACCATCGTGCGATTGCGCGGTGGCGCATGAAGCAGGCACTCGGGCAGACCTGGTTACGACGGCCTGATCTGTTTCAGGCTTTGACACTAGACAATGAACAGCAGGGCTTGTTGGCCGAATTCGTGGCCGAGCAGTCCGGAAACAACACGTGAGGCACCATGGCCATGACCAATATCATTGATGAACTGAACCAGGAACAGCTGAAATCCAACATCCCGGAATTCGGCCCTGGCGACACCGTTGTCGTCCAGGTTCGTGTGAAGGAAGGCGATCGCGAGCGTTTGCAGGCCTTCGAAGGCGTGGTCATTGCCAAGCGCAACCGCGGTCTGGATTCGGCATTCACCGTGCGCAAGATCAGCCATGGCGAAGGTGTGGAGCGCGTGTTCCAGACCCACAGCCCGATGGTTGCCGACATCGAGGTCAAGCGTCGCGGTGACGTGCGCCGCGCCAAGCTTTACTTCCTGCGCGAGCGCAGCGGCAAGAGCGCACGCATCAAGGAAAAGCTGGCCAAGCGCGGCTAGCCATCGCGCAGCGGAGGCGGCGTTTCCGTCGTTTCCCGCTGCGAGGCAAGCCCGTTCAAGAACGCCTGGCTGATCGAGATCGGCTGGGCGTTCTTGCGTTTGACCGACAGGCTGAGCCCGGCGGGTCAGATTTCGATGCGTCGGCCGATCTCCAGTACCCGGTCGGGTGGCAGGCGGAATTCGGTCGTCGGTAGCGTCGCATTGCGAAGCAGGCGCACGAACAGGCGTTCACGCCAGACCTGCATGCCCGGCACGCGATCGGTCGGGAGTACGGTGCGCCGGGTGACGTAGTAGGTCGCATCGCTGGCGTCAAAGCCGAGATGGGGGCAATGACGCAGTGAGCGTGGCACGTCGGGCGGGTCCATGAAGCCGAACGACAGCCGGATCCGGATGAAGCCCTGGTTCAGGGTTCGCGTTCGCACCCGCTGATCCAGCGGCACGTGCGGGATCGGCCGCGTGATCACCGTGAGCAGCACCACGGTGTCGTACAGCACCTGATTGTGCTCGACGTGGTGGATGACCACGGCAGGCACGTCGCGGGTCGAGGCCGTGACGAAGATGCCCACACCCTGAACCCGGTGCGGCTGCATCTGGTCCAGCGTCGCAAAGAACCGGCCGGGTCTGCGAGAGGCCCGTGACTCCTGCCGGGCCAGCAGGCGCCGACCGCGCGCCCAGGTAGTCATCATCAGGTAGAAAAGCGCGGCGACGACAATGGGCAGCCAGCCGCCATCGACGAACTTGAGCAGCGTCGAGCCGAAGAAGCCGACGTCCACTACCAGCAGCGGCGCCGTGATGGCGGCGACCAGCCAGGGGTTCCATCGCCACCGGCGCAGTGCGACGAAGGCAATGAGCACCGTTGTCAGCACCATGGTCAGTGAAATCGCAACGCCGTATGCGCCGGCCAGTGCCTCGGAGCGACGGAACACCAACACCAGGCCAATGGTCGCGATCATCAGCAGCCAGTTGATGAGCGGCACATACACCTGGCCCCGTTCGGATTCCGAGGTCTGGAGAATCTGCACCCGGGGGAATTCGTCCAGCCGCACCGCCTGTCGGGTGAGGGAGAACGCGCCGGTGATGATGGCCTGCGACGCGATCACCGTGGCCGCCGTCGCGAGCGCAACCAGCGGGTAGACGGCCCACTCCGGCGCGAGCTCGAAGAACAGATGGTCCACCGAGCCACCGCGAGCCAGCATCAACGCACCCTGGCCCAGGTAGTTGAGCATCAGAGACGGCAGCACGACGACGAACCAGGTGATGCGGATCGGCAGCTTGCCGAAGTGTCCGATGTCCGCGTAAAGGGCTTCGCCTCCGGTCACCACCAGAAACACAGCGCCCAGTACGACGAACCCGACGGGGCTGCCCGAGAACAGGAACTGCAATGCCCAGACCGGGTTAAAGGCCTGAAGAACCTGCGGCGCCTGGGCAATGCCGTGCAAGCCCAGACCGCCCAGGGTCAACAGCCACAACAGCACAATCGGGCCGAACACCATGCCCACCCGCCCGGAACCGAACTGCTGGAACAGAAACAGGGCGACGAGAATCGCGATGGTAATCGGCACCACCCAGGGTTCGAAAGCAGGGGTGGCGACCTCCAGGCCTTCGACCGCGCTGAGCACGGAGATGGCCGGCGTGATCATGCCGTCGCCATATAGCAGCGCCGCGCCGAAGGTGCCGCAGAACAACAGCACGCGGTTCCAGGGCCTGCGGCGGGCTTCGCCGCGTATTTCAAGCAGCGAGAGCAGGGCCAGAATGCCCCCTTCGCCCCGGTTGTCGGCGCGGAGCACCCACAGCAGGTACTTCACTGAAATCACCACGATGAGCGACCAAAGGATGAGCGAGAGCACGCCCAGGACGGCGTCGTGATGACTGGGGACATGGACCAGAGCGCTGCTAAAACACTCGCGTAGCGCGTAAAGCGGGCTGGTACTGATGTCTCCGAACACAACGCCCAGCGCGGCCAGACAAAGCCAGGGCAGGGCGCGCGAGGCCGGAGCGGTACCGTTCTTGGTTGCCTCGCCACTGTCCGCACCGTTCGCCCGGCGATCGGGCACGGTGGAGACGCTCTTGTCTTCGTCGGCTGCCAAGCAGTGATCCAGAGTGAGCAGAAAACCATCCTGCCGGGAATCAAGCGCAGACGCACGCCTTGAATTCTCCGCGTTAACCCTTATCTCCGTCCCGACTTCCGGGAGGCATCATGAGCGAGACACAATCTTTCGAATTCCAGACCGAGGTGAAGCAGCTGCTTCACCTGATGATTCATTCGCTGTATTCCAATCCGGAGATCTTCCTGCGGGAACTGGTCTCCAATGCATCGGATGCGGCTGACAAGCTGCGCTACGAGGCGCTGACCGACGATGCGCTGCTGGCAGAGGATCCGGAACTGCGGATCGAGATCGAAACCAGCAGCGAGCAGCGCACCGTCACGATCCGCGACAACGGCGTTGGCATGAGCCGTGACGAGGTCATCGAGAACCTCGGCACCATCGCCCGTTCCGGGACACGCAATTTCCTCGAAAAGCTGTCTGGCGATCAGCAGAGGGATTCCGGATTGATCGGCCAGTTCGGTGTGGGGTTCTACTCGGCCTTCATCGTTGCCGACCGCGTCACCGTCAACACCCGGCGAGCCGGCACCGATGAGGCCGTGCGTTGGACCTCTGACGGCGAAGGTCGCTACACCATGGCCGAAATTGACAGCCGGCCGCGCGGCACCGAAATCATCCTGCATTTGCGTGACGATCAGGACGAGTTCCTGGAGCCGATGCGGCTACGTCATATCGTCAAGCGCTACTCCGATCACATTGCGCTGCCGGTGCGCATGCGCAAGAACGATGATGAAGGCAAGCCCTCCGATGAGTGGGAGACCGTCAACACCGCTTCGGCGTTGTGGACGCGCCCGAAGTCGGAGATTTCCGACGAGGAGTACACCGAGTTCTACAAGACGGTGGTGCATGATTTCGAGGACCCGCTGCGCTGGGCGCATAACCGTGTCGAGGGCAATCAGGACTACACGTCACTGATCTACCTGCCCAAGCGTGCGCCCTTTGATCTCTGGGATCGAGAGTCCAACCACGGCCTGAAGCTATACGTGAAGCGCGTGTTCATCATGGACGACGCCAAGCAGCTGCTGCCGACCTGGCTGCGCTTCGTGCGCGGGGTGGTGGATTCCAACGATCTGCCACTGAACGTGTCCCGAGAATTGCTGCAGTCCAGCCGTGTCGTCGACAAGCTGCGGGCGGCGATCACCAAGCGTTCGCTGGACCTGATCGAAGGTCTGGCCAAAGATGACGCCGAGACCTACCTGGAGTTCTGGAACACCTTCGGCGCGGTGATCAAGGAAGGGGTGGTCGAAGAGGCGGCCCAGCGTGAGCGCATCGCCGGGCTGGCACGCTGGCACAGCACCCACGCCGATGCCGTGACCACGCTGGATGCCTACATTGAGCGGATGCCTGAAGGGCAGGACAAGATCTACTACCTGACCGCCGAGAATCTGGCCACGGCCAAGTCCAGTCCGCACATCGAAGGTTTCGCCAAAAAGAATGTCGAAGTGCTGCTGCTCACCGATCGCGTGGATGAGTGGGTGGTCGGCCACCTGACCGAATACAAGGACAAGGAACTCGTATCCGTCGCGCGTGGCGAGGCGGACCTGAAGTCGGTCGTGGCCGATCCCAAGGAAGAAGCCGAGCAGGCGCGGCTGGAGACGCTTTACAAGGACACGGTCGAGCGCCTGGGCAAGTCGCTGGGTGAGGATGTCGAGTCCGTGAGGCTGTCGCAGCGATTGACCGAGTCGCCGGCCTGTCTGGTGGTGGGCGACAACGCGATGTCCCGGCATCTGGAGCAGCTGCTCAAGCAGGCGGGCGAAGCGGGTATGCCTGGCAGCAAGCCCATCCTCGAAGTGAATCCGGCGCACCCGATCCTCGAGCATCTCAAGCAGCTGTCGACAGATACCGATTTCGACGATCTCGCGCGCATGCTCTACGAGCAGGCCGTATTGGCCGAGGGCAGCCAGCTCACCGACCCGGCGGCCTTCGTCAAGCGGCTGAATCGCTGGGTGTTTCGTGAAGCGGCGGCCTCCAATGACGCCACCTCGCAGGGCGCCGCCTGATTCGCTGAATCACCGCGGCGCCGCTGACAGGCACCGGACGATCCGACTGGATCGTCCGGTGCGCGCTCAGATATCGGGGGTTGCCGAGATCGCGTCGGATGAAACCGGGCTGTGCCCCGCCTTCAGTGTCAGCATGAGGCTGGCATCACGCTGGTAGCGGTCCGGCCTGAAGTACAGCACGTCGTCCTCATCGACCCAGGCGGTGCTGTAGTAGATGTACACCGGCAGGCGATCGGCTTCCGCCAGATCGACCCGGGTCATCTCGCGCGACTCGATGGTCTCTTCCACCCGTGCCGCGTCCCAGCCATCAGTGTTTTTCAACACGAAGCCAGCCAATGCGATCGGGTCACCGACGCGGATGCAGCCGTGGCTGAATGTCCGGTCGGCCTTCTCGAACAAATGCCGTGCCGGCGTGTCGTGCAGGTAGATCGAGAACTTGTTGGGGAACATGAACTTGATCCGCCCCAGCGCATTGTCCGGCCCCGGTAGCTGCCGGACCACGTTGGGAAAGTTCGCATCGGGATCAGCGTAATTGTCCCAGTCGATATCGGAGGGGTCGAGCACCTCGGAATCCAACGGCCAGTCCGCCTGAACGACCATGTTTCGTTCGCTGAAGTAGGTCGGGTTCTGCGCCGCTTCTGCCGCCATCTCCTTGACGATGATGGAATTGGGCACCGTCCAGTACGGGTTGATCTCAAGAAACTCCAAGGTGTCGTGAAACGCCGGTGTCTGGTTCTGCTCCTCGCCGACGATGACCGGCATGTTCAGTGGGTCCTCGCCGTCGCGGTAGGCGACGAGCCAGTAGGCGGCAATGTTGACCATGATCCGGTCGTTGGCGAGATCACGCGGGAGCCAGCGCAGTCGTTCGAGGTTGGCATCGATTTGTTCGAGCCGCTTGCTGGCCGGGTAGTTGAGCATCTGTCGGGCTTCCTGGCCGACGATGCCGTCGTCGGCGATCCCATGCCGGCGCTGAAACTTCGTGAAGGCAGCGACGGTTTGCGGGTCGTAGAGCGTCGGATCCTCCGCGGCGGGGCCTTGTGGTTCGGCTGAACCGAGTTCCCCCGAGATGCTCAGGCGGCGCCGCAGGTCGGGAATCGCCGCGTGATGCTCGCCCGGCTGAATCAGGCCCTCGGCATCAACGGTCGGCCATCCGCCGGCGTCGACGATGTCCACGATGTTTGAGCGGGCGCGTTGCAGGCGGCGGTACTCCGCCGTTTGTGGCAGCAGATCGTGAAGGGAATCCGACACGCCCGAATCGTCGAGCTGACGCAGCTGGCTGCCGTGGTCAAATGGCGGCTTGGGGATGAACCAGGCATTGTCCGCCGAGGCCTGCGAATAGCGTCCCTGAGCGAAATCCTGCGCGTACTGCAGATAGCTCTGCATGGCCCGCCACTCGCCGGCCGCAGCCGCCTCTGGTAACGCTGGTGGGGCGTCATGAAGTGCCTGCAGCTCATCCAGCGAGTAATTGTCCTGCAGCAGGCCATGTGAATCGGCCTGCTGCACGGCGTCGATCAATTCCTCCAGTGCCTGCGTGGTCGATGGGCTGCCGAAGAGCGAGGTGTCCAGCGACACCCACACCGGTTTGAAATCGCGTTGGCTGTAATAGTCCGTTACCGGCGGGTGATTCTCACCGATCTCGGCTTGCAAGGCGGCGCCGAATGTCTTGCGTGCGTCCTGGGTATCCGGGCCGCAGCCGCTGAGTGTCGTCAGCAGGAGCAGCGCTGCGATGAGTCCACGGGTGATATACGTCCTGGTCTGGCCTGTCATGGTCACTCCCTTTGGTGCAGCCCCCGCTGCCTGTTTGATCTTCAGCACATGGCGGCTGGCTATTACCAGCGCGCCCGGAACCCGCGAACATCGACATGCACGAACGGTCCGCGGACGCCTGGTTTGGGGCCGTACAGGCCCATGCCGCCCACGAAGGGCTGGTACCAGCGTTCCTGGGACAGCGTTTCGATCAGGTTGTAGATCACCCGGGCATCAGCGACATCGATGCGGCCGTCGCCGTTGAGGTCATCCATCACGCCGTCTTTGGGGGCTTCATCGACAAAGATGTCCGCCGCTCCGCCCCAGACGTGCCGGCTATAGGGCACGTTGCCGATTGAGGCGTTGTACCAGGGCGTTCTGAACCCGCTCATGATGTGCAGCCCGGAGGCCTGGTAACCGGCCTCCGCGAGTTGCTCGACGATCATTTCCAGCTTCAGCAACAGGCGCTCGCGCAGGGCGACGTATTTCGGGTAGTCGGAGCGTTGCTTGGCCACGAACTCGCCCAGGGTGAAATGCGGCGAGATGCGTGTGTCGCGGTTGGCGTCGGTGACCTCCACGAAACCCTCCGGCGGGTCGTAAATGGCCTGACCACGCAACGCCTGCTGTGGGTAGCCGCCAAGCCGGTAGCCATTCAGACGGCCGTTGATGACATCGCTGGCGGGGGTCATGACAAAGGCATGGACGGTCATCATCACGGAGTCATCGCTGCGACGGACGGTGAGCGGGTAAACCCCAGGCGTGTCAGGCGCGGTCCAAAGCCAGGCCTGTTCGCCATCCCCGAGTAACTGAGAATCGACGGATTCGAGCGTACCGCCGGCGGCAGCCACCTCGAATCGGCTGGTCTGGGTTTCCAGCACCGGCTCGATCGACCGGCGTTCGCCCGGCATCAGGTAAATCGCAAATACCGGATAGGGGATGATTTCGTCGCCGACTTTGATCGACAACGTGGCGAGTGCTGTGCCTTGTTCCGTTGCGGCGGGCGACCGCTCGATCGGCGGGCTGGACTCGGCCGGTGGGAGGGCCGCCTGGCTTGCGATCGGTAGCGCCAGCCAGGTCAGAGTGAGAACAATCGTTGCAATGTGGCGGGGTAGAGACATGGCTCCTGCGGGTTTGAGTGTGCCCACAAGCCGCAGAGTCCCGGCCCCCGCCGCGCAGCTTGCAGTGTCGTGGTTTCAGACCGTGGCGCGCCCGGCAGGTTGCATCAGCGTGCTATATCCGGATGCAAACCGGCCGGTACGGCGTCGATCAGTGTCGGTTCGACCGGTGTTCAGCCGTCGTCATCGTCGGCATCTTCCTCGGCCTTGACCTTGACCTTGTCACCATCGACTTCCAGTTCGAAGGCATCGACCTTGTCATCGTCGGGTTCCTGCGTTGCGCTGTCCTGGCAGGCGGTCAGCGTGCCGAGGAGCGTGGCGGCGAGCAGCGTGGTGGTCCAGATCTTCATATCCATCGTCCTTGATGTTATTGGGATCGAATGTCCCTACGAGGCGGGGCAGGGGTATGGCAAATCGCGCACACCGTGGCCTCGTTTATTCCAGGTGATGGTTTCCCCCCGGGCTGGGCGCTTACACTGGTGCCTCGATGTGACGGGTAGCAACTGAATGGACCACGGTACGGACACCGATCGCAACACGCTTTTGATCGCCTATGTGCTCTACGCACTGGCTCCGTTCAACGGCCTGACGGCGATCGCGGGCGTGATCGTCAACCACATCAAGATCAACGAGACCGGCAGCGAATTCATCCGCAGCCACCATAGCTGGCTGCTGCGCAGCTTCTGGTGGGGGTTGCTGTGGACGGTGATCTCCACCGTGCTGATGATCGTCGGCGTGGGGTTCCTGATCTACGCTGTGCTGGCGATCTGGTACATCTACCGTGTCGTGCGCGGCCTGATCAATTTTTCCGACCGGCGCGACATGCCGCGATAAGCCGCGGCGCCTTCCGCGCGGCATCCAAAGGGCCGGCATGCCCGAATCATCAGGCATGCGCAGATTTCTGATTGTCGCCGCGACGCTGGTGCTCACCGCCTGTGTGACCCACCGGTCGCAACCTGACGGTGCGGGGGCTGCCGCGTCACCGGACTTTGATGTCGAGGTGACCCGTGATCAGGGCTACGTGCCGGTTGACTGGCCGGCGCCGCTGGCCGGGGATATTTACCGCCCCATTGGCGCGGGGATACGGCCAGGCATCGTCCTCATTCACGGCGGCGGCTGGACGCGCCGCAGCCGTGCCGACATGGATGAGCTTGCGCACAAGCTGGCACGCCATGGCTATGTTGTCTTCAATGTCAGCTACCGATTCGCGCCGCAGTACAGGTTTCCTGCGCAGGTTCGGGACGTGCAACAGGCGGTGCGCTGGTTGCGCCGAC
>JAGLCS010000045.1 GCA_023146115.1 Abyssibacter sp. | reverse complement strand
GCCTCGCGGATCGGCTTGAGCGAGGAATCGAGATTCGTCGCATCGAACTGCACGGGATAGACGCCGCGGCACAGGCACATGCGTTGCCGCGTGCTGTCAAAACGCGTCATCGCGAAGATGGGAATGCCGATGTCCTGGCGCGACATCATCCGTGCGGTAGCGCCGGATTCGGTGAGCGAGATGATCGCCTGCGCATGCATGTGACGGGCGGTGTACATGGTTGCCATTGCGATCGCCTCGTCGGTACGGGCGAAATGATCCTTGGTCTTGGACTTGCGTCGTCGCGCCACCAGGTGCTTTTCGGCGCCGAGACAGACCCGCACCATCGCCTCCACTGCCTTGACCGGATACTTGCCCGCCGCCGTCTCGGCCGACAGCATCACCGCATCGGTCCCGTCCATGACCGCATTGGCCACATCCAGCACCTCGGCGCGGGTCGGTATCGGCTGGGTGATCATCGATTCCATCATCTGCGTAGCGGTGATCACCACACGGTTGAGATCACGCGCCAGGGCGATGAGCCGTTTCTGCACGGCCGGCAGTTCGGCATCGCCGATCTCCACCCCAAGATCGCCACGCGCGACCATGACGCCATCCGAAGCCTCGGTGATCGCTTCCAGCTCATCCAGGGCCTCGGCGCGCTCGATCTTGGCGATCAGATGGGCATCGAGACCATGGGTCTCGCACAATGCCCGCGCCGCATCCATGTCCTGGGCGGAACGCGGGAACGACACCGCGACGAAATCCGCGCCGATCTCTGCGGCGAGCTTCACGTCCTCGCGGTCCTTGTCGGTCAGCGTTTCGGCGGATAGCCCACCGCCTAGCCGGTTGATCCCCTTGCGGTCGGAGAGCGGGCCGCCTGACACCACCCGACACTGCACCGCAGTGCCGCCGATGGCCTCGACCTCCAGTCGAATCACGCCATCGTTGAGCAGCAGCACGTCCCCAGGCCCGACATCCCGGGTCAGGGCGGGATAGCTGATGCCCACCCGCTCGGCGGTGCCATCGTGGGCACCCAGGGCGGTATCCAGCGTGAACTCGGCGCCATCTTCAAGATGCACGGGACCGTCGGCGAAGCCCTCAATCCGGATCTTGGGGCCTTGAAGATCGACCATGATCGCGACTTCACGACCCGTGGACTCCGCCACGGCGCGAACGGCGGCAATGCGGCGCCGGTGTTCGTCATGCGTCGCATGCGAAAAATTGACGCGCGCCACGTTCATGCCGGCCAGCACAAGCTGTTCGATCCGGCCGGGTGCGTCCGTGGCCGGCCCGAGCGTGGCTACGATCTTGGTCCGTCTACGCATGCATCCAACCTATCAAGTTCGTTTGACCAACACGTGTCATGTGAAAGTCGATTCAAGAGAGTCCGGTTTTTTGCAGCAGGGCCGTCGCCGTCAGATTCGGGGGCGCTCGATCGGCTTCGGCCTGCTGGATCAGGCGGCAAATGGCGGTATTCACCGGCGCCGGCCGGCCGATTTGTTCGGCTAGCCGCAGAATCTCGCCGTTGAGATAGTCGATTTCGGTCTTGCGCCCGCGGTTCAGGTCCTCCCACATCGAAGATCGGGCTTGCGGGTCGATCTTGACCATGCCGCCGGCGACCAGCCGAAACAGCCAGTCGGGGCAGTCCAGCACCGTGGGCATCAGTGTGGGCAGCAACTTGCCAGAGCTACGCACGGCCAGACCGGCACCGCGAATCATCGCGAGCGCCTCACGCTGAGCCGCCGCGGTCACCCGCCGGTAGTCGCGGTCAGCCAGTTGTTGCTGCAGCGGGATACCGGACAGGGCGTTGGTCGCATTGTTGAGATTGATGACCAGCTTGCCCCACTGCACCGCCTGGATCCGTGGATTCAGGCCGGCGGGCAGCCCTGCCGCGTTGCAGGCATCGGCGATGGTCTGGGCGAGATGCTCGGCGTCCTCGCGTTGCTCCAGCACCAGCGACCCGCTCGTTCCCTGATGGAAATGCGCAGGACCGGCCCAGACCACGTTATAGGGCACCATGCCGGCCAGCACCTGGGCCTGCGGCAAGGCTTTGCGCAGCGTGTCCGGGTTGCGCACACCGTTCTGAAAACTGACGACGGTGGCGCCGTCCGTCACATGCGGCGCAATGCTCTCGGCCATGGCCTGCGTGTCATGGCTTTTGGTCGTCACGAAGATAATGTCGCAACCGTCCAGCCCGGCTGGCTCGGTCACCACCCGGATGCTGTCCGGCTGTACCTGTTCATCCAAGCCGTTGAGATCGGTCACCCGAACGCCCTGTTCAGCAACGGCGTCAGCCAATCTCTGGCGGCCCAGCAAAATCACGCCGTGACCATCGGCCGCCAACCGCGCGCCCAGATAGGCACCGATACTGCCGGCACCGGCCACTCCGATGCGTAGCGGGTGGATCATCGGCGGGTCTCCCGCATGGCGGTGAGTCGTTCGGCGTGTTCCAGACGCAACGCGCGCCGAACCTCGGCTTCGTCATAGCGCTGCAATTCGATATCGGTCTCCGGCAGCACCGGCGGCACATCAATGGCGCGGTTGTGTTCGTCCAGTGCCACAAATGTCAGATAGGCCGATACGATGTGGCGGGATTCGCCGGTGTAACTGTTTTCGGCCACGACCCGGGCGCCGATCTCCATGGATGTGCGCCAGGCCCGGTTCACGGAAGCGGCGTAGATCAGCGTGTCGCCGTCCGCGGCGGGCGCCAGGAAATGCATCGCATCTACCGACACGGTCACGCAAACCCGCCCGCTATGTCGCTCGGCCACCACCAACGCAAGCCGGTCGATGGTCGACATGACCAGCCCACCGAAGACCGTCCGGTGAGCGTTCATGTCGTTCGGAAACACCTTGTAGACGTGCCCGCGAATCGCCGACGCGGACACGGGACGCGGGGTCAGCGTCGACTGCGACAAGGCCTCACTCCTGAATGCGATCGGGCCACGAGCATAACGAAGCCGGCGGGACCACGTCGCCGCCGGCTTCGGGAAAGCAGCCGGTGAGCGAGTCAGAAACTCACCGGCCCTCGGTTCAATCGCAGATCGGTAGCAAGCCGCAGACCAGCGCCGACAGGCCGCCCGTTACCGGCGTGAGCACCGCCGACAAGACCTGGTAGAGCACCTCGACAACGGTCGTGAGCACACCTTGATCGGCTAGCAGGGCATCGAGTTCGTCGGCCAGATCCACGATCACAACGGCGAGGTCCAGCTCGCCTTCAGCCGCCCCTTCCAATGTTTCGACCAGCAGGGGAATCAAGCCATCCAGGCCCAGCAACATGCTTTCGACGGAGTCCAGCATCGCAGCATCGGGAAAGCCGGTTGCAGGGGAGCTGAATCCGCCCATCATCCCGGCGGCCTCATCCATGGTCAGCGTGAGCACGCTGAGCGCTGTTGCGACACCCGCCGCCGACGGCGCGGACAGGCCGAGCGCCGAGGTATCCAGCGTTTGCAGTTCCGTGACGACGGCGCGTAGCTGGGTGACCAGCATGTTCACATCGGAGATCGCGTCAGGCTGCGCCAGCAGGGTTTCAAGCGTGGTCAGCGAATCCAGAGCCCCGCCCAGTTGCTTGGACGAGCCTTGCGGAACCAGCGACTGCAATCCGCCCATCAGGATCGCCACGGCATCCCGGGTGTGGGTGAAGATCTCCGCGCCGGTGTCCTGGAGCAAGGTCTGGAAAACGGCCGCTTCGGATTCCCCTTGATCGGCGAGATCACGTGCCGACAGCAACGCTTCGAGCAGCTCGTCCGGTGCATCCAGCAGCGTCAGTGTGGCGGTGGACAGCGCCGCCACGAGTTCACGCCCCGCAGCCTCCGGCAAATTGCTCGCCAGTCCGCCAATCAGCAGCTTGTCCAGGGTAATCTGAAGCTGGTCCAGCGGCTCACCGCCAACCAGGCTATCCAGGTTCTCGGCGGTGTTCACCGGCTCCGAACTCGCGGCCGATGTCTCGTCGCCGGAGCAGCCGGCCAACCCGACTGTAACCGCCAACCCGAGGGCCAGCACATATTGACGCAGATCCGGTGTTTGCATTTCGAGCCTCCATGCCTTGGGCAAGTTTGTTCAGTTGAGATTGACAGTTTTAGACGTTGCCGTCCGTGATGCCGTGCCAGACTGACGGACGGCGCAGTTCGGGAGCACAGCCGTAGAGCCATGCCCCCGGAACGATTAGCCGCAGACGCGTAGCAATCCGCAAAGAACCGGGGACAACCGCCCGGTCAGCGGCCCCAACAAGGCCACGAGCGGGCTGATCAGCGCCGTGACGCGGTCAATGACGCCATTTGCATCGAGCAACGACGACAGCTGACCGACCAGCCCGAGCGTCGCGGTGACAGGGTCGAAGCCGGTTCGGTCCACCAACTGCGCCAACACGGTCTGCAGCGACGGCACCGAGCCCAGCAGGCCGTCGAGCAATCCTTGAATCGGTCCGAGCAGTACGTCGACCGGTGCACCGGATTCGTCGTCACCCAGGCCCGCCAGCAGTTCCGTGACGCGCCCCAGACTGCCGGTCACCATGTCCAGCACCGTATCGACGGCCTGCTGACCCGCTTCCGGGACGCCGAGGTCGACGGCATCAAGCAATCCCAGCGCCTGCACTGCGTTGTTCAGTGGATCGACCAAGGTCGATAAATCGGTGATGGCGGTCGGATCATTCAGCAAGTCGGTCACGGCCAGCAATTGCGTGATGGCGCCGGTCACCGGTTCACCGGCTCCGTTGCCTGCCAAGCCGAGTAACACCGCGAGCAAGTCGAATGCTGCTGTCTGAACATGCACGAGGATCTCGGAACCCGCGTCGCTGAGAATCATCTGGTACACAGCCGGCGTCGTCTCACCCTCGGCGAGAAGGCCACCGGACATGATCAGAGCTTCCAGCAGTTCGTCCGGCGCTTCGACCAGTTGGAGGACCACCGCGGTCAGTTCGCTCACCACCCGGCCACCCGCTTCTTCCGGCAACGAGGTCGCCAGCAATTCGTTCAGCAGCTGATTCAATGCGATTTGGACCTGGTCCAGCGGTTCGCCGCCCAGCAGCAGCTCCAGGTTGTCCTCCACCGGCTCCGCAACCGGCTGGCTTTCGCCCTCGCCGGAGGAACAACCGGCCAGACCTACGGCCGTGGCCAGCCCGAAGGCCAGTGCGATTGAGCGGAATGCTTTGAATGTCATGATCTGTCTCCACCAGCGTTAAGTTTTTGTTAGGCGCTCAGTGTCGGAGACAGCAGGCTCGCTGTCGGTCAGCAAACTGACGGACGGTGTGTTAGCGGCGACTGAACAGACTGTCGGCTTTGTCCTACAGCCTTCCGGCGATCAGGTCGTTGATGATCCCCGCCAGCTGGGGCCCCTGGTCTTCCTGCACGAAATGCCCCCCTGGCACTCGCTGATGCGCCAACCCGCGCGCCCCGGGCACGTGCTCCTGCCAGATGCGGTCGCCACCGCGAGTGATCGGGTCGCCCGTCGAAAAACAGGTCAGAAAAGGCTTTTGCCAGTCACCCAAAGCAGCCCAGGCTGCGCGGTTCGCCGCGGTCGCCGGATCACTGGCCACCGTCGGCACCAGCGCCGGTAGCTGGCGTGGCCCGGCCTTGAAGCTGCGATCGGGGAAGGGCGCATCATAGGCCTGACGCTCCGCGCGGCTTAGCGATCGACGGGTGCCGGAGGCGACGATCCGGCCGACGGGAAACACCGGCGAATGCGCGGCGAACCGCTGCCACCACCGAAACGCCTGCGGCATGCGTTGATCGCCGGTCGGCAACCCGCCGTTGGACAGCGCGATGGCTGCAAAGCGCGATGCCTGCTCGGCGGCCAGCCGCAGGCCGATCAATGACCCCCAGTCTTGGCAGAACAGGGTGGCGTCGGTGAGATCCAGCTGCTCCATCCAACTGCGGACCCAACCCACCTGCTTGGCGTAGCTGTAGTCCGGCCGGTGCGCCGGCTTGTCGGACCGGCCAAAGCCGATCAAGTCCGGCGCCAGTACGCGGTGGCCTGCGGCGACCAGGGGCGGAATCATGAAACGATACAAGTAGCACCAGGACGGCTCACCGTGCAGCAGGACGACCGGCGCGGCCGTGGCGTCGCCTTCATCCAGATAATGCATCCGCAGGCCGTCGACATGCAGATATCGAGGCGTGAAATCGAAATCGGGCAGCGCATCGAAGCGTTCATCCGGTGTTCTGAGAATCTGCATGCAGTGAGGCCTGGGCGATCGAGACGACCAGTCTCCGGCTCAGCCGGGCAGGTGGCAATCCAATGCGAGGTGCCCGCTACCGGGCGGATTTAGCCCACGCAGCGATTGCGACCGGTTTCCTTGGCGACATACAGCTGGGAATCGGCCGCCTGGAGCAGCTTGTCGGGCGTTGCGCTATCGGAGTACTGGACCTGCGCCACACCCGCGCTGACGCTGATACAGCCCGTCGATGACTTGACGTGCTCGATGTTCAGCTCGCGAACCTGCGACACCAACGCCTGTCCGATGCGCACAGCGCCGGCGAGATCGGTGCGCGGCAACAACAAGGCAAACTCCTCGCCGCCAAACCGAGCCGCGAGATCACCGGGCCGCCGGGCCGCGTCATCCAGTACGCGGGCCACGGCACGCAGGCAATCGTCACCCGTTAGATGCCCGTAGTGGTCGTTGTAAGCCTTGAAGTGATCCACGTCGATCAGCACCACGCTCAGCGGTTGCTGATCGCGAATTGCCGCCCGCCAGGAGCGTGTCAGTTCCTCATCGAACACGCGGCGGTTGCACAAACCGGTTAACCCGTCGATGCGCGCAAGCCGCTCCAGCGTCTGGTTGGCACGCTCCAACGCAACCGTCTTCTCCTGGATGATGGCCTGCCGGCTCATGACTTCATCGTGCAGGGCGAACCGCAGTTCTTCCGACTGCGCCAGCAAATCGTTCTGGCTGTCTCGCGCCCGAATCATCTTGGCCAGCAAGGTCATGAACTGAGCACGCAATGCGCGGATTTCCTGCGGCCAGTCCAGGTCGCGTTGCTGTAGCTCGGTTTCCGACAGTGTTTCAAGGTCGAACGTGCGGATTTCGCGGATAAGCCCGTTCACCGGGCCGTTGACGCGACCGGCGATCCAGCGCCCCACGACATAGGCCACGATCAGTCCCATCAGCAATGTCGACAGAGCGATCAGCTGTGTGGCCTGGTCCGCGCCCAACACCCCCGGCGCCTCTGACAGCGCTCCGACGATCTGCCAGCCGGCAATCGCGGGTTCTGCCACTACCCCGGGCTGCGAGGCCGCACCGAACCAATGAGCCGGCGCTTCGCTGAGCGATGGCCAGCGCTCCGGCTCGGTGGAACCGACCACCTGCCCAACCGCATCGACAACTGCCAAGCAGATATCGCTGGTGCGTACCCGAGATTGCACCCGGTTCATGAGCACGGCCACGGGTATCGCACCCTGGACCACATAGCCTGCTTGGCCGTCGACCTGCACGGCGCGGCTGACGGCGACCAGCAAATCGTCGCCGAAACCACGCCCCTGGAATACGCCCGACAGCTGCACACCAGGCTCGCTCATCGCGTGTCGGAAATAATCACGATCCCAGATCGCTGCGCCGTGAAGCTCCGGCCACGCAGCCGGCACATTGTCCACTCGCTGGCTGGTGGCGATGACAACGCCATCGCGGTCGGCCAGCGTCATGGTCAGAAAACTCGTGTAGACGCCGTGGACGTCCAGCAGCAGCTGCTGCATGTCGGCACGGGACATCGAACGGCCCTCGAGCTCGCGGCCGGCGAATTCAACCGCCTGCACGTGACGCTCAAGGTATTCGTCTAACGCCCCAGCGCCCAGTCGAACCGCCGTCTGCACCTGCCGCTGCGAGGCGTCGCGATATTCGATGCCTTGGTAAACCACCACCACGCAGACGGCGACGATCATGGGCACCATCGCCGCAACGGCAATCGCCAAGGTGATCTGGGACTGCAGATCACCCCCTGACAACTCGCGCCGCAACCACCTGGTCATTCCGCGCCAAAAACCGTCGCGGGCCTGCGGCCGCTCGGCGAGCGCGCTGCCGCGATCAGTCATCTGCGATCAGCCCCGGCATGAACTGCTGCGCGCACAAGCGGGCCACGCCGTCGGTCAGACCCGACATGCCCAGTCCCTGCATCGACCGCTGACTAGCCCCAGGCGGCGATCGTTATCGACGATCTCATTCACCTCACCCCTCATCCCGCATGTTGCGGGTGAATTTCTCCCCAGATGATGTCTAGCACAGCCGACATGCAAGAAGTGTAAACATGGCGGTCCATGGCGAAGCACGAAACGGACACCGCATGATCGATTCCGCGTCAACCACCGGCGAATACTGGTTCGAAGAGGGCTGCCATATTCTCGAGTGGCTTAATACCCCGGATGACTCCGCCGTATCGGTCGCGCGGGCCCGCGTACCGCCCGGCACGACCACCCGCTGGCACCGCCTAAGCGGGATCACCGAGCGTTATCTCGTGCTGTCCGGCCAGGGCGTCGCGCAGGTGGATGACAGCCCGCCGCAGACCGTGTCAGCCGGCAGTGTCGTGCATATCCCGGCCGGTAGTCTCCAGCGAATCAGCAATCGTGGCCAAGAGGATCTGGTGTTTCTGGCGGTCTGCACTCCACGCTTTCGCGAGGACTGCTACGAGGACTGCGACAACTGATCCTTCAGGCGCTGTAGCACCGCATCGGTCGCAGGCGACTCACCGGACCAACGCTCGAACGAGGCCGCGCCTTGTTCCACCAGCATGCCCAGGCCGTCGAACACGGGCCGCTCACCACGAGCAACCGCCCAGTCACGAAACACCGCGTGGGCCGGACCGTAGCTGAGGTCGTAACAGGGAGCCGCCGGCTTGAGCAGCGACTTCGGCAGCTCCGGCATCCTGCCGGCATGCCCGGCCGGACTGGCGTGAATCAGCACATCGGCCTGCCAGCCCTTGAGCGCCAGATAAGTGCAGGCCTGAACCGGCCCGAAGTCGGCAAAACGCTCCGCGATGGCTTCGGCGTTATAGGGTGAGCGTCCCGCAACCACGACCATGGCCGGGTTCTGATCCAGCAACGGTTTCATCAGCCCACGCACGGCGCCACCGGCTCCAATGATGACGACCGTGCGGTCGGCCACCTCGATACCGCAGCGCTGGGTCAGGTCGCGGATGAAGCCAATGCCATCGGTGTTGTCACCCAGCACCCCGTGATCGACAAAGTGGAGGGTGTTGACCGCCTGAGCCAGATCCGCGACCGCCGTTCGGGTATCGCAAACGGCAAAGGCTTCTTCCTTATACGGCACCGTGACGTTGGCACCGGCATAGCCGGTCTCGCGCAGGCGATTCACCGTATCGACAAACGCTCCCGCCGGGCATTCGATGCGGTCGTATTCCAGCGTCATGCCGAACTGCTGGGCGAATAGCGCGTGCAGTTCCGGGGAGCGACTGTGCGCCACCGGGTTGCCGACCACGGCCAGCCTCAGGGCGTCGGTCATGCGGCCTCCTGAATCCAGCGCGCGGCATCCAGCGCAAAATAGCTCAGCACCGCGTCCGCGCCTGCTCGGCGGAATGCCACCAAGCATTCCAGCACGGCCTTGCGCTCATCCAGCCACCCATGGTCCGCGGCCGCCTTGAGCATCGCGTACTCCCCCGACACCTGATACGCCAGGGTGGGCACACCGAAGCGGTCTTTCACGCGGCGGACAATATCCAGATACGGCAGCCCCGGTTTCACCATCACCATGTCGGCGCCCTCGGCCAGATCCAGGGCAACCTCGTGCAAGGCCTCGTCACCGTTGCCGATGTCCATCTGATAGGTGTGCTTGCCGCCGCCACCGAGATTGCCCGCCGAGCCCACGGCATCGCGAAACGGCCCGTAGAGATCGGACGCATATTTCGCGGAATAGGCAAGAATTGCCGCGTTCACGTGGCCTTCTGCCTCGAACGCACGGCGAATAGCCTTGATCCGGCCATCCATCATGTCCGATGGTGACACCACGTCCGCGCCGGCCTCTACGTGACAAAGGGACTGCCGCACCAGCGCGTCGACGGTCGCGTCATTGGTCACGTAACCGGCATCATCAAGCAGACCGTCCTGACCATGGCTGGTATACGGATCCAGTGCCACATCGGTGATGACGCCGATCTCGGGGACCGCCGCCTTGATCGCACGTATCGCCCGCGGCACCAAGCCATCCGTGTCCCAGGCCGCGGCGGCATCTTCGCTCTTGTGGGCTGCGTCAATCAGCGGGAACAGCACCAGTGCCGGAAGGCCGGCATCGGCCGCTTCGCGGGCGGTCAGCACGAGTTGGTCCACCGATTGCCGCACCACGCCAGGCATCGAGCTCACCGGCTCGCGAACAGCCTCACCCTCGCGGACGAAGACCGGAAGAATCAGGTCGCTGGGCGCCAGTCGGTGCTCGCGAACCAGCTCGCGCAAGAAAGGCTGGCTACGCAGCCGCCGCAGGCGGGTCGCCGGAAACTGTCGTTGGGTCATGGCGATGCAGTTTACGTTGCCACCGTCTTGCGGTGCTATGGGGCGCGGCCGGTCGCGCCGTTGAGCGACCAGTCGTAGTGGTCGTCGGCGATGGCGGTGATGCCATCCAGCTGGTCACGCAAGCCGTCGGATGCATACCGGCGCAGGTGCTGGATCACGCCGGCGTCCGACCCGCCAAAATCCGCTTGAAACCAGATGTAGATGCTCGAGACGACCAGCCGATCGCCTCGCAGGTCGGCGCCGCGTGCATCGTTCACGTAAGCGCGCGCGTTGTCGGCCAACTGAGCATCGACCCGAGCGCCCGTGTAGGCGGTCGTGAGCAGGTCGGGGCAGCCGATGGATGCGCAGTTGACGCCGTAGTGAATCAGCGGATCAGCCCAGATCGGCCGCAGGATGCGATGTTCGATATCGTTGAGGGTCAGGCTTTCGCCGGCGACGCGGACCACCTCCTTCTTCCAGGGACCCGCACTGAACAGGCCGGACTTGATCTCGCGAATGCTGGAGACCGGATACGCCTGCAGAATCTGCTGCACGGTCAACGCGTTGTATAGGTTGATCCAGTAGGCCTTTTGCTCGGCGCGGTTCAGGCCGCGCGGGTCCAGCTCCGCAAGGGCATCGACATACCCGTCCAGGCGGCTGCGATCCTCGGATGTCACTCCCGCATAGTCGAAACGATTGGCCCCGGTTGCGCTGGCGTGGACGTAGCGCCCCAACAGGGCCGACCATGCGTCATGGTCCACCACCTGTTCGGATTGCGCGTCCTGCGCCGACCAGAACGCCCACAGCTCCGCTTTGGGCGCGGCTCCGCCGAAACCCGACCACAGCAAGGCGAGCAAACCCAGCCATGCGGGCATACCACTGAACAATCGACGCGACATTCTTGAACTCCAACGGTGCATTTGATCAATTGGACCTGCGGAAAGAGGCATGTTTCGCATACTGCGACCGTACGCAAAGGAGACCAAGGTGAGTAGCAACCTGTTGGCCATCGACCAAGGCACCACCAGCACACGCGCGATCATTTTCGACGAAAAGGGCCGCATCAAGGCCAGCGCCCAGACCGAATTCGAGCAGATCTATCCCCAGGGCGGCTGGGTGGAACATGACGCCAGCGGCATCTGGACAGACACCGTCCGCGTCTGCCGTGAGGTGCTGGAGAAACACGGCATCCAAGCCTCGGAACTGGCGGGTTGCGGCATCACCAACCAGCGCGAAACCACCGTGGTCTGGGACCGCAGAAGCGGCGACCCCATCCACAACGCCATCGTCTGGCAGGACCGGCGCACCGCCGACCGCTGCCGTGAACTACGCGAGGATGGCACCGACGATTGGCTCAACGCCCGCACCGGCCTGCTGCTCGACCCCTACTTCTCCGCCACCAAGATCGCCTGGATACTGGACACAGTGGACGGCGCCCGCGCGCGCGCCGGCCGCGGCGAACTGGCATTCGGCACCATCGATAGCTGGCTGATCTACAAGCTGACCGGTGGACAACGTCATGTCACTGACATCGGCAATGCGGCCCGCACCAACCTGTTCAACATCGTCGACCAGCGTTGGGATGACGATCTGCTCAAGTTCTTCGATGTCCCGGCGTCGATGATGCCGGAGGTGCTGGATTCGACGGCAGAGTTCGGCATCATTGACGACGAGATTCTGGGCTCGCCCGTCACCATCGGCGGTGTGGCCGGCGACCAGCAGGCCGCGACCATCGGCCAGGCCTGCTTTGCGCCGGGCATGGTCAAGAACACCTACGGCACCGGCTGTTTCATGGTGCAGAACATCGGCGAGCGCTTCGTGCAGTCCAAGAACCGCCTGCTGACGACCGTGGCCTACCGGCTCAACGGCAAGACGACCTACGCGCTGGAAGGCTCGATCTTCATCGCCGGCGCCGCCGTGCAATGGTTACGCGATGCCTTGAAGATCATCGATGCCGCGCCGGACACACAGGCCTTGGCCGAATCGCTGGATGCCAACGACGGCGTGTATATGGTTCCCGCCTTCGCCGGCCTCGGCGCACCTTACTGGGACCCCGACGCCCGCGGCGCCGTGCTGGGGCTGAGCCGTGGCACCGGCATTGCCCACTTCGCCAGGGCCGCGCTGGAATCGGTTTGCTACCAGACCCGCGACCTGATGGAGGCGATGAAGGCCGATGCGCTAGACGCCGTCGAGCTACGTCTCGACGGCGGCATGGTGGCCAACAACTGGTTGTGCCAGTTCCAGGCAGACCTGCTGCAACTGCCCGTTATCCGGCCACAGATCACCGAAACGACAGCGCTGGGTGCCGCCTTTCTTGCGGGGTTGCAGGCCGAGGTTTACGACTCGCTGGACGACATCGCCGCGCTATGGGGCGAGGATCGGCGCTTTGACCCCAAGGCCGACTCGAAAGCCGTCGATGGCCTTTATAAAGGTTGGCAGGACGCCGTCGCCCGCGTGCGCAGTGAATGAACTTGGCGGGCGCCTCGCCACTCCAAGCAGGGTCGACTGTGACAAAGGGCAACGGCGATGCGGTGGTCTCGAGTACTCGTAACAGCGCTCAGCGCACTGGCGCTTCTGGGCGCTTGCGGCTCGCCGGAATCCACGTCGGATGCCGCGGCCTCTCCGGATCAAGCCGTCCGGGTCAACCTGTTCGGTGAGGTCAGGGCCGCCGACGGCAACACACTGCCGGATGACGCCACGGTGGAGATCCGATTGCGACGCCAGGATGCCGAAGACCTCGAGTCCAGCACCGTCGCGATTACTACCATCAAGGCCGATACCGCACCGCCGTTTCCGTTCTCCCTGATCTATCAGGCGCAAGACCTCGAACCCGATGCGCACTATGTGCTGGAAGCCCGTGCGATCACGGCGCAGGGCCAGCTTACGCACGCCACCCGCGCTGCCGTTCCGTTGCCCTCACCGGGCGACGGCGTCTCGGTGAACTTGCAGATCAGCGCCATTGCTCCACAGAGCCAGGCGCCCGCCCCCGTCGTGACGGCCTACCAGTGCGGGGCCACCAACTTGATCGTGCAAAGCGAGCGGGATGACATCACCATCTACGGTGCCACCGAGGCGCCTCTGCGGCTGACGCGAGAGCGCTCGGCTTCCGGCACCCAATACCGTGACGATGCAGGCAACGGCTTCTGGTCACATGCCCGCGAGGCGCGTCTGACCCTGGGCCGGCAGGTTCGTGAATGCGACGAAGACCCGGCCGGCTCGCGCCGTGCAGCAGCGCGGATGGCCGGCGCCAGTGTCTACGCCGTGGGCCAGGAACCCGGCTGGTTTCTAACCGTCGTCCCTGATGATCGCGTCACCCTGGTCGCCGACTACGGCAGCCAGGTTGTGGTGACGCCCCCGGCCAGCGGGCATGCCGTGAACGGCGGCTGGGTCTACAACGCCCAGACCAAGGGCCACGCCTTGAACATTGTCGTGCGCGACACGCCCTGCACCGATGCCATGTCCGGGGCACAATGGCCTCGCACCGTCACCGTCACGCTAGACGATCGGCAACTGCAGGGCTGTGGCGCCCGTTGGGATACCCAGACCGAACCCGCCGGCCGTCCAAGCTGACGCCAGACGTCACCAACCGCACAATAGCGACCGTATTCACGCCCGGCGGACTCCG
The DNA here is from genome assembly GCA_023146115.1 of Abyssibacter sp. GTDB lineage: Bacteria > Pseudomonadota > Gammaproteobacteria > Nevskiales > OUC007 > Abyssibacter. The sequence continues at coordinate 6,510 of JAGLCS010000045.1, read as the reverse complement.
TCTTGTCTGATCCAATTCAGGTGGCGGTCACCGTCATCGTCGCCCATACGCTGGCCATAGCCAGTCCCGGCCCCGATTTCGCCGTCGTGCTGCGACAGGCCACGACCCAGGGCCGCGCGCCCGCGCTATGGACCAGCATCGGCATCGGAGCGGGCATTGCTGTGCACGTCAGCTACGCATTGCTCGGAATCGCGCTGATCATTAGCCAGACGCCCTGGCTCATGCGGGTCATCCAACTCGCCGGCGCTGCCTATCTGCTGTGGATCGCCTGGCAAGCGATGCGCGCCCAGCCGGCAGACGGCGATGCCGTTGGGGTCGGCACCCAGGCGCAGTCCGCCATCCGCAGTCTGCGGATCGGTTTTGTCACCAATGTGCTCAACCCCAAGGCCACATTGTTTTTCCTGGCCTTGTTCACCGTGGTCGTCGGCCCCGGGCAACCGCTCTGGCTGCAACTGGGGCTGGGTCTCTGGCTATGCCTGAGCACGGCAGCCTGGTTTTCGCTGGTCAGCGTACTGTTCACGGCCTCGGCACCGCGGCGATGGTTTCTGCGCCGGGCGCACCTCATCGACCGCGGCATGGGCATCGTGCTCATCTTGCTGGCCGCCCAGCTCATCTGGACCGCGCTCGGCCCACCCTGATTCGTCATGAACGATCGACCCCGTCGGTAGAAACGGCCTCGCCGGCATGGGATTATTCGCGCGCCTGCACTGCCGGGAGGGCGGGTGCAGTTTCGCTAAGGGGAGAAACAACATGCTACGAATTTTCAGCCTGGCTGGCGTCCTGGCCCTATTACCGGGTCTGGCCACAGCCTACGAACCCAATCTCGGCGTTGCGGCTCGCGTCAGCACCCTGGGCCTGAGCCTCGAAATGACCACCGCGGTCACGCCCAAGCTCAACCTTCGCGCGGGCGTCAACCAGTTCGACTACGACTACGATCCCGAGCCCGACGAGGACTCAGGCAACGAGCTGACCTACGACGGCACGCTGGATTTATCGTCGCTGGCCGCCTATGCCGACTGGCACCCCTGGGCGGGCGCGTTCCGGCTATCGGCCGGGGTCGTGTTCAACGGCAACGAGATCACCGCTTCGGCGCGCTGTGACCAGGCGAACTGCGAGGTCGGCGACCAGAGCTTCGACTCCGACGACATCGGCACGCTGAACGCGCTGGTCGATTTCGACAGCGTCGCGCCTTATGCCGGCTTCGGCTGGGGCAATGCGGTGGCCGCTGATACCGGCTTCGGCTTCCAGTTCGACATCGGCGTGATGTTGCAGGGCTCGCCCAATGTTTCACTGTCGAGCAGCGATTCCTGCCAAGGCACGCTGAGTGCCGACCCGACCTGTCAGCAACAGCTGGATGCCGAGCTCGAACGCGAGGAGCAGGAACTTCAGGACGAAGCCGAAGATTTCGAGCTTTATCCGGTGATCTCGCTGGGTGTGCGCTACAAGTTTTTCTAGCGCCCGCCTGAACGCGTGGGCAACCGCGCCATTCAGAAACCCGCGCCGGGCCTCGCCAGATACTGCTGTTCGGCAGCGGAGCTGACGCGGCCCAGCGCCCGATTGCGGTGCGGAAAGCGGCCGTACGCGGCGATTAACTCGTGGTGGGCAAGCGCAAAATCGACAAAACCGTCGAACGGCTTGCGCTGCTCGGGCGGCACACCCGTCGCCAGACGCCGGTATAAGGCGACGGCGTCCTCCTGATCGGCCAGCGACTCCGAGTGTTCCAGCGGCAGATACACGAACACGCGGTGAATCGGCCTTAGCCGCTGGTCGCCGCCGCGGCGCAGACTTTGACGGGTGAGCCCCCTGGCCACATCGTCCAGCGCGAACGCCTCGGCGGAATCGCGGTACAGATTGCGCCGAAACTGGTCGATGAGCAGCACCAGTGCCAGCAGTCCGGTGTCGGTCGCCGCCCAGTGATTCAGCGAGCCGCGTGCCGCAGCCTCGACCAGCACGCCGAATTCACGCCGGATAGCCGCATCCGCGGTCGATGACTTGCCCCACCACAACGAGGCCTGCCGATTCGCAATCGCCGCATCATCCGCCGCCGCGTCTCCGAACCAGAACGCCAGAACTGCCTCGGGCGCATTCATCACACGCCCGAGAAGAATCCGCGGCGCCGGAAGAACAGCAGCAATCCGCCTGCCAGCAAGGCCATGCACCCGAGCGTGACATGGTAGGCGTAGGGGTAGTGCAGCTCCGGCATGTTGTCGAAGTTCATGCCGAAAATGCCCGCAACCAGGCCCAGGGGCAGGAACACCGCCGACAGGATGGTCAAGGTGGTCACGGTCTGGTTGGTCGCATGAGCCACCGCCGAGAAGTGCAACTGCACGGCCGATTCGACATCGGTTTGCTGCGCCGAGGCATGAGCCTGCACGCGGGCGATGTGTTCGGCCAGATCATTCAGCCGCACCATCTGCGAGTCCGTCAGATCGAACCGGGTCTGCCGTCGCCACGCGTCCAGTGCCTCTAGCTGACCGCCTGACAACGACTCCAGCTTGCGCGCCTGCTTGCGGGTGTTGAGCAAGGCCTTCCAGTCGTTGAAGGGGTTGTCCGGGTCGAGTAGTGATTCCTGCAAGTCCTCGAAGGCCTTGCCCAGGGGCTCGCGGATGGCGAGATAGCGGTCGACCATGACATCGAGAACGAAGTGCGCCATGCCCACCGAGGTATTGGGAATTCGTGCGACGGAGCGGTCCAGCAGCCGCTTGGTTGCGGTTTGGAACGACACGTTGTCCGGCGCCCTGACGGTCACCAAGAGGCTGTCGAACAGGAAAAAAGCAGCCGTCCGCGTCTCGATCTGATCGTGCCGAATATCCGGACCAAGGCCCTGGAACACGACCAGGTCGTAATCGGAGGTCCCGTCGTAATGCGAGGGATGAGCGGCGTTGTTGCCGTCGATAACGTGCTGATGCAGCAGCGGTAGACCGGCCAGCTGCGCGACTAATTCCGGCCATTCGGTGTGCTCGCCGCGGATGAAGTCCACCCAAAGCATGGAGCCTTCATGGCGCTGGTCGATCCGCTCCAGAGTCTTTGGAGCGCGGCCGTCGACGAATTCGATGATTTGCATAACCGTCCCTGAAACGAAATCGGGCGCTGACCAGATAACCGGTCAGCGCCCGACGAGGCTAGCAGGAGATGCCAGCCGACTAAACGCCTGCTTAGCCCAGCAGTTCTTCCACCGCCGCGCGCTCGCTGCGCAGTTCATCTTCGGTGGTTTTCATCCGCTCGCGGGAGAACGCGTTGATCTCCAGATCCTGAACGATGGCGTAGTCACCGTTCTTGCAGACAACCGGGTAGCTGTAAACGATGCCAGGCTCGACGCCATAGCTGCCGTCGGACGGAATGCCCATCGACACCCAGCCGTCGGAACCCAGCGCCCAGTCGCGCATGTGATCGATGGCAGCGGAGGCCGCAGAGGCCGCAGAGCTGGCGCCGCGAGCCTTGATGATGGCCGCGCCGCGCTGCTGCACGGTCGGGATGAAGTCGTTTTCGTACCAGGCCTGATCAACCAGGCTCATCGCCGGCTCGCCATCGACCGTGCAGCTGTGCAGGTCGGGGTATTGCGTGGCGCTGTGGTTACCCCACACGGCCATGTTCTGGATGTCGTTGACCGACTTGCCGGTCTTTTCCGCCAGCTGAGACAGCGCGCGGTTGTGGTCCAGACGCATCATCGCGGTGAACTGGCGGTGATCCAGATCCGGCGCGTTCTCGCGGGCGATCAGCGCATTGGTGTTGGCGGGGTTGCCGACGACCAGAACGCGCACGTCACGGCTGGCATGATCGTTCAACGCCTTGCCCTGCACCGAGAAGATGGCGGCGTTGGCCTGCAGCAGGTCGGCACGCTCCATACCCGGTCCACGCGGACGGGCACCGACGAGCAGCGCGAAATCAACATCCTTGAATGCCACGTCCGGATTGTCCGTGGCTTCGACACCGGCCAGCAGCGGGAATGCACAATCGTTGAGTTCCATGACCACGCCCTTGAGCGCGTCCATCGCCGGGGGAATCTCCAGCAGCTGGAGAATGACAGGCTGGTCCTTGCCCAGCATGTCGCCGGCAGCGATGCGAAAAGCCAGCGAGTAGGAAATCTGGCCCGCCGCTCCGGTAATGGCAACGCGAACAGGTTCGGTCATCGTGAACTCCCGACATCATCTTGAAAAAAGGGGCCGGGAGCATAGCGAAACGACAGCAGGACGGCCACTGCCGCTAATCTGGCGAATCCTGTGACGCCGGCAAGGTGAAGTAGATACTGCTGCCCTGACCGGGCGTCGAATGCACCCAGATGCGCCCGCGGTGGCGTTCGATAATGCGCTTGACGGTCGCCAGCCCGATGCCGCTGCCTTCGGCCCGGCCGTGAGGCTGCAACCGGCGAAAAACCTCGAAGACCCGATCCTGGTGATGCGGATCGATGCCGATGCCGTTGTCCTTGACCTCCACCTCCCAGTCCTTGCCCTGGCGCTTCACGCTCACCTGGACCGTCGGGGCCTCCAATGCCGGGCCGTATTTGATGGCGTTGGAGAAGAGATGACAAAACACCCGAACGAGTTGCGATTCGTCGCCCAACACCGTGGGCAGCGGCTCATGCATGCAGCGCAATCCGGCTGACTCGATTTGCGAGGCCATCCGACGCTGCGCGGCAACCACAACGGTCTCCAGGGACAACGGCCGCAGCGATCGGCCGTGGGTGTGGATGCGCGAGAATTCCTTCAGATCGTTGATCAGGGATTCAATGCGGCGGACGCCCAGCACCGCCGTGTCGATATAGTCCAACGATTCCTCGCCGATGTCGTCGCCATGACGCCGGCGCAGCAGCTGCAAATAACCACCAATCATGCGCAGGGGTTCGTGGAGATCGCGCGTCAGGGTGTCGGCGAACTGGGTCAGTTCCGCGTTGGCGGCGCGCAGCTGCGAAACCAATTGCTGGAAGCGACCCTCGTGCCCGGTGTCGTCGTCGACCTCGCGGATAATCGACAGCACGGCGGGGCGGCTCTTGAAGCTCACCGCAGTACCGCGAGATTCCGCCCAAACCTGGCTACCATCTGCGCGCAGTATGCGCCGCACCTGTGGCTCCAGCATCTCGCCGCCGCCGATGCGGCGCACGCGCTCCATGGTCTCGTTCAGATCGTCCGGGTGCACCAGTTCTTCCATGAACCGGCCGATCAGATGATCCTTGGTACCCGCACCGAACATCTTGACTGCCGTGGCGTTCGCGAACGCGATCTTGCTGTCCTGCAGCACGACCATGGCATCGGGTGACGCATCCATTAGTCGCCGGAACCGAACCTCGCTTTCGGCCCGCGCACGCTCGGCATGCTCCACGTCCGTGGTATCCCGCGCGCTGAACACGGCATAGACATCCTCGTTCAGCACCAGTGGCCGCGCCCGCACCTCGACCAGGCGCTTCTGATCACGCCGGTCGCGTATATGGCAGCGAAACTGGATGGGTGTTCCGGCGGCCACCGTCGTCAGCGCGGACTGCACCGAAGCGTGGTCTTCCTGAGCGATAAAGCGGAACAGCGTGATGCCGACGACGTCGGATGGCTCCCAACCGATGAGGGTCGTCATCGCCGAGCTGACGAAGACCACGGTGCCATCCGGTCGAACGGCACCATTGAGATCCTGCGCAACGTCGAGGATGCCCTGCAGTAATTCCCGAGGCGGAGAGTTGCTATCCATGCGGTGGCTAATCTGCCCGGCTCAACGCAGGGTCGCAAGGGGCGGTTGCCCGGCCACGCCGCGAATCCCCGCCAGCGCCGCGAGCGTCATGACGACGATCCCGCCCACCGGGCCCGCCAGCCACAGCAGTGGACTGGCCGCGTAACTGATGTCAAAAACCGCCTGTGCCAGCACCCAGGCGATGACCTGTGCGAACCCCGCGGCCAATAACCCCGACAGGCAGCCCAGCACACCGAACTCGGTGAACAGCGATTGGCGCAGCACCTGGCGCGATGCACCCAGCGTGCGAAGCAGGGCGGCTTCATGACGCCGCGCCTGTCGCGTGCCCTGCAATGCCGCAACCAGCACGATCAAACCGGCCAGCAAGGTCAGTGCGAACACGGCCTCGACCGCAAGGCTGACGCGATCCATCACACGCCGTACCTGAGCCATCAGCGCGTCCACATCAAACACGGTGATATTCGGTTCACGGCGGATCAAATCCAGCAATTCCGTCTTGCCCGCAGGCGGCAGATGCACGCTGGTCAGCCAGGTCGCACCGACATCGTCCAGCAGTCCGGGCGGCACCAGCAGAAAGAAATTAACGCTGAAGCTATCCCACTCGACCTTGCGCCTGTGCACCACCTCCAGATCCACTGTCTGGCCCGCGAAATCGAAGCGCAGCTCGTCACCGAGCGCCCACCCATAGGATTCGATCATCGATTCCTCGATCGATATCCACGACTGGCCGTGGCCCGCTTCGCCCCACCACTGACCATCGATGGTTTCGTTGTCCGCGCCGATGGCATCGGTCCAGGACACATTGAACTCGCGCTCCAGCCGGCGCTGCGCATCAGG
>JAGLCS010000044.1 GCA_023146115.1 Abyssibacter sp. | reverse complement strand
GTGCGCACCCAGCCCAGCCGCATGTCTTTCGCGCTGAGCGCTGGCCAGGGTGCGCTGGAGTTCTCCGGTGGCGGACGCCTGCTCGGCCTGTTCGCACAGCTGCGCTTGCTGTTCAGCCCGGCACATTGGCGCATGCTGCGCGATATCCTGCGGTTCTTCCGGCACACCAAGGGGCTGCTGACGACCAACCAGCTGCCCGATAGCACCCTGGGCGAGTTTCTTGACGCCCATGGTTATTCCTCCGAGTTCCAGCGCCGCTTTCTGTGCCCGATGGCGGGGGCGATCTGGTCCATGCCGGCAAGCGAGACGCGCCAGTTTCCGTTCCCGGCCTTCGCCCGCTTCTTCGACTCGCATGGCCTGCTCAATGTCTTCCGCCGCCCGAAGTGGCGGACGATATCCGGCGGCAGCCAACGTTATGTCGACGCCATGCTGACGGACTTTGCCGGCGAATTGCGGCTGGAGACGACGGTCACGTCGATCCGGCGCCTCGACGAGGGCGTCGAAGTCACCAGCGAGCATTCGACAGAGCACTTCGACGCCGTGGTGTGTGCCGTGCATGGCGACATTGCCGCGCGGCTGCTCGCGGACGCTGACGAGGCCGAGGCCGCCGTGCTCGGCCAGATACGCTACGCAGAAAATCGCGCGGTCTTGCACACCGATCGCAAACTGATGCCACGGCGCAAGCTAACCTGGTCAAGCTGGAACGTGCTGCAATCAGCCGACCGGCTGGACAATCAGGCCGTTTGCCTGTCGTACTGGATGAATTGCCTGCAGGCACTGGACACTGAGGAAGAGTACTTCGTCACCTTAAATCCGATTCGCGAGCCCGACCCTAAACGAGTCCTCTACGAAACCGTGTACACGCATCCGCAGTACAGCCCGGAGACGATGCAGGCCCAGGCGCGGCTTCCGGAGATTCAGGGCCGGCGCGGCATCTGGTGGTGCGGCGCCTGGACCGGCTATGGGTTTCACGAAGATGGGTTCACCTCGGGCCTGAACGCGGCGCGGGCGCTGGGCGCTACGCCCCCTTGGGAAAACGCCGGCCACTGATATGACGGCCGCGCTTTACAGCATGCGCACCATGCACCGCCGTCATGTCGCGCCTCTTTACCGCTTTGTCTACCGTATCTTTTACCTATGGCTGGACATCGATCATGTGGACGATGCCGCCCGGGGCCGCCGCCTGTTCAGTTATAACCGCTGGAACCTGCTCTCGTTCTTTGATCGCGACCACGGCCACCGGCGTGATGGCCCCTTGCGGCCGTGGGTGACCGCCATCGCAGCCCGGCACGGCATCGAGCTGGATGACGGCCCGATCCACCTGCTGTGCCTGCCGCGGGTGTTCGGCTATGTGTTCAACCCCATCAGCCTGTTCTATTGCAGCGACCGCGACGGCGCGCTGCGCGCAATCGTCGCTGAGGTGCGGAATACCTTCGGCGAGATGCACAGTTACGTGATTCATCAACACGGTGAGCCTTTGAATCTCGATCAGCATTTTGATCGCAGCAAGCGCTTCCACGTATCGCCATTTCTCGACGTGGCCGGAACCTATCGTTTCGAGTTCACCGCCCCGGCTGAATCCGCGCAGGTGATCATCAACGAATACAAGGATGAGACACCGATTCTGACGGCGACGCTGTCGGGACAACGCCAACCCCTGACCGACGCTGGCATTGCGCGGTTAATGCTGGCGATGCCGTTTCACACACTGGGGGTGGTGATCGGCATTCACTGGCAGGCATTGAAGCTTTGGCTGCGCGGCGCCGGGTATCGGCCCAAACCCGCACCGCCGCATGAGGAGAGCACAGGATGAATCAGGAGCAACCGACGTTGAGCTTGCGGGATGTACGGGACTCGAATCCGCACCCGACCGCAGCCCCCGGCCTCGCCATCGCGGCGATGCTGTGGATGCTCAAGGGTCTGAAGATCGGCCAGCTGGACGTCACGCTGCCGGATGGCAGCAAGCGCCGGTTCACCGGCGATCAGCCGGGGCCGCAAGGGCATCTGCGCCTGCGCAGCGGGGCGGTTTTGCGCAAATCCATTCTTGGCGCCGCCACCGGCTTTGCCGAGTCCTACCTGGACGGCGACTGGGATTCGCCCAACCTGGCCGAGACCCTGCATGTGCTGATGCTCAATCAGGCGCATTACCGCGGGCCCTACGATCGCAACCCGGTCACGCACTGGATCGGTCGCACCCTGCACGCCATGCGGGCCAATACCAAGGCGGGAAGCCGACGCAACATCCAAGCACATTACGACCTGGGGAACGACTTCTACGAGTTGTGGCTGGACGAGACGATGACCTATTCGGCCGCCGTCTTCGATCCGATGGAGGAAGACCTCGCCGCCGCCCAGCGCCGCAAGTACCAGTGCATGCTCGACCGGCTGGACCTGCAGGCCGACCATCACCTGCTGGAGATCGGTTCGGGCTGGGGCGGCTTCGCCATCCATGCGGCGCAGACCACGGGCTGCCGGGTCACCAGCATCACGCTATCCGACGAGCAGCTCGCCGAAGCCCGTCGCCGCGCCGAGCAGGCCGGGGTTGCTGACCGGGTCGAATTCCGGCTGCAGGATTACCGCGACCTGCACGAGCAATTCGATCGCGTGGTATCGATCGAAATGTACGAAGCCGTGGGCGAGGACTACTGGCCCACCTATTTCAACACCATTCGTGAAGTGCTGAAGCGCGATGGTGTCGCCGTGTTGCAGGGCATCACCATCGATGAGCAGCATTTCGACGACTACCGGAGTCGCATCGACTTCATCCAGAAGTACATCTTTCCCGGTGGCATGCTCGCCAGCCCCAGCGTGTTTCAGCGCAGCGCGCATCGAGCCGGGTTGACGACGGACAATCCGACCTTCTTCGGCCCGCATTACGCCGAAACGCTACGCCGCTGGCATGACCAGGTGCTGGAGCACCGCTCGGCCATCGTCGGACAATTCGATGAGCGCTTCCTGCGGATGTGGCGCTACTATCTGGCGTACTGCGAATGCGGGTTCGAGGACGGACGCATCGACGTGATGCATATCGCCCTGCGCCACAGCGACTGACACCAGCGACCAAGGAGATCCGATGGCGGGCTCGCTGAGCACTCGCCAGCTCGCCGCCTATGGCGCGTTGGGCATGCCGCTCACGGCCCTGCTGCTGCCGTTGGCGATCTTTCTGCCGGCGTATTACGCGCAGCTACCGGCACTGACCACGGGACTAGTCGGCGCGCTGCTGTTCGGCGCCCGGCTCTGGGACCTGGTCACCGACCTGGGTGTCGGCTGGGCCTCCGACCACACGCGCAGCCGGTTCGGCCGACGGCGGCCCTGGATCGTGCTGGGTACGCCGGTGCTGCTTCTCGGCGCCTGGGCGCTGTTCACCCCACCGCAAACCGCGACCTGGCTTTACCTGCTGGGCTGGTCACTCATCGCCTATCTGGGCTGGAGCATGATCATGCTGCCGTACCAGACCTGGGGCGCCGAACTGTCGGCCGACTACGACGAGCGCTCCCGGGTGACGGCCGCGCGCGAAATCTTTGCCGTGGTCGGCACACTGATCGCGATCATCCTGCCGAACGTGCTGATGCAGCGGGGCGGCGACACCGGCGACGGCCTGGAAGCCCTTTACTGGTTTTTGCTGGTGTCCTTGCCGCTGTGCCTGCTGGTGCTGCTGATCGGCGTCCGCGAACCGAAACGCCAGCGTGACGGCCACGCCGGTCTGAATCTGCGCAATGGCGTGCGCCTGCTGACGCAAAACCGGCCGTTTCGCCGCCTGCTCATCGCCTACCTGCTCAACGGCTTCGCCAACGCCCTGCCGGCCGTGCTGTTCGTGTTCTTTGTCGAGCACCGCCTGGAGGCGTCGCAGGCGGAATTGGGCTTCGCGCTGGTGGTGTACTTCCTGTCCGCGGTGCTGGGCCTGCCCATCTGGCTATGGGTGGGCCGGCACTGGAGCAAACACCGGCTGTGGTGTGCATCGATGCTTTGGGTCTCGGGCGTGTTCATCTTCGCCCCCTTCCTCGGTCCGGGCGACCTGGTTCCGTATTTGGTGATCTGCGTGCTGGGCGGCGCCTGCCTGGGCGTGGATCAGGCGATTCCGGCCTCCATCCAGGCCGACGTGATCGACGAGGACACCGCGGCCGGCGGCGGCGGCCGCGCGGGGCTTTACTTCGGGCTCTGGGGGCTTGCGACCAAGCTCGCGATCGCGCTGGGGGTGGGGCTGGCCTTCCCGGTGCTCGATCTGGCCGGCTTCGACGCCAAGATCGACAACGACGACACCGCGTTGTGGACGCTGGGCCTGCTCTACGCCGTGGTGCCGGTGGTCATCAAGCTATGCGTGGTGCCGGTGGTGTGGAATTTCCCGCTGGACCGTCAGCGCCATGCGCAGCTGCAGGCCAGCATGTCCTAGGCAGGGGCCGCGACGTTACCATCGCCCCCATGAGCAATCCGCTACCGCAATACTCGCTGGACGCCACGTGGTTTCTGGAGGAACTGGCCGCCAGCGACACCCTGCTGATCATCCAGGACCTCGATGGCGTGTGCATGGGCCTGGTTCGCGATCCGCTGACCCGTCAGCTGGAACGCCGCTACATCGAGGCGGCCAGACGCCTGGACGGCGCGTTCTACGTGCTGACCAATGGCGAACATATCGGCCGCCGCGGCGTGAACCAGCTCATCCACGGCGCCCTGGCGTCGGAGACCCTGGCCGCCGAGCAGGGCCTGTACCTGCCAGGCCTCGCCGCGGGCGGCGTGCAGCTGCAGGATCGCTTCGGTGCCGTCAGCCACCCCGGCGTCAGCGATGCCGAACTCGCGTTTCTGCGGGCAGTGCCTGACCAGGCCGAGCAGTTCCTGATCGAAATGCTCACCCAGGCCCCTTTTGCGCTGCCGACAGACGAGGCCGTCGCGCTCGCCAGCACCTGCGTGCTGGACAACCCGGCATCGCCTACCGTGAATCTCAACCCGGTGCACCATCGATTCGTCGATACACCCGACCGCTACCTCCATGCGCAGCGGCGCACGGCGGAACTGATCGACAGGCTGCTAACCACCGCCGCCGAACGCGGACTGGCGGACTCGTTTTTCGTGCACTACGCCCCCAATTTGGGCCGCGATGCCTGCGGCGATGAGCTGGTCAAATTCGCCGACGGCGACAACGCGGGCACCACGGACTTCCAGTTCATGCTCAAGGGGGCGATCAAGGAGGTCGGCGTGCTGGTGATTCTCAATCACTACGCACATCGACTCACCGGACACTGGCCGCTGGGCGAGGGCTTCAATGCACGGGACGCACCGCAGGACCACGACCAGTTGCTGGCGTTAGCCCAGGAACGGTTCGATCCGGCCTGGATGCCGCGCATGGTCGGGGTGGGGGACACCGTCACCGCCTATCCGCAGGCAGACGGCAAGCAGACCCGCTACCAGCGCGGCGGCAGTGACCGCGGCTTCTTGACCCTGGTGCAGGCGCTGGGCGAGCGTTTCGGAACCGACAATGCCGTGGTCTACGTGGACAGCAGCGCCGGCGAGGTCCGCCGCCCCGGTGTCGATGCCGCCGGGCTGCAGCAGGCACATGGAGACCGCGCGGTGGCGGTCGCCGCGATGCGAGGCATTAGCGATCCGGAAGATCCGCTACGGCCCAACCTCATTCTGCCCGGCGGTCACACGCAGTACATTGATTGGTTCTGCGCGCTGGCTGCGCAGCGCAGCCGCTAACCAACAACCGCTCGCGGGCCGGTCCGGTCATCCATCCGCCGCCCAAACCGCAGGCCGTCATTCGCTGCCGGTCGCCGCAGGATGTCGCGCTGCGAACGCATCTGGCGAAACGCCTCGATCCAGTCGCTGGGGCGTGGCAACGAGGGCGGGGCGTACACCAGTGCGGCGCCGCTTTCGGTGAGTTCGAGCAGCAACCCTTCACGGTCCACCCGCGTACGAAACACGCCGGTCTGGACCAGCGAAGACAGCGCATCGGTGAAATCCGAGGCCCTGACCGGCAGCGGCCCCAGGTGGTCGCGTAACGCGGCGACATGCAGGCACCCGCCAGACGGGATCGCACAGGCGTTGACGGTGTCGATGATCGCATTGCGGACGGCGGCAACCGCTGCGAGCGCTTTGTCCATGGCGAGAGTCTCCGGGCAGATACTGATCGGGTATCGGCCGGATACGGAACAGCTTGATGGACTCATCGCTGGCGTTCACGCCAACCGCGCAGCGACCAATGTCAGAAACTCCGACAACGCCTCGGCGGGATCAGCGTAATGGGATTCGTTCTGATCCAGGTCACGAACCCAGATGCGTTCGTCGCCTCCGACCCGGCGCTCAGGATGACCGCGAGAAAACATCAGCAAGGGCGACCGGCGATCGCCGGGCGACAACTTGAACTTTACCGCGACCTCGCGCGTATCGCGGCTGAACGTGAAATAGCCGATACGTTGATCCTCTCGCAGACGCGCCTTCAATCGACGCAACTCATCCAGCGTCTGTGTCCAGGCCGTCTCGAACGCCTGCTGCCGCTGCGCGGCTTCGCTTTGCACTGCATCCCGGTGAGAACGAATGCTGTTGATCTTGTGATCTAGCAGGCTGTCGGCGGGTTGCGGTGCATGCGGGCTTTCTCTGCGCTGGAGCGAACCCGCCGGCGACCCCTGCGGTTCGGCCATCGGTATCAGCGTGAAATCAGCCGGTCTGGTCGCAGGCGCGGCCGGCGCGCCCTGGTTGCGGATTCGAACCCGCAAATCCGCGACCGCCACACGCTGCGACGGCGCGAGCGAGATGCGCTGACCAATCGGGACGCCATCGACAAAGACACCATTGGAACTGCCGAGATCCTCCACCCAGAGGCACCCGTCGACCACGGCGAAACTTGCATGGCGACGCGAGATCGCCGGGTGGTTGACCCGCAGCTCACAGCCGGGCGCCCGGCCCAGCGAAACCTCGCCTTCGCAAAGCTCGCAGCGCGCCTTCTCTTGGCCCCGCGAGTCTTCGATCACGATCACCCACATTCGATTAGCCCACCCCCTAAGCACGCTGCGGGGCAGTATACGATCGGTGCTCCCATCAGGCGTGGTGAGGCGCCAGGACCTGCCTCAGCTGAACCGGCGCCTGCCATAGCAGTTCGATCACCGGACCGACGACATCGGGCACGCCGGAGGTGAAGAAGCGCAGCACACCGGCCCCACTATGCGGCGCCATGCCGGCATCCGAAGCCAGCCGGCGGCGCAGTTGCTGGGTCACCGCGACCGCCGGGTCGATGATGGTGACGCCGGACCCGGTCATGTGGCTTATGGTCGGCAACAGGAACGGGTAGTGCGTGCACCCCAGCACCAGCACATCGATGTGTTCGTCCAGCAAGGGCTGCAAGTAGCGCGACAGCAACGGCATGGTGCGCGCCGGGTCCAGGTGTCCGCGTTCAACCAACTCGACCAGACCGGGGCAGGGCTGCGCCACGATGCGCGCACCATTGGCGTAGCGCTGCACCAGGTCCTGGAACTGTTCGCTGGCCAAGGTCCGTTCGGTGGCCAGCACACCCACCGCGCCGCTACGGGTCATCAATGCCGCCGGCTTGATCGCCGGCTCCATCGCCACGATGGGAATATCGAACTCCGCGCGCAGCGAAGCCACCGCCACCACGGTCGCGGTATTGCAGGCGACCACGACAGCCTTGGCTCCTTGCTCGACCAGCCATCCGCAGACCACGCGTGCACGCGCCGTGATCTCGTCGCCGCTGCGGCCGCCATAGGGCGCATAGGCCGCGTCGGCCAGATAGATCAGATCTTCCCGCGGCAGCATCTCGTGAATGTGGCGCAGCACGGAAAGACCGCCCACGCCGGAGTCGAACACACCGATCGGTGCCCCATTCACGTGGCTGGCGTCGTCTTCAGATCGGGGCAGGAACGGCATGGATCGCTTGTGCGGGTCGTCATCAACAGCTGCATTGTGCACGGCTGCCACGGGACTGGAACCGCTGGGCGGGGTGCCCGCGAACGCCGACGGCCGGGCGGATGTAATAAAACGGTGCACCGCGCAGACTAGTAAAGCTCTGACCCGTTCCGATATTGGGGTGCCCCCTTGCTGTCGCTTTCGATTCTCGCCATGACCGCCGCCGGTCTGACCTCGCCCTGTTTTGTGGATGGGCTGAGCAGCCGCGTGGAATGCGGCAGCCTGGCCGTTCCCGTGCATCACGACGCCGCCGACGGCCCGACGATCGACATGGCGTTTGTCCGCCTGCCGGCGCGGTCGGCCACGCCTGCGGCCGATCCGGTTGTCGTCATCCCGGGCGGGCCGGGCCAGTCCGGCCGGTCCATCGTACCGATCGCAGCCAGGCTGCTGGATGCGGCCAATGTCGATCGCGATGTCATCGTCATCGACCCGCGTGGCACCGGGCACTCCGGCAAGCTGGCCTGCCCGGTCGAGGATGAGGATTTCGTCGCCGACCGCGAACGGGTGATCGCCGACACCATCGCCTGCCGCGACGCGCTGGATGCCGACCTGACCGCCTATGGCAGCGAAGCGGTGGCCGATGATCTGGAACGCCTGCGCCAGCACCTGGGCGCGCCCAAACTCAATCTGTGGGGTGGCTCCTGGGGTAGCCGTGCCGCACTGGTCTACGGCCGCCGCTACCCCGACGTGACCCGCAGCCTGGTGTTGGACTCCGTGGCGCCGACGGACTGGATCATCGGCGCCAGCATGGGGGCCGATGCGGATCGCGCCCTGCAACGGGTGTTCGAGGCCTGCGCGGCGGAATCGGGCTGTGCCCAGGCCTTTCCCACCGTGCCCAGGCGGTTCAACCAATTGCTGAACCGGCTGGACGCGCGCCCGCATACCGACGATCTCGCGCATCCACTCACCGGCGCCACGCGAGCGGTCAGCTTCAACGCGCTGCGCATGAGTTCAGCGGTGCGGGGCATGCTCTACAGCGATGCCATGATCCGCGTGCTGCCGTACACCGTGATGCAGGCATACGAGGGCCGATATGCTCCCCTTTACGCGGCCTCGGAGGCTTTCAACTCCGGCACGCTGGACGATCTGGCCTTCGGCATGATGCTGTCGGTGCTTTGCTCCGAGGACATTGGCACGCTGCCTTCCGACGGTGTCGGCAGTGAGGAGTCGACGTCCTTTCTTGGTGATCAGATCTTCCAGTTCTGGCAGGCCGCCTGTTCGGTCTGGCCCCGGCACGCGGTGGCGGAGGATTTTCATGATCCGGTGACCAGCGACATCCCCAGCCTGCTGATCACGGGGTCCTGGGATCCGGTCACACCGCCGTACACCGCCCATCAGGCCGCCAGAACGCTCAGCCATGCCCGCGTGCTGGAAGTGCAGGGCGCCGCCCACATCGCCAGTTCGCGCGGTTGCATCCCGCAGCTCACGGCCAAGTTCATCGACTCAGCCGACACCGCGAGCCTGGACACCGGCTGCGTAGACCAGATCCAGCCCAAGGCCTTCTTCATCGACGCGACCGGCCCGGAGATTTCCGAATGATTCAGGCACAACAACTCGCCAAGCGCTTCGGCAAGGTGCAGGCCGTGCAGGACGTGAGCTTCGAAGCGCCCGACGGCGCAATCACCGGACTGCTCGGGCCCAACGGCGCCGGCAAGACCACCGCCATGCGCTGTGTCGAAGGCTTGCTGCGGCCCGATATCGGCCAGGTGACGATCGACGGCATACACGTCGCCCGCCAGCCCCAGGCCGCACGCCGGCGCCTGGGCGTGCTGCCGGACCAGTTCGGCCTGTACGCGCGGCTGACCACGCGCGAGCATCTGGCTTACTTCGGTCGTCTGCACGGGCTGGATCGCCGGGCATTGGATCAGGCTATCGGTGCGGTATCCGCGCAGCTGCAGATCGAGGCGCTGCTCGATCGCCGCGTCGAAGGCTTCTCGGCCGGTGAGCGCATGAAGGTCGGTCTGGCGCGTGCGCTGCTGCACGGGCCGCAGAATCTGGTACTGGACGAACCCACCCGGGGGTTGGACGTGATGAGTACGCGCGGCCTGCGTGATCACCTGCGAACGCTGCGCTCGGCGGGTTGCTGCATCGTCTTCTCCAGCCATGTGATGCAGGAGGTCGAGGAGCTTTGCGACCACCTGGTAATCGTCGATGACGGCATCGTCAAGGCAGCCGGCAGCCCTGCCGAGCTCTGTCGCCAGGCCGGTCAGTCGCGACTGGAAGATGCCTTTGTTCAACTCATCGGAGTCGCCGCATGATGCGCCAGCTCTGGGCTGTGGCCCGCAAGGAATTCGTGGACGCGCGCCGCGATCCGCGTTCGATCATGAC
>JAGLCS010000043.1 GCA_023146115.1 Abyssibacter sp. | reverse complement strand
GGACTGGCCGCGCACCTGCAGGAGCAGGGCTTCGAGCTGGAGACGCTGGACCCCGAACTCGACATCCTGCAAGCCATCGGCGACCACGATGCAATCCTGCGCCCCGCGGCTGACTTCCAGGCCAGCCTGCGCGCCGGCCAGCCAGCCCAGATCGAGCTGGTGCTGGACACCTCGAAAACCAGCAGTCAGAGCATGGCTCGGCGCGTGGAACAGGCCATGGCAGTCTGGAGCGGGGAGCTCGCCAGCCTGCGCCTGATGGCCCTGGGCGTGTCGCCGCAGGCCGCGCAACCCATCGAGATGCAGCGGCGTGACGTTGCCAGCCGGGCCGACCGGGCCGCGCTGGTGCTCAGCGGCTTTCAGGTCTTCGTGCTGATCGCCGCCTTCTTCGGCAGCATGCACGTGTGCATTGATGCCACGGCCGGCGAACGCGAACGCCGGTCGCTGGAGGCGCTGCTGGTACAGCCCGTCTCGGCATTCAGCCTGGTCGTCGGCAAATGGCTGGTGGCCGCCGGCTACGGGCTGTTCGGCGTGGCGCTCACGCTGACGGCGATGGGCATACTGCTGCCGATGGCGCCGCTGGGGGAGCTGGGCATTAGCTACCAGCCCACGCCGCAGTCCGTGCTGACGATGTTCGCGCTGATCGCGCCACTGGCCTTGCTGGCCTCCGGCCTGCAGATGCTCGCGGCCAGTTATGCCAAGTCGTTCAAGGAAGCCCAGACCTACCTGTCGCTGCTGATGTTCGTACCGATGGTGCCGGCCATGGCGGTCAGCTTTTTGCAGCTGGACGCAGAACCCTGGATGTTCGCGGTGCCGGTGCTGGGCCAGCAACAACTGCTCAGCGACGCGCTGCGTGAGGTCCCGCCGGACCTGCTCTCGTTTGGTATCGCCACCTCGGTGGTGGTCGGCGCGGGGCTGGTCTGCGTGCTGATCACCGCGCGCCTGTACGGATCGGAACGCATGCTGCGCGGCCTGTGACCAGATCGCGGTGACGGCAGCCCAGGTGAGCGATTTCCCGGCACTGGTGTCCGAGTTCGGCCCGGCCATCCAGCGTGTTGCCGCATCCTACGAGCGCGACCAGGGACTTTGCGAAGACCTGGTGCAGGACATGCTGGTCGCGATCTGGAAAGCCTGGCCACGGTATCGCGGCGATGCCTCGCCGCGCACCTTCATCCTGCGCATCGCCCACAACCGCGGCGCCTCGCATGCGATGACCCAGGCCCGGCAACCACGGGTCACTTCCGAGATTCCCGAACTCGGCAGTGCCACGGACACGGCGCTACGCGCGGCCGAGCGTCAGGAGCAAGCCGACCGCCTGCTCCGGGCCGTGCGTGAACTGCCCCTGGGCCAGCGGCAGCTGGTCACGCTGGCCCTGGAAGGGCTCAGCTACGCGGAGATGGCCGAGGTGCTGGACATCAGCAGCAATCTGGTCGGTGTACGCCTGAACCGCGCCCGTAAAGCGCTAACGGACAAGCTGTCCGGGGAGACAGATCAATGAGCGACTGGGACTCCATGCAACAACTGTGGCAGTCGGTGGATGGCGATTCGTCGCCGACCGGCGCTCCGAACCACGCCGCTGCGCTCGGTGACCGCCTCCGAAAGCGATCGCGCTGGGTGCGCTGGTACATGGGATCAGAGCTCATCTGTGCCCCGTTCGCATTGATGGCGCTGGCCTGGGCCTGGACCATCGTCGACCGGCCGTTCGAGCGGGTCGCCATCATCACGCTCGCCATCGGCATCGCCGCGTATTTTCTGGCGATCTTCGGCGCCTACCGCCGACAGCGTGGCACGGTGCCGGTACGGCCCTGGGCAATACGCGCGCAGATGCTGAAAGTCACGCGCTTCTGGCTCACCGTGTGCCGCTCGGCGACCTTGCTGTTTCTGGTCATGTTGCCGATACCACTGTTCGATGCGTTGGCCCGGGGCCTGGAACAGCGCTGGCCGTATCTGCTGTTTTCGATTCTGTGGGCGACCGGGTGGATCGTCCTCTGCCAGATTTTCGCGCGACGGCTATGGCAGCGGTCACGGGCGTACTGCATCGGCACGGCGAAATCGGCGCGGTACAGAATTTTCTGACACGCGTCCGACCCGCTGACCGACAGCATCAATACGCCGAGTCCGCCAGACTGACGACCCAACTCGCCCTGACTTGGCCTGATGAGCGTGCTGCTACAACGACTACTAATCCCGACGTTGCTGTCCTGTCTGCTGCTTAGCGCCTGTGTGGGCGGTTCCGGCGGAGATGACGACAGCACCCCGCCGGTGGGACCGACCGACCCCACCGACCCGACGCCACCAACGAGCATTCCTCTGGGGGAAGCCGGGGAGACGTCCTATGCCCACATGCTGGAATACCTGGATGTGGTGCTGGACCCGGCGAACTTCGATGAATGCCTGACCACCGACCTCGAAACCGAGTGGTACAAGTGCATCCCGGGGCCCCGTACGGGCAGCGGGCTGGGTCATGTGGTGCACGACTGGGCGGCGAACCAGCTGCGTGCCATCGATGGCATCGTCAACGTGCAGCAGCAGCCCTTTGCGTTCCCCGTCTTCAAGCCTGTCGACTACTCCCTATCCGTGAGTACGCCGGACGGCGAACCGTTCAGGCCGGCCGTCTTTCCCTGGTATTTCCAGGGCATCTCTCCGCCCGAGGGCGTGACCGGCGAGCTTGTTGACCTGGGTGGCGGCTCGCTGCTGGATCGGCTTCGCGCCGGCGATCTCAGCGGCAAGATCGTGATCTTCACGGCGACACAGGCGCTCAACGCACAAACCGTTGGCGCGCAACGGGCGCTGGATTTCGCAGCGGAAAACGGCGCCGTCGGCGCCATTGTTGCCATCGAAGGCCCGGCCAACGAACTGGTGGCGCAGAACTACAACACCATCGAAGGCCTGCGCCCCTTGCCGACCGTGGTCGTGGGTGAGTTCGACGGCGATCGGCTGGTGGAACTGGTTGGGCAACCCGCGCATCTGCTGGTCGATGCCTCCGTGCAACCTCCGGGGCCCACCGGGTTCTCGTACAACAGCTACGGCTTTCTTCCAGGCATTGATCGCGACAACTATCTGGTGATCGGCACCCCGGTGAACGGCTGGTTCACGGTCGGCTCCGAACGCGGACCCGGAGTGGGGGGGCTGATCTACCTGGCGCGCTACCTCGCCGATCGCGTCGCCCGCGACGGACCGCTGCCGTACACGGTGGTCTTCGCCTTCACCGGCGGACATGAAGTCTTCGGCTTCGGCCAGGAGCGGGTGCTGCAATGCCTGGGCCCGGAGAATGTCGCCGCCTACATCCACCTCGGCGCCGGTCTGGCGAGCAAGGGCTATATCGAAGTCGCCGGCCAGCCCACGGAAACCGGCCTGGCCGCCACGCAGCGGGCCTTGTTCATCTCCGAAAACCTGATCCTGGAACCCACGGTGCTGGCCGCCTTCGCCGATGTCGTGGCCACCCAGGTACTAACGGTGTCGGCGGCAGGCTCGCTCAATCCGGGTGAGGCGCGTGCTGCCTACGCGCTACAGATCCCGACCATGGGTATCTCCGGTGCCGGACTGTTCCATCACTCGCCATCGGATACTGCGGACAAGATCTCGGTCGACTATCTCGGGCCGGTGATCGAGAGCTACCGCTCGGTGATCGAATCGCTGATGGACACCGAACCGGACACGTTGCGTGCCGCCAATGCGCTCGCCAACGCCCTGGCCGGAGATCCGATCGGATTTCAGTGCCCTGGACCGGTGCAGGTGCCGTAATCCGCAGTCAGTCCTGATACCGATCTTCCACCTGCCGGCCCGCGACCCGGTGGGGCCGGTATCATCCGGCCCATGCAATCGGACGCGCTGCAAACACTAATCGACACCACGCCCGTGGTGATCATCGCCTCCAAGCTGACCGACACCCGAACGCTGGAACGACGGCTGGGCCTGGTCGCCGTGGATTTTCGGATTGTCATCCTTGGCATGGGCAGCGCCGAGCATCGAGCCAGCTTTGAGATGCTGCGCGAGCGCAGTGGTTGGGCCCAGTTGCCGCTGATCTTCGTCCACGGCCGCTGTATCGGCGGCGAGCCCGAGCTGCTCGCCCATCCGCTGCTCAATCCCGGCTCCAGACTGGCCTGGGCTCTGGGTCTGGCGAGCCTGGCGCCGTTGCTGCTAGGCGCGCTGGGAAGCCATCTGCAAATCGGCCTGGTCGGGCCGCATCTGTTCGACGCGACGCTTGCCTATGCCGTGCTGATGCTCGCGTTTATCTCCGGCGCGCAATGGGGCGGCGCCGTGAATGCGCGGGGACTGCGCACCCGCCGTCGGTATCTGACCTCCGCCATTCCGCCATTCGTCATCTGGCCTGCCTGGCTCGTCGGGCCGGTTCCTGCGCTCGCCGTGTTAGTTACCGCGTTCGCAGCAACCCTGTTCTCCGACATCAGCTGGGGCCGGCGTCACGCCTGGCCCTGGTGGTACCTGCGACTGCGCGCAGTCGTCACCGCGACTGCAATGGTGGCGCTGCTGGTCATGCTCGAAGCGGTGCCAAGCTGATGCGACCGCGCGGCCCGGGAGCGCTAGTGCGCCCCGATCAGCCCGCGCATGCCGCTCAGATACTCGCTACGCGAAGATGATCCGCGCTTGGTTACCGCCGGGCATTGCCCGGTGGTGATCACGTCCAGTGCGGTTTGAATCGACGCCTCGTTGCCGGCATTGGCATCCAAGGTCAGCGGTTCTGACCAATCATCGTCAGCAACGCAATCGGGCGCGATGCCATCAAAATAATCGCCCTGACCGTCAGCGTTGAGCGTCTGGAACGTCACGGCGACCAAAGTCTTGTCGCAGAAGTCCATAGGGTGCTGACCGACCGGCTTGCCAAAGGTTGTGCTGCCGACCAGCACCACATCCAGAAACGGTTCAAGACCGTTGATCACCAACTCGCTGGCCGACGCGGTGGACTGGGTTCCGATAACCACGACACGACCGAGATCCAGCGCCTGCGTCTCGTCGAAGAAGCGTTCGATAAAACCGAGCTCCGGGTGGTCATCGTTCGCGGTCGCGTCGGTGAAGATCTCGTTGTTCCCGCTGTTGATCACCGGGCCTCCGGCGATCAGGCTGCCGAGCACGGTGGACGTCCGGACGCTGCCGCCGCCGTTGTAGCGCAGGTCAACAATCAACTCGTCCACACCCGCGGCGCTGAAATCGCTGAACGCATCACGCAGCGCATCGCGCGAGATCTCGGTGAAGAAATTGGTGAACAGCAGGTAACCCACCGTCATCCCACCCGGGGTTTCGAAAACCTGGGCGTTTTGCACGCTGTCAATCGTGACGACGGCCTTGGTCACGCTGACAACGCGGGACTGAGCGGCATCCGGGTCCTGAATCTCCAGTTCCACGGTCACGCCAGCCTCATCGGCGCCCAGCAGGCTGTCGAAATAATTCGGTTGGCCAGGGTCGGACGACGGCACCTGCCCATCAATACGCAGAATGCGTGTACCTCGCTCGAGGCCGGCGTTGGCTGCCGGGCTGCCGCTGAACACCAGCAGGGCGGTGAGTTCATCGGCATCGGTGAACCCCAGACGAACGCCCAGGCCGGTGAACTCGCCCTCGTTGAGCAACGACGTGAACTCGGCCTGGTCAGCCACGTAGCTGTAGCTGCCGCCGAACCGGGTCTGGTCCAGGGAGTGCTTTAAATCCTGCAGCAACGCCGACGGCGATGCGTAATCCGCGGGGTCGGCGCCGTCCGCAACAAAGTCAGCCCAGAGATAGCTGTCTCGAAGCTCATCGTAGACGTAGCTGTTCTGGCCCACGACGCCGCAATCGGATGGCCCTGAACTGCCGCCACCACCACAAGCCGCCAGGGTCGCCACGGCGAGGAGATACAGGAATCGGTTCATGCTCAGTCTCCGCAATTCAGGATTGGCAGCTTAGCCAAAGATATCGGCGAACGCCGCTTCCACAGTGTCGAATTCGTAATCGAAGCCCGCCTTGGATGCCGCGACCGGCACGACGCGCTGACCGGTTAGCAGCAAGTGCGCCATCTCGCCGACCATGAGCTTGAGCGCGAAGGCCGGAACCGGAAAAACCACCGGGCGGTGCAACGCGGCACCCAGCGCCTTGGAAAAATGCCGGTTGGTCACCGGCGTCGGCGCGACTGCATTCACCGCGCCGTTGAACTGTGGATCGGACAAGGCCAGCTGGAT
>JAGLCS010000042.1 GCA_023146115.1 Abyssibacter sp. | reverse complement strand
GCCTGCAACGCGCCTCCATGCTGATCCAGCACGACGCCGATGCGCAGTCGCACGACGCGGGAACCCAGTCCCTGGGCCCTCTGCGCCGCCGCTTCCCAGTCTCGGCAGAGCCGGTGCTGGTACTCGTCCACCGGATCGGCCGCTTCGTCCAGCGGGGTATTGCCCTGTGCGCCGTAATACCCGACAGCGGAGCCGGAGATGAGCACCGACGGCGGCGTTGCCTGTCGCCCCATCCACTCGACCAGCGCCTTGGTCAGCATCACCCGGCTATCGAAAAATGCCCGTTTGCGTCGGGCGTTCCAGCGGCCGGCAGCCAGACTCTCGCCGGCGAGATTGACGACAGCGTCTACGGGCGACTGAATGCGATCCAGTTCGGACACGCAGCGAACCGCGGCCGGCAGGGACTGCGTGGCGGATTCGGGACTACGCGTGAGCACGGTTAACCGCCAGCCGGTGGCCAGCAGTTCGAGGATCAATGCATGTCCGATAAAGCCGGTGCCACCGGTGATCAGGGCGTGCACGTGCAAACCTCTTGTGCGCGGGACGAGATGAAAGTGTACGCCGCTGCCCGCCGGCGGAACCGGGGCGTTCACGCTTGCCTTCGGATCTGCGAATCAGTCCCGTTCGATGGTGTAGATCAGATCGCCGCCGGTCTGGGTTCCGGTCTCGGTCTTGAGCGTCCACTTGTCCGACAGCAGATAACGCAGGCGGAAGCTCTGCCCCGGTTTGAACAGCGCCACGCCATAGCTCACGTACAGCTTGGGCGACAGATACTTGCCCAGGACCAGCGCGGCCTGGTCGTTGGACTCCCCGGCCTGGGCGCCGATGCTGATCTCGTCCAGCCCGACCTTGTCCTGCAGGGTGTTTGCGAGAAAACCGCCACCCTTGAGACCCAGCGCCAACGCTGCATTGGCCAGCGCCGCCTGTTCGGTGCCACTGGCGCCCGACTTGCGGTCCATGGAGCGACCCAGCACCAGATACGACAGTTGCTCTTGCTGCTGCATCGTCGGGTCGGAGTACAACTCGAACTCCGGCTGGCTCAAGGGGCCACGAACCCGAACCCCAACCTCGATATCCTCAGCCGGGTAGCGCGAGGCTTTCACGTCCAACCCCGGCTCGATGATCGGCCCGCCGGCGAAGATCAGCCGACCCCGGCGGATATCCAGATTCTGCCCATAGGCCTTGTAGGCGCCATCGACCAGACGTAGTTCGCCGGTCGCCGTGGTCTGATTGCCGGGTCGATCACGCGCGGTGATCTGGCCCTCGATACGCGATTTGAGGCCAAACCCCTCGAACCGGACCTGCTCACCGAGGACAACATCCACCGTCGCGGTGAGCTGGATGGGCTGGTTGTCCTCCTCTTGCGCGCGCGGGCCGATAATCACCTCGTCCTCCGATGCACGAATCAGGCTCTCGGAGTCGCGCCGCTGCGGTGTGATGTCGGCGGACGGAATCACCACTCGGCCCTGCAGGTTGGCCTGGCGATCAACCAGCGCGAAACTAAGATCGGGCGACACGGTGACCCGCGCATCGTCCGTGTTGAAGGCCAGAAAGCGCTCACCCTGCACCTTGGCGTCAATCTGGCGGGTTTCGCCCATACGGGCGCGGGCGCGGGCCGTGATCTCGCCCTCGCCGGATTTTGCCGAGGCCTCGACGGTTAGCGACTCCGCGGGGTTTCCGCTCAGGGTGGCATTGATCTCGCGCAGGTCGATTCCGGCCACGTCGATCGAAGCCGCCGCGCCACTCAACTTCATGTCCCCGCCGATCTCCGGGGCGCCAAGTCGGCCCGCCAGCTGCATGTCGGCGGTGAACTGGCCGGTGACGTCAGTGAGCACGTCGATGATCAAGGCGACGAAATCCAGGTTCGTCAGTTCTGCGGTGATGCGGCCGTCCAGCGGACGATCGACCAGCGGTCCTTGCCCCCGCAATGTGGCGTCCAGCGCCAGCCCGGCGCCGGCATCGTCCTCCAGGGGCAACCGTGCGGTCACCGTCGTCACCTGGCCTTCGTTGTTCACGGTGAATGCCCCCGGTGAAAAGGCGACGTCCAGCGGATCATCCGGCGATCGCGTGCCGGCCAGTTCCACCGCTGACGTGCGTAGATCAACCGACAGGGCTTCACGTTCGGCTCGGCGCGAGTAAGCGGCCTCGCCCTGAAGCGAACCGGTCAGCCGGGTGGCCGGGGGCAGCAAGGGGGTGAGATAGGCGAGATCGAAGTAATCGATGTCGGTTTGCGCCTGCAATCCCTGGTCATCCGATTCGCCACTCAGGCACAGGCGACTGCGCCGGGTCCCCAGACCGCCGCGGCGCGATGGTCCCGGCTCGGCGACAAAACAGGCTTCACCGAGCGACCAGTCCGGCTGGCGGAAGGCCACCGTTACCGGCGATTCCAGCCGCCAGGGCGGAAAATCCACAGGATCGACCACCAGCTGTGTGACTTCCCCGGTCCAGTCCAGCGACTGCACATCCAGTTGACCCGCTAGACCCAGTTGCAGCTCGCCTTCGGTGGTCTGAGTGGTCAGCGACAGGTTCAGGTCATCCGCCGAGCCACGGGTCTCCAGCACCAGCGTTCGAACGCCGGTCGCGGCCACCTGGGCATCGGCAATGCGCACATCGAGCAGCAGCTTGCTGCCGTCCGCCAGGTCGATGTCGGCCTCGGCATCGATGCCGGCGATCGAATAGCGCTGGTAGCCCAGAGATTCACCACGCAGGCTCGCGGTCAGCTGCGGTGTCTTCAGCGGGCCTTCAGCGCGGCCGTCCCCCTTTACGCGGCCGGTGAGGCCGGGATAGAAATCCGCCAGATCCGGACTTGAGACGTCCCAGTCAACGGCGAGGCGCTGCGCCGATACCTGACCGCTGATGGCCAGCGCCGAGTTACCAGACACCAATTTCAGGCGCTCGATGTTGGCGGTGTCCTGGGCGTAGCGCAGGGCGCCGTCCAGCTGGATCGGCCGGTCGCGCAGCCGGCCATCGACCTTGAGCGTCGGGACCCGGACAACCGGGGCGTCCCGGGTACCCGCGAGTTGCAAGCTGACATCGGCGTTCACCGAACCAGGCCAGCGCTCCAGCAATAACGAGGGGTCTAGCGACCGCGCGGTGAGCGTCGCAGTGCCTTTGAGCTGGTCGCGCATTGCGAGGTCGGCCTGGCCCGTGATGGAGCCGCCCAGGGCCTGCACCCGAAGCTGGCGTACGTCCAGTTGCTCGGCACTCACGGTGGCCTGGGCATCCACCTGCAGGGCTTGTTCGCGCAGCGAGCCTTCGGCGTGGAGTTGCGGGATCCGCACCCGAAGCTGGTCGTTCGCTGTTTCGATCTCGACCGTGGCGTTCCCGGCAATCTGGCCGGGCCATTGCGACAAGGCCGGCGACATCGCCGACGGATCGAGCGCCCGCGTGCGCAGTTGCAGGCTGGCTGCCAGACCAGGCTGCCACCGCAGGCCACCGGTGAGGCTGGTTTCAGAGCCTGCCACGCCGACGCGCAGCGGATCGAGTTCGATTCGCTGGGCATTGGCCACGGCCTGAAGGTCCACACGCACCGGTTTGAAACCGGTGGGTAGCAGGCGCGTGCCGCCGCGCAGCCGCACGGCATCCACCGGCCCCCGGGCCACCAGCTGGCCCGCCTCCGCACGGATCTGCACCGGGCCCGCCGAGGCCTCCAGTGGCCAGGCCAGATCATCCCATCGCAATACGGTGTCCACTTGCCCATCCGTGAGCCCGCCACGGGCTTCCACGGTCGCCACGTTGCCGCGCGAATGCAGCTGGGCGTTCAGATCACCGCCCACCTCTGGCCAGGTGCCTCCGACATCGATTTCGCCTTGCGGTGACCGCAGCATCGGCTCACCCTGCAGCGGCCAGCGCAGGCCGGCCCAGTTCCCGGCCAATTTCAGCGAGTAGCGGCCAGCCGTGCGGCGGAT
Organism: Abyssibacter sp.; assembly: GCA_023146115.1. Lineage (GTDB taxonomy): Bacteria > Pseudomonadota > Gammaproteobacteria > Nevskiales > OUC007 > Abyssibacter. The sequence goes on along the minus strand of JAGLCS010000042.1, from coordinate 5,855 downwards.
ATGTCCGCTCAGGTCGGTAGACAAAGCACCATCGGCCTCCGCGAGCTTCAGGGACTCGACCCGTACACCGTTACGCTCCAGCAATACCAACGTGGTCGCCCGCAGATGGCCGGACAGCGGCGATCGGACGTCCAGCTCCGAGACCTGCAGCGAATTACGATTCCACACGCCGGCGAGCTTCAGCGAATCCACCCGCAGCGGGTCTGCGTCCGGAGCTGTCTGCAACTGGAAATCCCGCAGCCGCGCTTGCTCGATCACCAGGGTGATCGGCGCTCTGAAATCGAGGCGGGGCGGCTCATCGGTTGATGGCGCCGGCTGCTCGCTCGGGCGCAGCTCGATATCGACGCCTTCGACAACGAGGTCAGCGATCTGGACCTGAGCCATCAGCAGACGGCTAGCGCGCCAATCCAGCCGCGCGTGGTCGACTTGCAGCCGCATGCCTTCGCTCTCGACCGTAACCCCAGTGACGGTGAGCGGTCCGATGAACCGGCCGTCCACCGATTCGACCCGGATCGTTGGCGGCAGGCGGTCGCGGACCAGCGACCACGCAACGGTGACCCCCAGTTCGGTGCAGAACGCGAGCAACAGCAACATCGCGACCACGGCGGTCAGCGCCAAGGGGATCCATTTCAACGGCTTGATCCAGGCGCGGCTCATAGGCCTGCTCTCACGCCGATATGCAGTCGGGCGGCGCGATCCGGATCGTCAAAGGGATGGGCGACATCGATCCGGATGACACCCACTGGCGAGCGGTACCGAAAACCGATGCCAGCGCCGTAAACCGGTTCCGGAATCCCGGCGTCGCCTGCATTTCCGGCGTCAACGAACACGGCAGCACCCATGCCTCGCCAGATGATCTGCTCGTATTCGACGGACCCGGTGAGCAGGTATTCGCCGCCGATGACCCGGCCTTCGTCATCGGTCGGCCCCAGAGATTCGTAGGCATAGCCACGGACGCTGTTGTCGCCGCCGGCAAAAAAGCGTTCGGAGGCGGGCAGGTCGGAAAACTCCTCGGTCCAGCTACCGCCCACCTCAGCTCGCAGCAGCAGGCGACCGCGGCTGAACACCGGCAATACGCCCTGCAAACGCACGCGGGATTGCAGAAAGCTGGTATCTGACAATACATCGCGCACCGCGCCATGAACGTCATAGAACGCGCTCCAGCCATTTCTTGCGAACACGGGGTCGGACAACTCGGTTCGGGTGAAGCTCACGCCTGGTGTAAGCAAGATGCTGAGACGCTGATCATCGGACAGCTCATAGTCTTCACGCAGAAACTGCAGGTAGTAGCGCCGATACCAGTCGCCCAGCTGCCAGTTGCGCGCCGCCTCCAGACGGATGGTTCGTCGCTCGCCGTCCTCCAGCCGCTCGTCCTCGGCGCCGGCGGAAAAGGTCACCGATTCGCCGGGCACGGTCCCGACCGGGATAAGGTACTGGGAGGTCAATGTGTTGATGACCTCTGATACCTGGAACGACAAATCCACCTGATGTCCGCGGCGGTTTAGCCGACGCCATTCCGCACCGGCGGTCAGCCGGGCGCCCGTGTCGGTGCCGTAGCCGACGCCGGCTTCATAGCGCTGAGATGCCCGTGGTGTGGTTCGTACCACCACGGGGATGCGGTGGTTTTTCGCATCGTCCTTGTTGGCGTCGACCTGGACCTGATCGAAGTAGCCGAGGTCCGCAAGCCGCAACTGGAGATTCACCAGCTGCGAGGCATCGAAACGCTCGCCCTCGCGGACGTTCACGTAGCGGCCGACGAATTCGGGATCGAGGATGTCCTGATCAATGCGGATATCACCAAATTCGTAGGCTTCACCGCTTTCGAGCACCAGTTCCACATCCGCTCGATTGACGGCAGGATCTACCGCTAGGCGGTGACGGGTGAACCGAGCATCCAGGTACCCCAGCTTGAACGCGGTGTCCTGAATGGCGGATTTGGTGGCCTTGTACAACGGGTGGCGCAACGCCGCGTCGGTTCGCAGGCGGCTGGCCTGCACCCGTTCGCGCAGCGCTGATTCACCAGCAGCCGGGCCGGTGATCTCGATACGAATGTCACGCAACGTGGTTGGGGGGCCGGTGTCCACGACATAGGTGGCGGTGTACCCGCCATCGACCGGTTCCAGCTCAGAGCGGATCACCGGGTTGTAGTAGCCGAAGGGCCGTAAGGCGTCGCGAATGTCTTGTTCCGCGCGTCGATGCAGTCGCCGGATCGCCCTGGGGCGAGCGCTGTCATTGCCTTCCAGTTTGGCGATGGCCAGAAAGCCTTGGATGTTGGTCTCAACCGCATCATCACGTATGCCTTCGACGCGAACATCGACCGTGGCGGCAAGCGCATAAGCTGATCCCAACAGCAGGCCTGCGGCAATGATCGGTTTACAATAAGGAAGGCAGTTTGCTGGCATGCATGACCTTGGTCGTCCGGCTCCTGGACAAGTTCCGTTACTGGTCTCCAAGGCTGCCGGATTATACGGTCGTCTGCGTTTTCTCCGCCTGGGGTTGTACATGAGAATCGGTGTTCCGAAGGAAATCAAAGCCCGCGAATATCGCGTGGGTCTAACCCCGTCCGGGGTTCGCGAAATGACTGCTCGTGGCCACGCGGTTGTGGTGGAAACGCAGGCAGGCGACGGCATCGGGTTAACCGACGAAGCGTATGTACAAGCCGGCGCGACGATTGCCGACTCCGCCGAGGCGGTGTTCGAGCAGGCGGAAATGATCGTCAAGGTCAAGGAACCGCAACCGGTGGAATGCAAACGGCTACGCGACGGGCAGGTGTTGTTCACCTACCTGCATCTGGCGCCAGACCCTACCCAGACCGAGTTACTGGTGGAGTCGGGCTGCACCGCCATTGCCTACGAGACCGTCACCGACGATCAGGGCGGGCTTCCGCTGCTGCGACCCATGAGCGAGGTCGCCGGGCGCATGTCGATCCAGGCCGGCGCTCACGCCCTGGAACGTGCGCAGGGCGGCAACGGCACCTTGATCGGGGGCGTGCCCGGGGTTGCTCCAGCCAACATCTGCATCATCGGTGGCGGGGTGGTCGGCTACAGCGCGGCTCGCATGGCCGTGGGGCTGGGCGCCGACGTCAATATCATCGACCGATCCCTGCCTCGCCTCCGCCAGCTCGACGAGCTGTTTCAAGGTCGAATGACCACTTTGTTTTCGACGGCCGATGCACTGGAACACAGCATTCGGCATGCGGATCTCGTCATCGGCGCAGTGCTGCTACCGGGCGCTGCGGCACCGAAAGTCATCACCCGCGACATGCTCGGGCTGATGCGCTCCCGGGCCGTGATCGTCGACGTTGCCATTGATCAGGGTGGCTGCACCGAGACCTCCAAGGCCACGACGCATGACAATCCGACCTATGTGGTCGATGACGTTGTTCACTATTGCGTGGCGAACATGCCAGGGGCGGTCGCCCGTACCTCCACGTTCGCGTTAACCAATGCCACTCTGCCCTTCGTGCTCAAACTGGCGAACGAGGGCTACAAGCAGGCCCTACAGACAGACCGCCACTTGCGGAACGGGCTGAATGTTCATCGCGGCAAGATCACCTGTCAGGCGGTTGCCGAAGCCCTGGATTATGACTACGTGCCAGCGGAGTCAATCCTCTCCCACGGCGCTTGATTTTCTTTAACCAGCTGATTTAAAACAAAAAAGCCTCGTTTAACCGAGGCTTTTTTTGCTGCTGGATGCAACCGCATTACCGGTCTGGGCCATTACACGTCCAGATTACCGACCAACAAGGCGTTGTGTTCGATGAACTCGCGCCGCGGCTCCACATGGTCACCCATCAGCGTCGTGAAGATTTCATCGGATGCCACCACATCCTCGATCCGAACCTGCATCAGGCGTCGGGTATCGGGATCCATGGTGGTTTCCCATAGCTGATCGGGGTTCATCTCGCCCAAGCCTTTGTAGCGCTGGATATGCAGACCGCGCTTCGCTTCCTTCATCAACCAGTCCAGGGCATCGGTGAACGTGTCGACCTCGGTGTTGTGCTGCCCGCGCGTCACGGTCGCGCCTTCTACCACCAGGCCGCGGAAACGCTCGCCCAGCTCGCAGAGTTCCTCGTACTCGGGTGAACCGAAAAACTCCGCCATCCACTGACAGGCATGCGGCACACCGTGGCTGAAGCGCACGACTTCCAGATACGCACGACCCTCGCGCACAATCCTAGCTTCGTAACGATGCTCGTTGTTCTCGAAGGCATCCAGGATGGTTTGCATAGAACCAATCCAAGTATCTGATTTTTCCGGACTTTCCAGAGAATCGGCCGACAACCTGGGGAGTTGCATCATGGCTTCAAGGGCTGCTCGTTCGTAACGCCGAGCAAGGCGATCAACCAAAGCACGACCGGCGAGATGATCCTTGGACAGGCTCTCCAGTTCAGACGGCTGTACCGGCGGCGCATCCGCGCTCACTCGCAGTTCGGCGCCATTCAGTGCGGAGTTCAGCAGATAGGCATTGAGCTCCGCATCGTCCTTGACATAGGTTTCCTGCTTGCCTGACTTCACCTTGTAAAGCGGAGGCTGCGCGATATAGATATTTCCGGCTTCCACCAGGACGTACATCTGGCGATAAAAGAACGTCAGCAGCAAGGTCCGGATGTGCGAGCCGTCGACATCGGCATCGGTCATGATGATGATGCGCTCGTAACGCAGCTTTGCCGGATCGAACTCATCGCGTCCGATGCCACAGCCCAGAGCGGTAATCAACGTACCCACCTCGGCCGAGGACAGCATCTTGTCAAAACGGGCCTTCTCCACGTTCAGGATCTTGCCCTTGAGCGGTAGAATCGCCTGAAAACGCCGGTCACGCCCCTGTTTGGCCGAACCACCAGCCGAGTCACCCTCAACCAGAAACAGTTCGCACTTGGACGGATCCTTTTCCTGACAGTCCGCCAACTTGCCCGGCAAGCCGGCGACGTCCAGGGCACCTTTGCGGCGCGTCATTTCGCGCGCCTTGCGCGCTGCCTCGCGTGCCCGTGCTGCCTCCACGATTTTCTGGGCGACAGCCTTGGCATCTCGCGGATTTTCCAGAAGGAAGGTGTTCAAGTGTTCTGCCATCGTCGATTCGACAGCACTCTTGACCTCGGACGAGACCAGCTTTTCCTTGGTCTGTGACGAAAATTTCGGGTCCGGCACCTTCACCGAAATAACGGCCGTCAGGCCCTCACGAGCATCATCACCAGACGTCGCGACTTTCTCCCGCTTGGCCAGCCCCGCCGACTCGATGTAGCCGTTGAGCGTGCGCGTCAGCGCGGCGCGAAAACCAGCCAGATGAGTGCCACCATCCCGCTGCGGAATATTATTGGTGTAGCAGAAGACGTTCTCTTGAAACGAGTCATTCCACTGCAAAGCCACTTCTGTGACGATGCCTTCCTTACCGTCCTCAAAGTGACAAACTGTCTCGTGCAGCGGCGTCTTGTTGCGATTCAGGTGCTCGACAAAGGCCTTGATGCCGCCTTTGTATTCGAATATGTCTTCCCGACTCGTCGACTCCTCGGTCAGACGGATACGCACACCCGAGTTCAGGAACGACAGCTCACGCAAACGTTTTGCGAGGATGTCGTAATGAAATTCGATGTTCTTGAAGATCGTCTCGCTGGGATGGAAGCGGATGGTGGTTCCCGAGACATCCGAGGGGCCGATCGCGGACAACTCGTCCATCGGCTCGCCCATCGAATACATCTGGCGATGAATCTTTCCATCACGATGGATCGTCAGTTCCAGACGCTTGGACAAGGCGTTGACCACCGACACGCCGACGCCATGCAAGCCGCCGGACACCTTGTAAGCGTTATCGTCGAATTTCCCGCCCGCGTGCAATACGGTCATGATGATTTCGGCCGC
>JAGLCS010000041.1 GCA_023146115.1 Abyssibacter sp. | reverse complement strand
TCCCCGATGTACATGCCAGGCCGCTTACGCACGGCCTCCAGGCCCTTCAGAACACGGATGCTTGAAGAGTCGTAATTTTGCGGTTGGGTTTCGCTCATGGGAGGGTCATTCGTTGCCTAACACATGGTATCACGGGGCAGCACCGCCCAAATGTTCCACGTGGAACATCTGACCGACTGCCAACGTCGATTCGGGCTGGTCCAGCCAGGTAGAAATCCACTGGACCGGACTGTCGTTCAACTGCTGGACAGCGCGAGCCCGCATGCTAGCACCCCACTCAGCGCCGAAGTCATCGACCAACAGAATCGGGGGATCACCCAACTGAGTGCTGACCACCTCGACCTGCGCCAGCAACAGCGCCAACACAAGCGCTTTCTGTTGCCCTCGCGACGCCTGGTGGCGCACTTGTCGGCCATCTAGCTGAAACCGTATGTCGGCGCGATGCGGCCCAACCACGGAATGACCGGCATCCAGCTCCCGTTGTTCTACCGACGCGAGCACTTCCTCCAGGGCTACACCTTTCGGCCAACCCGCCCGGTAGTGAATCTTTGCCGAATGGTCTGCGCCGATCAGGGCGTTGACATGCTCAGCCCAGAGCCCAGTGATCTGCTCCAGATGGCGCTGCCTAGCAGCGTCGATGCGTCGGGAATATTCGACGTAGGCGGGATTCCACACCCTCAGTTGGGTGACATCGCGTTGACGGCAAGCCGCATTGCGTTGGCGCAACAGGCGTTGGAACTGCCTCCAGTCCTGTATGAACGATTGTTCCACGTGGAACACCCCCCAATCGAGCAGGCGTCGTCGGTGGACTGGCCCTTCGTCGATGAGCCGGTGAGCACGTGGGTCCAAGACCTGTACAGGAAGAGCGCGTGCCAGATCCAGCACGCTGGCGTCGCGCCGCGGACCCAGTCGTGCCTGCAATTGCTTGCGCTCGCGTTGAACCGCGACGCGGGTGACTTCGCCTAGGCGGTCGAATTCACCGACCACCAGTGCATGGTCGCAATCATGGCGAATCACGTCGGTCGGACTACTACCGCGAAACGACAATCCTCGACTGAGCAGATAAATGGCTTCTAGCAGCGACGTCTTGCCGGTCGCGTTGTCGCCGACAATCGCAATGCCCGAACCAGGCGTGACGTCGAACGACATACGCACACTGGCGTGACAGCGAAAGTCGGTCAACGCCAGTGATCGAATTTCCATGGCAAGCGTGGATCACGAAGAATCCACGAGAACAATTCGCCTCGTCGCTACAGACGCATGGGCATGACAACGTACTTATGCGCGTCCGTGCCCATTTCTGTGAGTAGACCGCCGGCGTCCGGCGAGCTCATCGCGAACTTGAATGCCTCGCCTTCCATGACGCCCAACGCATCCAGGAGATAGTTGACGTTGAACCCGATTTCTAGCGGCGCGCCATCGTAATCGACTTCGATCTCTTCTTCGGCTTCTTCATGCTCAGGGTTCTCCGTCTGCAGCTTCAGCAGACCAGGATCGAGGACCAAGCGCACACCGCGGAACTTTTCGTTCGACAGAATCGCAGCGCGCGCCAAGGCCTGTCGAATCACTTCGCGGTCTCCGGTGAGGATCTTGTCACCACCCACCGGCACGACTTTTTCGTAGTCCGGGAAACGACCATCGATGAGCTTGGTGGTGAACAGTATCGTTCCCAGATCGACCTGAAGATGATTGTTGGTCAGCGAAACGCTAACCGTCTCGTCTTCATCAGACAGCAATCGGTTCAGTTCCAACACGCCTTTTCGGGGCACGATCACCTGGCGCTCTTCGGCGAGATCCAGTTCGACGTCCACATCGGACATCGCCAATCGGTGGCCGTCGGTCGCCACCGCCCGCAGCCGATCGCGACGCAGCGCCAGCAGCAGCCCATTGAGGTAGTAGCGCACGTCCTGCTGCGCCATCGCGAACATCGTCCGGTTGAGCACCTGCCTCAGGGCCAGATTCGGTATGGCATGGCGTTCGGCAGAATCGATATCCCCCAAAGAGGGAAACTCGGTCGCGGGCTGCGTCGCCAGGGTGAATCGGCTGCGACCGGAGCGAACGATGAACTTCTGTTCGGTGAGTTCAGCGCGGATCACCGAGCCTTCGGGCAATCCACGACAGATATCAAACAGCTTGCGAGCTGGCACCGTGACCGCGCCTGGCTGGTCGATTTGTGCCTGAACATGGCTGACCAACTCCAACTCCAGGTCGGTACCGGTGACCCGCAAGCCGGTGTCCGAGGCCTCGATGTGAAAGTTCGAAAGTATCGGCATCGTCTGTCGGCGTTCGATGACACCGATGACGGCCTGAATGGTTTGCAGAAACGACCCGCGATCAATCTCGAACTTCATGACTGGTCCCCGAACTCCTTCGGCTAATGACTATATAAAAGAAACTCTTAATAGATAGTCGTAGTAGTAGGCCTAGCGTCGGCCTGTGGGTAACTAAATAATAGATATTTAAATCAGTTACTTAACCGCTGTTTCGCCCACACCGGAAGGTCTGTGTATCGCCCCCCGATTCCTGTGGACAGAATGTGCGTGCTTCACCCGATCCGGCATTGTCACATTCCATCCCCTAGATATCCACATCATCGGCTCAGGGTTCTCCACAGGGCATCGTAGTCATCCCGGATGGCCCGATCCGAGTCCTTCAGTTTCTGGATCGTGCGGCAAGCGTGCAGCACCGTTGTATGGTCCCGGCCACCGAAAGCGTCGCCGATCTCAGGCAGGCTGTGCGTCGTCAGGTCCTTCGACAGTGCCATCGCGATTTGTCGTGGTCTGGCAATCGAACGCCGCCGGCTTCGCTGCGTCATGTCTGATAGACGGATGCTGAAGTACTCGGCCACGGTGCGTTGGATGCTTTCGATAGTGACCATTCGATCATGCACTGACAGGATGTCCTGCAAGGCATAGCGGGCAAAATCGATGTCGATAGCGGTGCCAGTGAACTGCGCTGTGTGCACCAACCGGTTCAGCGCTCCTTCCAGTTCACGGACGTTTGACCGGATTCGATTGGCGATAAAGAACGCCACCGTCTCCGGTACCGCTGCGTCGAGTTGTTCGGCCTTGCTCATCAGGATGGCGACGCGGGTTTCGAGCTCCGGTGGGTCCACTGCCACCGACAAACCCCAGGAAAACCGGTTCTGCAGACGATCATCCAACGCGTCCAGTTCGGCCGGATACCGGTCGCAGGTCAGGATGATCTGTCGGTTGGCTTCGAGCAGCGAATTGAAGGTGTGGAAAAACTCTTCCTGCGAACGTTCCTTGCCCGCGAAGAAGTGGATATCGTCGATGAGTAGCGCTTCGGCACTGCGATAGAAGTTCTTGAAGCCGTCCATGCGGTTGTGCCGCACGGCGAGCACCATATCGTTGACGAAACGCTCTGCGGGTATGTACACGACCCGGTTCGGGCCACCACGCGCGGTGAGGTAATTGCCGACGCTGTGCATCAAATGTGTCTTGCCCAAACCCGTACCGCCGTAGATCAGCAGCGGGTTGTAGGAGGTGCCAGGTGATTCCGCCACTTTCTGCGCAGCCGCCCGAGCAATCTGGTTGCTTTTGCCTTCGACAAATCGGTCGAATGTGTAGCGACGATCCAGGCGACTGCTGCTATGCGGTGAGTTGTTCTTCACCGGTGACACGGTCGGTGCTTCGACGGGGTTTGCCGCCGCCGCTGGTTCAGCCGAACCCACACGCACGGTCACACGTGGGCTCTCCAGGTCGACAATCTCGCTCCAGACCGCGCTGATCGTCGCCAGGTACTGGGCGCGCACATTCTCCATCACCGGGCGATTGGGCGCGATCAGTTCGAGATTGCCGTCCTGCGAATGCGCATGCAGCGGCCGCACCCAGGTGCCGACGTCGGATTCGGAAAGGACGGTCTCAAGCCGTTCGAGGCAGCGCTGCCAGAGCGCGTTGGAATCCACCAGAAGCACCTACGTCGTCGTCAGTTCAAAAGCCGGATACGCATAGGCCGCAAGGGTTCTCGGCGCTGCAACCGGTCCGTCGGCATGTTTCGATCGGGGGGCCGGTGTCCGCAAACGGATCGATACCGGAAAGCCATCGCTGCGCCACCGAAAGGCAACGAGCGATTTGATCGAACGTCGGGAGTCGTACGCATCTAGTTATCCACAGGCGCCCGGCTTGATGCAAGACGGTGTTTTTAAGTACTATCCGCGCCCTTTCGCCCGCCCTGGGCACCGTCCACGAGATTAGTCCGATGAAGCAGACGTTCCAGCCGCATTCACTGCGTCGCAAACGTACCCATGGTTTTCGCGCTCGCATGGCGACCGTTGGTGGCCGCAAGGTGATCAAGGCACGCCGTGCCAAGGGTCGTAAGCGCCTCGCCCAGTAAGCCCTTCGGATTTCCGCGCGACCGACGGCTGCTGAAACCGGCTGACTATCGAGCAGTTTTCCGAAGCGGCCGACGGGTCCACGATCGCCAGTGGATGCTCGTGGTGGCGCCGACTACGGTCGATGCGCCAGCGCGTCTGGGTCTGGCCATCTCCAAGAAGTGCGCCAAACGGGCGGTGGATCGAAACCGGATCAAACGCGTCACGCGGGAATGGTTTCGGACCAACGACTTGCGGGGAATGGACGTGGTGGTGACCGGCAAACGAGGACTGGCCGAGCTAAGCGCCAGCGGATTACGCGCTTCGCTGGATGACCTGCAGCGACGGAAGCTCGGGTGATCGCACGCGTCGTGATCCTGTTGATTCGCTGTTACCAGCGCATCCTCAGCCCGCTGCTGCCGCCTCGCTGTCGATACACTCCGAGTTGCTCGCAGTACGCGATACAGGCGTTGCATGCCCACGGCGTGATGCGCGGCGGTCGACTGGCGATCCAGCGTTTGCTGCGATGCCACCCCTTGCAGCCCGGCGGTCATGATCCCGTGCCAGGCTGCGAACTCTCCCACTTTCCCGATTGAGCGTTGCGCTAGCCCATGGAATCCATTCGCTTTCCGCTGATCGCCGCTCTCGCCGTGGTCGGTTTTTTTATGTACCAGGCGTGGAAGACCGATCAGAGTCCGGCGCCTGAGCCGCAATCGCCGTCGCCGATCGAACAGATCGCAGCCGATGATGATGTCCCGTCCCTGGACGCTTCCCCCAGCGTCGCGAATTCGGCCGATGACAGCAACGCCGGGCTAGCGGACGAAGCCGGCGAAACCGGCCAGTCGCCGCGGATGACCGCAAGCACCGATACCGTCGTGGTCACCACGGACGTCATGCGCGCCTTCATCGACCCGCAGGGCGGCAACCTGGTTCGCGTGGAGCTGCTCAACTACCCGGTTGAAGCGGATAGCGACACCCCGCTGGCGCTGTTGCATCAGGGCAACCGCAGTTTCTTTGTCGTGCAAAGCGGTCTGCTGGGCGAGGGCGCACCGACCCACAAGGTGGCCTATCGCGCCGACCGGTCGCGTTACACGATGCAGCCTGGCCAGAGCTTGAGCGTTCCGTTGCGTTGGACGGATGCCGACGGTCGGCAGGTCACCAAGACCTATCACTTCGAACCCGGCCGTTATGTGGTGGGGCTGGACTACAGCGTCCGCAATGACGCCGCTACTCCCTGGTCGGTGAGTGCCTATGGTCAGGTCTGGCGCACCGAAGCGGACAGCAGCGGCGGCACACCGTTTGTGCGCCAGTTCGATGGTGCCGCCTGGTACGAGCAGAAGGATGCCGAGGGCAAGTATCGGTTCCGCAAGGCCGATTTCGGCAAGATCGACGACGAGCCGCTAGACGTGACGCAGACCGGTGGCTGGGCCGGGATGATGCAGCACTACTTCATCGCCGCGCTGATCCCGCCGGCCGAGCAGACCGTGCGGCTGGTGACCAAGCCCTCCTCGACCCAGGGCTATCTGACCCAGTTGATCGGTGAGAAGGCCGAGGTGGCGGTGGGCAGCAGCACAACCCTGTCACAGCGCATCTACATCGGTCCGAAGCTGCAAAAACGCATGGAAGATGTCGCGCCCGGCCTGCAGCTGTCGGTGGACTACGGCTTGCTGACACCGCTGTCCGAGCCGCTGTTCTGGATCATGGACAAGGTCCACAGCGTGGTGCGCAACTGGGGGCTGGCGATCATCCTGGTCACGCTGGCGATCAAGCTGGTCTTCTACAAGTTGTCCGAAGCGCAGTACCGCTCAATGGCGAAGATGCGCAAGTTCGCGCCGCGGATTCAGTCGATCAAGGATCGCTACGGCGACGATCGTCAGAAGATGCAGCAGGCGATGATGGACCTGTACAAGAAGGAAGGCTTCAACCCCTTCGCCGGCTGTTGGCCAATGCTGGTCCAGTTCCCGGTGTTCATCGCCCTGTACTGGGTGTTGCTCGAATCGGTGGAACTGCGGCAGGCACCCTTCTTCCTGTGGATACATGACCTGTCGGCGCCGGATCCGTTTTTCGTGTTGCCCGTGCTGTTCGGCATCTCCATGTTCTTCCAGCAGAAGCTTTCGGGTCAGGCGATGACCATGGATCCGATGCAGCAGAAGATCATGAGCGCGATGCCCATCGGTCTTGCAGCCTTCTTCACCTTTTTCCCCTCCGGGCTGGTGCTCTACTGGTTCGTCTCCAACCTCGTTGGTATCGCCCAGCAGTGGTACATCTACCGCAAGCTGGAACACGAGGGCTTGGGCCGCAAGTAGGCAGATCACCGCCTGACGGCTGGTCATGTCGCAGCAACCGGACACCATCGCCGCTGTCGCCACGCCGCCCGGGCGTGGCGGTATCGGCGTGATCCGGGTGTCCGGCCCATCCGTGAAGCGCATCGCCGAGGCCGTCGTCGGCGGGCTGCCCAGGCCGCGTTTCGCCGCCCACCGGACGTTTCTGGACGCCGATGGCAAGGCCCTGGACAGCGGCATCGCCCTCTACTTCCAGGCGCCGGCCTCATTCACCGGCGAGGATGTACTGGAGCTTCAGGGTCACGGCGGCCCCGTTGTGCTCGACGCCCTGCT
>JAGLCS010000040.1 GCA_023146115.1 Abyssibacter sp. | reverse complement strand
ACGGGTGCGTTCTCGCGCCGCATCGACGCGTTCGGGCATGAACTGCTGGAGTTGCGGACCTGGGTTGAAGCGTCGATCGATTTCGCCGACGAAGACATCGATTTTCTGGCCGACGGCGATGTCGCGGCGCGGCTGGATCAGCTAATTCAACACCTGGCGGAACTGCGGAGGCAGACGCAGCACGGCCGGGTCTTGTCCGAAGGCCTGCGCGTGGCGATTCTGGGCGCGCCCAATGTGGGCAAATCCAGTCTGCTGAACCGGCTCGCGGGTCACGATGCCGCCATCGTCACCGATGTGGCCGGCACGACCCGCGACGTATTGCGCGAGCGCATTGTGCTGGGCGATCTGCCGATTCTGCTGCTGGACACGGCAGGCATTCGCGAAACCGTCGATCCTGTCGAGCAAATCGGCGTCCGCCGTGCCTGGTCTGTCGTCGAAGATGCGGATCTGGTGCTGATGCTGCGGATCGACGGCCAGCCGGATCCGGCGCAGGTCGACCCGATCTTCGCGCCCCTGGCCGGCGATGCGCGGGTGTTGCCGGTGCACAACAAATGCGATCAATCGGGCGGAACGCCCGGACTGCGCGAAGATGCATCCGTCGGTGTCTCTGCGCTGACCGGTGCAGGTGTCGTGGCCTTGATCGAGCAGATTCGCCAACGATCCGGCCTACAGGCCAACCTGGCCGGGGAATTTAGCGCACGCCGCCGGCACCTGGACGCCATCGACCGTGCCTGGGCAGTGCTGCGGCGCGCGGCCGAGCAGCTTCACGTGCACCAGGCGCCGGAGCTGCTGGCCGAGGATCTTTCCGAGGCGAACCGGACGCTGGGCGAAATCAACGGTCCGGTGGACACCGAAACCCTGCTAGGCGAGATTTTTTCCAGCTTCTGTGTCGGCAAGTAGGGCCTAGTTCACGCGCCGCAATTCCAATCCGCGAGCCTTCATCAGCGCAAGCAGGCCGTGCTCGCCAGGCAGATGCGCCGCGCCGACGATCACCAGCACATTGTTCGAACCGGCGAGCAGCGCCGTCAGCTCGGTGACCCAGCGCCGGTTGCGGTTCGCGAGCAGCCGTTCATACGCCGCCGGTTGCTCGGCGCGCATGGTGTCGACGAGTTGTTCCATGGCGTTGAGATCGCCCGTTCGCCACGCGGTATAAACCGTCTGCGGTAAGTCGTCGTAGGCCGCGAACTGGCTGAGCGTGGCCGCCAGCGTGGTCGCGCTGTCCACGCCGTTGTCGCCAAGACCGACCAGCAAGCTCATGTGCTCGTCCACGGTCTCCAGCCCGAGAATCGGACGTTCGTCGGCGATCGCCCGCTGGTTGAAGTGCTGATCCAGCCCGTACTCCGGCCGGAACCCGGCCTGTTGATAGGCGGCCAATTCCAGCATCAGGCCGACAAACCAAGGCTTGAGGCTGTCCAGGCTGAACAGCGGCAGTCCCAGACGCTTGGCATGCTCGCGCACGTCCTGGTACATCGCGTCGCCGATACGGGCGCGCAGCGGGGCATCCGAGTCGGCCTGGGCGGCAGCCAACAGCATGGTCTGGTTGGTTGGCGATTCCAGTTGCTTGAGGTCGGCTTCCAGCACCAGGCGTTCGGTGTCGGCATAGGCCCGTTCCAGCGCCGGATCCAGCGGATAGGCCGATTGCGGCAGCAGATGCAGAGAACCGGCCAGGTAGAGCTTGGAATTGCCGTCCTCGACCACCCACAGCAACGGCGCTGCCTGGGCCGTTGAGGCGAGCCAGACGCCAAGCAGTATCGCCAGCGAACCCATCCACGCTCGAAAGCCTTGTTTCATGAGTTTGTTGACCCGACCAGGCATCCGCCCGTGGCATTCGTCTCGGGCTGTGCATCGATGCGTAGCGAGGCAAAGTCGAACAGGTTGCGGTCGGCCAGCTGTGAGGGTGCGAGGTTGCCCATGGCCTTGAAGATGGTCTCCACGCGGCCGGGCGACAGCCGATCCCATTGCTGCAGCATCTGCTTGATCGCCACGCGCTGCAGATTGTCCTGCGTGCCGCAGAGGTTGCAGGGAATAATCGGAAACGCCTTGTCCTGTGCAAAGGCAGCGAGGTCGCTTTCGCGGCAATAGGCCAGCGGCCGGATCACCACGTGATCACCCTTGTCGGATTTCAGCTTGGGTGGCATGGAGGCCATCCGGCCGCCGTGGAACAGGTTGAGAAACAGGGTCTCGACCATGTCGTCCATGTGATGCCCCAGGGCGATCTTGGTGAAACCCTGTTCGGCGGCGTAGGTATACAAGGCGCCGCGTCGCAGTCGCGAGCAAAGACTGCAATAGGTCTTGCCCTCCGGGATCACCCGCGTCACCACGGAATAGGTGTCCTGCTCCAGAATCTCGAACGGCATGCCGAGCTTGCGCAGGTAATCGGGCAGCACATGCTCGGGAAAGCCCGGCTGTTTCTGGTCGAGATTCACCGCGAACAGCTCGAAGTCCACCGGAGCGGCCGCCTGCAGCGAGCGCAGAATGTCCAGCATGGCGTAGGAGTCCTTGCCGCCGGACAGCGCGACCATGACCCGGTCCCCGGCCTCGATCATGTTGAAATCTTCGATGGCCTGTCCGACCTGGCGGCGCAGGCGCTTGGCCCGCTTGTCCGCCTCGCGCTTGTCGCGCCGCGGATCGGCGATTTTGGAGGCTGCAGTCATCCGCGCATTATAAGGATTGCCACGGTGGAACTGGTGCGCTCGCGCCGAGCGGCGGTGGTCCTCGCCGGGTGGCAGGCGAGCCCCAGGGAGCGCATCGGCTCAGGCGGCGGGCGCGGGCAGTCGTCGTCGCCACCACAGCCGGATCGGCCGCTGTTGGGTCGGGTCATCCGGCACGCAAAGCGCCAGCAGCAGCGATGCGCTGGCCATGATGGCACCGAGAATGAACACCCACTCGGGTGCCGTCAGCCAGATCACGCCGAAGCTGGCCGGTATCACCACCGCTGCGATGTGATTGATCGTGAAGTTCACGCCCGCCGTACCGGCGATGTCGCCGGGGTCCGCGATCTTCTGGAAATACGTTTTCTGCGCGATGGCCATGGCGAAGAAGATGTGGTCGATCACAAACAGCGTGGCGGCCACGGCACCGGAGTCCACGATGGCATAGCCGAGAAACACCGCGATCAGGCCGACGTACTCGACGGTGAGAATGCGGCGTTCGCCGAAGCGGCCGACCCAGCGGCCGATCATGGGCGCGACGATCCAGCTGACACCGTGGTTGATCAGGTACAGGGCGGCGATGGCCGAGGCCGAGTACCCGAAGCGCTGGACCAGCAGAAAGCTCGCGAACACCAGAAAAATCTGGCGCCTGGCGCCGGCGAGAAAGGTTAGCGCGTAGTAGAGACCGTAGCGTCGTCGCAGGATCAGCTGCTTGCGCTGCGGGCTGGGTGCCTCGAAGCGCGGGAAGGCGAAGGTCATGAACAGCATCAGCGACAGACAGGCGAGCCCGCTGGTGGCATACACCACGGTGTAACTGGCATGCAGCACTTCCAGCAGCAGCCAGACCACGGCGTAGGACAGCAGCGACGTCAGCGCCGCCACCGAAATCAGCTTGCCGAGCACGGCCGGGGCCTCGTCCTTGCTCAACCACTGCAGCGACAGGGACTGCTTCAGGGTTTCGAGATAGTGAAAGCCCACCGACATGATGAAGGTGGTGATCAGCAAACCGGTGGTGGTGGTGAACAGGCCCGTCACCGCCACGGCGCCGCCAAGCAGAGCAATGGCGATCAAGGCCAGCCGCTGCTCCGACACCACCGCGAGCAGAAATACCGCCGTGAACGCGAGAAAGCCGGGAATCTCGCGAATCGACTGCAGCAAGCCGATGTCGCTGCCGTCAAATGCCGCCATCTCGATGGCGAAATTGTTCAACAGCGCATTCCACGTCGCGTAGCCCAGCGGCAGGGCAACGGCCATCAAGGTTAGAAACAGCCGGGGCGAACGCCAATCGGCGGAGGGCGCAGGGGTCATCGTGCTTGGCAAGCGCATACGCGGCGCGCAATCATGTCACGTATCACCGACGGAACGAGGGAGGGAGCAGGGATGGATGTATTCACGATGATCGCCATTGTTGTGATTTGCGGCGCGGTCTCGACCGTGGCGTCCACGTATCTCAAAGCACGTCAGGCCAAGCCTCCCGAGGAGCTTGTCGCCCGAATGCAGAAGCTGGAAAAACGCGTGGGTGAGCTGGAGGAAGCGGTCACCAACGAAGAGCGCGAACTGCGCCGTCGTTTCGCCGAACTGGATGCGGCCAGCTAAATAGCTCGAAGCCCTGAAGAGCGGCCGCGTTGAAGATATCGTCTTAGATGGCGGACAGGCGCCTCACACCTTGAACAGCGTCTGACCGGTCACGACTTCGGCGACCCGGGCGATATTGGCGCCGTGCGCCGTCATGATACTGAGCTGTTCCGGGCTGGCGTCGATCGGCTCCATGGTGTCCTTGGTGTGCACCCGGGCGTAGGGGCCCCACTGCAAGCCGCCGTCGGCGTAGTGCTCGGTGTTCTTGGGCAGCGGCACCAGCACCATGCCCAGTTCGGCCAGGTTATTCAGCATGGCCAGCAGGGTCAGTTCGATGCCGCCGCCGGCGCTGCCGAATCCGCTGCCGGTGCCGAAGACCGCACCGACCTTGCCCACGCAAGCGTTCTCCATCCACAGCGCAGAGCAGTGCTGGTCAATGAACTGTTTGATCTTCCAGTCCGGCGAGCCCATGTGCGATGGCGAGCCGAGCACCAGCGCATCGGCGTCGCGAATATCGTCAGCCGTCGCGTCAACCGCGTTCTTCACCGTGGCGGTGCCGCCGGCCGACTCCACGCCTTTGGCGACAGCCTCGGCGCAGGTCTTGGTATGTCCGTAGTCCGTGGCGTAAACGATCAGAACCTTGCTCATGATCCGACTCCTGTCTGTGGAACTGTCACGCTAATCCAAACACGCGCCTGGCGAAACGGATGTCACATGAAGCTTTCTGCCGGGAATGTTGAGAATTTCTGAACGGACCTGCTGCTAGGCCCCCGCGCGTCTGTTCGCAGCCAGGGCATCTGGGCGCCTGTGCTAGGGTGTCGCCTCGTTTTTCTCAGGATTCAGCGTGCAGATTGCCGAAAATACCGTTGCCAGCTTTCACTATATTTTGAAGACACCGGAAGGTGACCTGCTGGAGTCGTCCCGCGAGGCCGAGCCCATGGCCTATCTTCACGGCACGGGCGGCATCATTTCCGGACTGGAAGAAGAGATGGTCGGCAAGGCCGTCGGGGATCGTTTCGAAGCCACGATCCCGCCGGAAAAAGCCTACGGCCCTCATGACCCGGCTCGGGTCCAGCAGGTTCCGCTTGAGGCCTTCCAGGGTGTCGACAAGGTCGAGCCCGGCATGATGTTTCGTGCCACGACCGAGCAGGGCGAAATCCCGGTCGTGATCAGCGCCGTCGAAGGCGAAACCGTCGTCGTGGACGCCAACCATCAGATGGCTGGCAAGACCCTGGTGTTCGATATCGAGGTCACCGAAGTGCGCGAAGCCACGCCGCAGGAACTGGAACATGGCCACGCGCACTCCAGCGGGCAAGATCACTAGTCGGGAAGCCCTGACTGAATCGCCTGCTCGTTCGGACCGGGATGCAGCGCATCCCGTGTCCGGCGCTGCGGCCTGCGGCGGGCCTTCAGCCCGAACAGCGGTCGCGCCCAGCCCACCCGACGGATCGCCTCGGTAAGCGCCCAGCTGCCGGCCACTGTGCCGCCTAGCACCACCAGCGGCTCGATCACCGGACCCAACGCGTACTTCGCCGCGTGGTAGCCAATCACGACCGTGAAGCTCTGGTGCAGGATGTACCACGGATACACCGATTCGTTCGCCCAGCCCAGCCAGCGCATCGGCCGGTTCAGTAACTGGTGGCTCCAGGCGAGAACGACCAGAATCCACACCCATCGATTCAGGTAGATGAGAAACATCTGGGCCATGGATTCCGCAGGTTGCGCTGCATCCAGCACCTCGATCCCGACCAGAAAGCTGGCAAAGCTGACCGCCCCAAGCCCCGACCAGACCCAGCGCCCGCGCGCCAGGGTCCTCCAAAGCAACGGCGAGCGGCCGATCAGGTAGCCGTACACAAAGAAGCTGCCGTACATGGCATGGGCATATACATCGTCGGACAGCGAATGGCTGATGTACGGAAAGCGGGGAAACACGAACTCGCCGATCAGCATCAACGGCAGCAACGGCACCAGCACCAACCACAGGCCATGCAGCCTCGCGCAGCGCTGGCTGAGCCGGTCGAGCAGACCTGCCGCCGGGATTAGCAGCAACGTGTAGAACAGCAGATAGGGCAGGTACCACAGGTGGTTCCAGGTGATGCCAATGTCGGCGCCGCTGAACTCGCTTTCGGGCCATGGCTGCAATTGCAGGTAGCGCAGCAGAAACGCGCCATAGCTGCCTTCGAAACCACCGTTGCTCACCGATTCCAGATACGCCTGCGGCGGCACGATCACTGCCATGCCAAACAGTAGCGGCAGGCCGAGGCGCTTGATGCGCGACCAGGCGAAGCCGGCTCCGGTCATCTTCGGCAGCAGAAAATGCACCGCCAGGCCACTGATCAGAAAAATCAGCGGCATCCGCCACTGGTTGCTGAACAGCATCACCGGCTCCAGCCAGCTGGCGCTGTAGTCCGACTTCAGATGCCAATCCCAAGGCACATAGAACATGCCCACGTGGTAGAGAATCAACACGCCGAATGCGAGCGCGCGCAGGGCGTCAATGTCGTGGCGGCGGTCCTGGGTCATGGCGGTCATCCCGATCAAGTGATGACCCCAGCCTTCGGTCCTCGCGACGCCGCGTCTGCCGCCTTGTGTCGGATTGCCGGGTCTTGGGGACGAGCGGAGGCAGGCGGTGATCAGTGGTTGGGTCGCCCGCCCGCTTCGGGCTAGGCTGCGCAGATGAAGATCACCCTGCCGCTGTACCAGCGCTATCGCCGTGTGACCGAGATCGGGTTCTGGGCGGTGGTGCTGCTACTCAACTCCGTGATGAACACGCTGGTTTCGATCGCGGATCTGCGTCGCGCGGGCGAGAATGTTGCCGCCTGGCAGCCGGCGGTGTGGGAGCTGAGCAGCACGGTCGTCGTTGCCGCCCTGATTCCGTTCATTGTCTGGTGGACCGGGTGGCTGCGCCGCCGTTTTGACTGGAAGCAGGCACTGCTGCTGCACGTCGTGGCAACGGTTCCGTTCTGCCTGATGCACGTGGCCGGCATGGTCGCGATTCGCGAGGGTTTGTATGCCGTCGCCGGCGAGCCTTATCAGTTCGGTCCGTTGTGGCAGGAGCTGGGTTATGAATACCTGAAGGATTTTCGCAGCTATTTCCTGATACTGGCGATGATCGAGCTCTACGCGCTGCTGTTGCGGCGCTGGCAGGGCGAGGCGCGGATGCTGTCGGACGATGCGCCGAGCCCGCAGCCCGTCACCGACCGCTTTCTGGTCAAAAAGCTGGGCCGGGAGTTTCTCGTCAAGGTGCAGGACATCGAGTGGATCGAGTCCGCCGGCAACTACATCAC
>JAGLCS010000004.1 GCA_023146115.1 Abyssibacter sp. | reverse complement strand
CGCACTCACTCCGCCTGGGCTTGCGGGAAAACCGACTCCGTCTTGGTGGTGTGAGTAGATCAGGGTTTCCCTAGTCGTCCGGTTCGAGCTGGTGTGCGATCACGGCGGTGAGATTGAAGGGGCGGTCGCCCAACGACTTCGCCAGCCCAGGCGGCAGATGACGCTTGGCAATCTGCACCACGCCCACATGTGATGCGCCGCCGCGGCGAGACACCGGGCCTTGCCAGGCCTCGACCACCGGGTACTGGGAATCGTCGGCGCGGGTGGCGCCAAAGCCGATGCGCGACAGCCCGGCGGGTATCAACGCGGAGGCGCCTTTCGCCAGAGGGCGCGTCGATGCCTCGATGACCAGCTGGCTTCGCAGATGGCCTGCAGCACGTTCCAGTTGGCGACGTACGGTCGGATGCCGTGCGACGCGTTCGACTGCACGCTCCACACGAGCCTGTGCGGCGAGTCGCAGGGAGCGCGGTCCCGACGGCGGCGCGCTTAGCGCGGGCGCCGGGGGGGCGGATAAATGGCCGTCCACCTGCGCCATGATGCGCACGGTTTCGCCATCGGTATCCCGCCGCGTTTCCACATCCACATCGATACGTAACAATGGCTCCCGGCCGAACAGACCGGGCAGGGTCGCACGCAGGCGCGTGTGCTCGGTTCCGGCGCCCTGCGCGGGCACGTTTTCTTGGCTGGAAACGCCGGTTCGACGGCGCCAGCGAGGCAGCAGCTTCGGCATGACACATCAGTCGGCAAGGAGGCATCGATGATACAGGACACAGGCCGCCGCACCTGTCGGGGCTTTGTGGTGTCCGGGCGTGTGCAGGGCGTCGGGTTTCGCGCGGCCACGCGGCAGACCGCTCAGCGCCTGAAACTCGCCGGCTGGGTGCGAAATCGCTCCGACGGATGCGTGGAAGGCGTGGCGTTCGGCACGGCGGATCAACTCGAACCGTTCACCGAGTGGCTGCACCAGGGCCCGTCCAGCGCCCATGTCGAAAGCGTGTGGCACTCCGATGCGGTGGAGGATGATTCGCTCACCGCCGGATTTGAGGTTCGCTAGGGACTCCCTTGGACGCTGCGGTTCGCCAACTCCCCATCGATCTGATCCGCCCGGGCACCTACCAGGCGCGGCGCAGCTTTGATGCGGAGCGCATCGCCGAACTTGCTAACTCGATCCGTGAGTCCGGCGTGGTCCAGCCGGTCGTGGTTCGGTCGCTGGGCGACGGTTATGAACTGCTGGCCGGCGAGCGCCGCTGGCGCGCCGCGCAGCACGCGCAATTGCATGACATTCCCGCCATCGTCCGCGATGACCTCAGCGACGATGAAGCAATGGTGCTGGGATTGATCGAGAATCTTCAGCGCGAATCGCTGACACCAATCGAGGCGGCGGCAGGCCTGCAGTTTCTGGCCGATCACTACGAGCTGACGCATGCCGAGGCCGCCAAGCGCATCGGCAAGTCCAGGGAGTACGTCAGCAACTATCTGCGGCTGCTCAAGCTGGCCGAACCGGTGCAGAAGCTGGTGAACGAGCGGCTGTTGTCGCTGGGCCACGCCAAGGCTCTGGCCGGGCTGCCGCCGGCCTCGCAACGGGGCATGGCCATGGATGCGGTGTCGGGCGGCTGGTCGGTGCGGGTGCTGGAATCGCGCTGTCGTTCCGCGCTCAAGCGCCCGGCAGCCGGTGATGCATTGCCACGCCGGGACGCCCAATGGCAGGCGCTGGAGCGCGATCTCACCGACAAGCTGGGGAACAAGGTGTCGATCGATTTCGACGGTGCCAAGGGCGAACTGCGGGTGGCATTCCACAGCCTTGACGAGTTCGACGGTATTCTCCAGCGACTGGGCGTCCAAACGTCCGGCGAATAATGCGCCGAGCGTTACGCGACTTGGCCCAATTGGGGAGACAACATGCGAATTTGGACAACCGCCCTGGGTTTGGGCGCTGCTCTGGTCCTGGCGGCCTGTGGGAGTGACAACGGCTCGCCGGCAGAGCCGCAGGATACGTCCGTGTCGCTGTGCGTGGCATCGGACTGCGGGGAGCTACTCACACTGGCGGCCGTGCCCGATGCCGAAAACCTGCTGTTCACGCCGGATGGGCGCTTGTTCGTCTCCGGTGGCACCAATGTGTTCGAAGTGGTGCGCGACGGCGACACCAGCGTCGCGCTGACGGCGCTGTCAGCGACCGATTGTAATTTCACCGGCTTGGCGCTGCGTGGGCGCACGCTCTATGCGAGCTGTGGCAGCGCAGAGCTTTATGCGGCGGAGCTGACCGCGACACCGAATCTCGTGCCGATCTACAGCTACGAAAATACCGCCTTGCCCAATGGCATGGCGACCGGCGCTGATGGCAGCATTTATGTGATCGACGGGCCGTTGCCCGGCAATGGCAGCCTGCCATCGCCCAAGATCGTCCGGTTGCGGTTCGACCCATCCGACCCATTGCAGGTCGTCGAGCAGACCACCTGGCTGGCGTCCGGCCTGCAGTTCCCCAACGGGCTGGTTCGCCGCGGCGAGTTGCTCTACTTCACGGACTCCGCGCTGCTGCCGGTGGAACTGGGAGCCGTGCGGTCAGTGCCGATCCTGCCGGATGGCAGTGCCGGCGCCGTGCAGACCGTGGCGACGTTCACCAGCCTGCTGGATGATCTGACCACCGTCGCGGAGGGCCTGCTCGTCACCGAATATCTGTCCGGCCGTCTCGTGTTGCTGGACGCCGCGGGGCTTGAGATCAGTGCCACCGACGTGGGCGGCTTGTCGTTTCCATCGTCGGTGATCGTGGGGCAGCCGCCGATGTTTCAGCCGGATGAGCTGCTGATCACCGAGAAGGGCGTACTTGGCGATACCGCTTCGGCGGTTGGTAACCGCCTGAGTCTGCTGCGTCCCACGGATCGTTGAGCGCCGGATGACCGCAGCCAGGCAAGTATTCGTTGCGCTCGTCGTCGCGTTGTTGCTAGTCGTCGCGACCGTCGCCGCCCTGCAATACCGCACGCTCCACGTTACGCGTGCGCGTCTGGCGGCGGTTGCGCCCAGTGCTGTGGATGTGGGCTTTGCGCAGTTCATGAGCCTGCATCACCAGCAGGCCGTGGTGATGGCGCAGCTCATGCGGGATGACGAATCCTCCGCTGTGGCCAATCTGGCGCAATCCATCATTGGTGCCCAGCTGCTGGAGCTTGGCGAAATGCGCGGCTGGCTGCGGCTTTGGAACAAGCCGTTCTTTCCCGAGAGCAGGGCCATGAGCTGGATGCTGTTGGGTGATGATCCGCCCAGCCAGGCACTTGCCCAATATCTTCTGGATTGCGAAGCCTCGCCAACCGGGATGCCGGGGCTGGCGACCGACCAGCAGCTCAATCGGTTGCGGAGTTTGCAGGGTCTGGCGCGCAGCCGACTGTTTCTGGAGTTGATGCTGGCCCATCACGAGGGCGGCATTCCGATGGCTCGGTTCGCCGCGAAAAATGCGAGAATTCATGCGGTCCGGCGCGTGGCGTCCAACATCGTGTTGGAACAGACCAAGGAGGTCGCCGGCATTCGCGTCATGCTGCATGCGATTCGCTCGGTGCCGTCGTCAGACTGAGCGCGCCGCCGATCGGCAGGCTGCAACGGGTGGAGCGCGGCGGTCGAAGACTGACGTGTAAATAACAACAACGGTGGGGACAATCATGAAATCAACTGCAGGCATGGCCGTGCTGGCCGTCGCAATGTTGGCGCTGGGCGGATGCGGTGGCGCTGATTCGGGTCCGACGACGCCCGCCGGTTCCGGCGGGGCGGTACCCAAGGCGGTTTGTGGGCCGGGTTCGAACCCGGAATCCGGAATGCAGGGCCGGGTCAGCAGCGAGGATCACGCCAGCGGCCGCGCCGCCGAAGGGTATACCTGCAACACCGAGCTTGTCGGCGCTTACACCACGCCCAATGCCATCGGCACGGTCGGCGGTTTCAAGGTAGAGCGTTACATCGACGCCCAGGGTAACGAGTGTGCGTACTACGATTCGACGCTGCTCTATCCGACCAATGCGCTGGATGCCGAGGCGGGTGTCAACGTCATGGACATGACCGACCCGGCCAATCCGCAGCTGGTGACCCGGCTGCTAACCCCCGCGATGCTCACGCCGCATGAGTCGCTGGTGGTGTCGCAGGACGCCGGTGTGCTGGCCGCCGTGACCGGCAATCCGGCGTTTTATCCGGGTATTGTCGATGTTTACGATATTTCTGAGGACTGCCGCAGCCCGCAGCTGCGCTCTTCGGCACTGGTCGGCAACCTGGGCCATGAGAGTGGCTTGGCGCCGGACGGCCGCACCTTCTACTCGGCCAACCCGGGCTCGCCGACGCTGGTCGCGGTCGACATCACCCAGCCCCTGTTTCCGAGGCAGCTCTGGACCGGTCCGTACTACTCGCACGGCCTGTCGATTAGCAACGACGGCAATCGCGCCTATGTCGCTGCCGGAGACGGAAAGGGCTTCATGATTCTTGACGTGTCGGAGATTCAGGCCCGGGTGGACGACCCGCAGGTGTATGAGATCGCGAACATCACCTGGCCGAACATGACCATCCCGCAGAACGCGATTCCGTTCACCCGGGACGGCAAATCCTACGTGCTGGAAATCGATGAATACTCCGCCTCGGAAGCGGACGGCGGGGTTGCGGCCCATGGCGATGTGGTCGGTGCCGGGCGGATCATCGACATCACCGACGAGACGAACCCCGTCATCGTTTCAGATTTGCGGCTGGATGTGCACGAGCCGGAAAACCGTGCCGAGATCGCCGGCGACCCTGGTGCCTTTTTGCCGATTCAGGGCTATGCCGGCCATTACTGCAATATCCCGACGCGAGTGAATCCCGAGATCGCCGCCTGCAGCATGATTGTTTCCGGCCTGCGTATTTTCGACATTCGTGATCCGGCCAGGCCCAAGGAAATCGCCTACTTCAACGCGCCGGTCAATCCGCGCATCACGCCGATCTTCGAGGCCAGCAACTGGGCGATGTCCAGCCCGGCCTTCGCCCCCGAGCGCAAGGAAATCTGGTACACGGATGGCTATAGCGGTTTCTATGTCGTCCGGCTGACCAACGACGTCTGGTAGCACGTCCAGCGGATCGCGGCGGGCGACGCAGGTTCGCCGTGATGTCATGTCGGCCGCGTAGGCTGCCGGGCAGATTCGCGCTCTGCGGTTGCTTCTATTCATGCGTTGTCGTCTTTACGCCGTCACACTCAAGACCGTGGTCTTCCGCGTTGATCTGCATCGTGCTGCGCCGGGTAGGGTGGCGATGACCGGGTCTCGCGACGGGCGGCGGCGTTTGCTGGGCGCATTGCTCGGCAGCGGGCTCGTGCTGGCGGCTTGCAGCGACACCGGCACGAGCGCGGTGCCACCAGTCGGGCCTCCCGCGACCGTTACCAGTGAACTGAACCCGGCACCTTTGCCGGTCGGCTGGCTGCTGTCCGAATCCCGAGAGCGATGCCAGATTGCAGACGGTTTGCTGCTGCATCGTATTCGCCGCGGTTCGGCAAGCCAGGAACCCGCGCCGTTGCCGTGCACCGACGTGGTCCAGGAGAATCAATTCGGTGGTGGGTCGCTGGGATCGGTGTTCGCGACCGGCCCCTATGCATTTCACGTGCTTGAAATCGATCCGGATCGTTTCACCGGTCAGCTCGAGCCGGCGCTCGCGCAGGGCCGGATCGCCGGCAAGGCGACCACGTCCGAGATGGCCGATGCCGCTGGCGCGATCGCGGCGATCAACGCCGGATTCTTCGTCGTCGGCCCTGGAGGCACCAGCAGCCGTGATCCCGATCAAGGGGACGATGGCCTCGCCGGCGATCCGGCCGGAGTGACGGTGTTGCAGGGCGAGTTGGTGTCCGAAGCCGTCGGCAGCCGCGAGGCGCTGGTGTTTTCCGCTGCGGGGCGTGACGTTCGATTTCCACGCACCGAGACCCGCCTGTGGCTGGAGGCCGGCGGTGAATCCTGGGCGCTGGATGGCATCAATCGTGTGCCCGGCGCGATTCGAAACTGTGGCGGCACGGGGGGCGATAGCCCGACCGAATCCGCGCGGCACGATGTGACCTGCAGCGATCCGGCAGAGTTGATCTGGTTTTCAACGGATTGGGGTCTGGACACCCCGGCTGTCGACGGCCTGGAACTGGTGCTGGATGCTCAGGGCCGCGTCATGCACACGCGTCCGGCGGGTGGCAGCCTGCCTGCGGGCGGATCGGTGATTGCCGCGACCGGCGATCGCGTGGTCGAACTGCAGCGGGCCGCGTCGGCCGTGGGGCCTGTCCTGATGCGCGCCGAGGTGTATATGGACGGCGAGCCGGTCACGCTCGTGCCCGAACTGTCCATCCTCAACGGCGGTCCCGGCCTGGTTCGTGACGGCGAGGCATTGCTCACCGATAACGAAGGCGGATTCCGGCATCCGGGGGATCCGATTTTCGGACTCACCTGGGTGGACGGCCCGAACCCGCGCACGATGATCGGGCGTACGGCGTCGGGCCGGTTGCTGCTGGTTGTTTGCGATGGCCGCCAGCCGGACTGGAGCGTGGGTTTGCCGCTACGGGACGCCGTGCGGGTCATGCGTCACCTGGGTGCGGTCGATGCAATGGCCCTCGACGGCGGCGGCTCGTCCACGCTCGTGGTCAACGGGCAGGTTGTGAACAGTCCCTCCGACGGCGCCGAGCGTCCCGTGTCCGATGCCCTGCTGCTGATCGCGCGCTGAGTTTTCGCATCCGGCCCTCAGCGGATCGGAGCGTCGGGAACCAAACGCAGCTTGCAACAGCCAACATATCTCATGGATATGGAACGCTCGCCGGGTTGGATATGGAGCAGCAGCAAGCCATCGAGACAACGGTCTGCATCGCGGGCGGCGGCCCGGCTGGCATGGTGCTGGGTTATCTGCTCGCCCGCGCCGGTATCGAGGTGACGGTGTTGGAAAAGCATGCGGACTTCCTGCGGGATTTCCGCGGCGACACGGTGCATCCCTCGACCCTGCAAATCATTCAGGACTGCGGCCTGTGGTCGGCATTCGAGGCCTTGCCGCAGCAGCGCGAGCAGATGCTTTCGGCGAAGATCGGTTCACGTTTACAGCCAGTTATCGATTTTCGGGGGCTGGAACCGTTCGACTACCTCGCCTTCGTCCCGCAGTGGCATTTTCTTGATCTGTTCGCGGATGCCGGTGCCGGGTTGCCAGATTTTGATCTGCGCATGGGGCACGAGGTGACCGGATTGATCCGGGAAGGCGATCAGATTCGCGGCGTGCATGCGACCACCGGGGACGGTGTCACCGAGATCCGGGCGGCGCTGGTCATCGGCGCCGACGGTCGTGATTCACGGTTACGCGCCGCCTCCGGGTTGCCGGTCAGGGCGTTTGGCGCGCCGATGGATGCGCTGTGGTTTCGGCTGTCCAAGGGTGACGAATCACTCGATGCCACCCAGGCTGTGGTCGGCGCCGGCCACATGCTGGTGCTGATTGACCGCAGTGACTACTGGCAGGCCGCGCTGGTCGTGCCCAAGGGTGCGGACCGCGACCTGCGGCAGCAGCCTATCGAGGTACTCCATGAACTGGTCGCGCGCACCGCGCCGGAGATGGGCGCGAACGTGCATGCCATCGAAAGCTGGGATGCGGTGAAGACGCTTGCCGTACAGGTCAATCGCCTTCGCCGCTGGTCGCGACCGGGTTTGCTGATGATCGGTGACGCCGCGCACGCCATGTCACCTATCGGCGGAGTCGGGATCAATCTGGCGATACAGGATGCCGTCGCGACCGCCAACCGGGTTGTGCCCATTATCCAGGCGGGCCGGACACCGACCGAGGCTGAGTTGGACCGGGTCAGGCGTCGGCGACTGCTGCCGACGGCGCTGGTCCAGGCCTTCCAGCTGCAAGCGCAAAAACGCGTGGTCGCGAGCATCCTCGATGCCAAAGGTGGCGAGCCGCCCCGGCTTCCGAGTGGGTTGCGGTGGCTGCTGCAGCATCGTCGCGTTCGCAACCTGCCGGCCTGGCTCATCGGCTACGGCTTCCGGCGTGAACGGCCCACCTTTTTCAGCGACTGACCTCGCCGTCGTCATCGGAACCTGACGGCGACGGCTGTTGCAGCATGCGTTTGCCCAACGCCGCGAGGCCGGCGCCAGCGACGGTGGCGGCACCCAGGGCACCGGAGCTGCCTGTCGGGCTGGTGTCGGAATCCGGGTTATCCGGCGTCTCGCCGACCGGCTCATCAATGGACTGACGGGTTCGGTATTCCTCGGGGATGGTGATCTCGAATGTCGCGCCGCCCGTGCCGGAGCCGTCCGCCCCGCTGGGGCCGCGCTGGCTGCTGAAGTACAGCCGCGAACCATCCGGGGTAAACGCCGGACCGGCGATTTCCGAGCCGCCCTTGGTGATCTGCATCAACAGTCTGGCCTGGCCGTTGGGGACGACCACGACAAGGCGCATCAGCGCCCCGTCCTCGGCCACGAGCACATCGCCGGCCGGGCTCACAACGACATTGTCGACCTGATTGAACCCGGTCTCCATCTGCATGTTTTCGTTGTCGTAGATGACCTCGATCAGCTCGTTTTCGATGTCGTAGGCCCAGACGCGGTTATCGCCCTTGGTCGCGAAGAACATGACACCCCGCGTCGGGACGGAGCCACCCGCTGGGGTTTGCCGCAGGTCTTCGGGAATCTCGTAGTACCAAATGCCCTCGCCGCTGGCGAAGCGAGTGCCGACGGTTGTTTCGTCGTTCTGAAAGGTTGGAAAGAGGACGCGTCCGGAGGTGTCGATATCAACGGTTTCCCAGGTCGCAGGCTGCGCCGAGCGCACGGCGGCGGCATCGTCCGGGTATCCGCCATCCTCGAAACCCTCGATGGTCAGTACCTGCAGCGTGCCTGACTCCAGACCCATGCGAGTGGTGCCGTCGGTCTCGCTGAGATCGCTTTCATCGGAGACGAAGCGCCAGAAGCGCTGATTGCCACCGTCTTCGGTCATGTAACAGGCGTGATAAATCGGATCGATGGCCGCCGCTTCATGCGGAAAAGATCCCAGCGCGGGCTTGCGCACGGAGGTCGTCGCCGAGCCAAAGGGATCACATTCATGGATCTGCCCGCCGGTGGTTTCCTCACAGGACAGCCAGGTGCCCCAGGGCGTTGGCCCGCCGGCGCAGTTGTTTCGCGTGCCTTCGAGAATCGAATAGGCATCCACTAGAGTGCCATCGGCATCGAAACGCAATGCACCGACGCCGCCAGGCGTGTCCTCCGAATTGGACACGTACACCCAGCCGCCGTCGGCAGCCGAGGGGTAGGCCGCGCCGCCGTCCGGGTCCAGGTGCCACTGGTAACCAAAGGGCGCGGCTTCCCCGGTGAGCGGGTTCAGGCCTTCGCGGGCCACGCAGCGCACGTCGAAGCCAGGCGGCGCGAAGACCTCGTCATCCACACCATCAATCGCACCCGCGGTAAGCGTTTTGTGCTCCACATCGGGGATATTGGCCAGCGGGCCGCTGGGGATCGGCAGCTCCGAACTCATCTGAGCCCGGGCGCGCGAGATCAGAACCTGCGGTGAACTGACGGCCGCAGCACCAAAGAAAATCGATTTAAGGACAGAACGCCGCGACAGCGTAATCGGAAGGTTTGCGGACACGATGAATCCCCGGTGATTGAACCCAATGCGGGGACAGGCTAGTGGCGCTGTGTTGCAGGGCGATGATGAATCGTCGCTGCGCCGTGGCGTCAGTCGTCGTTTGCGGGTGTGTCGTCGTGGTCGTCCAGTGCATCGGGTTCCAGCCCGGCCGGGAGCGATTTTGCGGTCTTCGCGCCCAGGTCCTTGAGCATCTCAGCCTGGCGGGCGAGGTTGCCACGGCCTTCGATCAGTTTGCCGCGAGCATCACG
Organism: Abyssibacter sp.; assembly: GCA_023146115.1. Lineage (GTDB taxonomy): Bacteria > Pseudomonadota > Gammaproteobacteria > Nevskiales > OUC007 > Abyssibacter. The sequence goes on along the minus strand of JAGLCS010000004.1, from coordinate 11,530 downwards.
ATAGCTGGCCTGGGCACGGTCCAGATGTGTGCCAATCTTGTCGACATCCTCGGCGAAGCCGACGAATTTGTCGTAGAGCGCGCCCGCTCGCTCGGCGATTTTCTGGGCGTTGCGATTCTGTCGGTCGGTGCGCCACAGGTTCTCGACCACGCGGAGGATCGCGAGCAGCGTCGATGGGCTGGCCAGGCCAATGCCGGCGTCCAGCGCGTCGCGGTACAGGCCGGGATCGGCGCGCAGCGCCTCGGTGAAGGCCGGCTCGTTCGGCACGAACAGCACGGTGAAATCCAGCGACCGCACGCCGGGCGCGTCGTGGTAGGCCTTGCCACCAAGGCTCTTCACATGGGCGCGCAGCGACTGCACGTGGGCCTTGAGCTGACGCTCGCGCTCGGCATCATCCTCGGCGGCGATGAAACGCTCGTAGGCCGTGAGCGACACCTTGGAATCGACGACGATGTCGCGCTCGCCGGGCAGGCGAACGATGGCGTCGGCGATGAGGCGGGCGCTGGCGTCTTCCGACACTTTGATCTGGGTTTCGTATTCGCGCCCCGCCTGCAGTCCGGAGGCTTCAAGCACGCGTTCGAGAATCATCTCGCCCCAGTTGCCCTGGGTCTTGGTCTCGCCCTTGAGTGCACGGGTCAGGTTCAGCGCATCCTCTCCGATGCGTTCGTTGAGTTTTGCCAGGCGGTCGATCTCGTTCTTCAACACCGCTCGCTCGCGGGCCTCGTTCCCGTAGACCTCGGTGACCTGCTTGCGGAACTCGCCCAGCTGCTCGCGCATGGGGTTGAGCAGGGCGGTGAGCGCGTCACTGCTTTGCTTGGAGAAGCGGTCGGATTTTTCCTGGAAGATGCGATTGGCCAACGCCTCGAAATCCTTGCGGAATTCCTCGCGGGCGGCCTTGAGCTCTTCAATTCGCGTGTTCATGGCCTCGACGGTCTTGGCCTGCTCGGCCTGCAGCCGCGCGATGGTCGTGCGCGCCTCGTTCAGCGCCTCATCGCGCTGGTCCAGCCGTTGCGAGAGTTCGAGGTGGCGTTCGGCCGCGCGTTCGGCTTGCTGCCCGCCTGCCTGGAGCTGGGCGGCCAGTTCGGCGATTTGCAGCTGACGGGCTTGCAGGGTGCGGCTGGTTCGAATCCACACGACCAGGCCGGCCGGCAATCCGACCAGCAACGCGCCGGCGAGCAGGCCGGCGAATAGCGCCGTCGCAGGCGGCAATGAAGTGAGCAGTGCGTTCATATCGGCATGATTGCGTAATAATTCACTTGTGTCCAGAAAAGCGACATGCGTAGAATCAACGCATGTTTGGCAGCGAGGCCGTCCGTTGAGCGATGACAAACCGCTGCGTTGGGAAGTCCGCCAGCGCCTGATTCTGATCGAAGCGCGATTGATCTGGGCGGGCTGCCTGACCACGCAGGACTTGCGTGGTGCCTTTGGCATCAGCCGATCGCAGGCCAGCAAGGACATTGCGCTTTATGAATCGCTGGCGCCGGACAACCTGCAGTACGACCTGCGGGGGCGTTGCTACCGCGCCGCGCGCAGTTTTCAGCCGCGCTTTCTGCACGGGACGTCGCGCGAGTTCCTGCGAGCCCTTCGCCTGTTTGATCCGGAATCCGAGCATCCGCTGATCACCCTGGCCTCGGAAACCGCGGCCGTCGAGTTGCTGGAAATGCCCGAACGCGAGTTCGATGTGGTCACCCTGCAGCGCGTGAACACGGCGATTCGCGAGCGGCTCCAGTTGCGGGTGGACTATCAGAGCATGCGCGTGCCGGAGCCTCGACCACTGCAGCTGTCGCCAATCGCGCTGGTCCACACGGGTTTGCGCTGGCATCTGCGGGCGTTCAGCCTGTCTCACGAACGGTTCATTGATGTGCTGTTGTCGCGCATGCGCGGGGTGCCGGAGCTGCTGGACGAGCCAGCGATGAGTGCGGACGAGGACTGGGAATGGAAATCCATCGTCCCGGTCCGCATCGGCGCGCACCCCGGTCTGTCCGCGCATCAACGCGCGGTCATCGAAACCGACTACAACATGCAGGCGGGCGTGCTGGAACGCAGGCTGCGCATCGCACTGGTGCCGTACTACCTGCGGTTAATGAACGTGGGCAAGGACGATCGAAAGCGGCCGCCGGAACAGCAGCAGATCATCCTGCTGAACCCGGAAGAGCTCAGCGAACTGGATCGTTTGGCGTAAGCGGCGCCGGTCTGAAATGGAACGCCCCCAGTGGCAATCCGAATCCGCTCCAGGCGATGATGCCAGCCTCCGAACCATGGTCCGTCCGCTCCGGCGTCGCGCGTGTGTCTGGCGATCAGATTGCCTCCGGCGGTTGACCTGGCGTTCCGCTTCATCCCGTTTGGTGATCTCACCCGCGGCTGGCGCCGCGCTACCACGGAGGCAGTGTCGACTCCCTGATGATCCGGCGTAGCCAATCTCTTGATGCCGAGCAGGTACTCAGAACCAGCGGTGGCCTACCGGTGGCCATCCGCCGCAGCCCGCGTGCGCGGCGCATGCGCCTGACGGTGGATGCCCATGGCAACGCCGTGGTGGTCTTGCCGCGCCGGGCGTCGATGGCGCAGGCCAGGGCCTTTGTCCTGGAGCAGTCCGCTTGGCTGGAGCGCCATGCAAGCCGGGGTGTTGCTGCTGGCGAGGCGATGCAGGAACAGGTTCAGCCGGACGCCCAGGGGCGGCCGACAAGAATCATGCTGCGCGGTGAGTGGACCGACGTTGTCTGGGGACGTCACGGTGCTTGGCGTTTGCCGGAGCGGGGTGGTGCCAGCCATCTGGAACAGCGTCTGCGCGAGCAGGCCCGTGCCGACGCGCAACAAGTGATCGATCGGCAGCTTCCATTGCTTGCCCGACCGCCGACATCCCTGACCATTCGCGACCAGTCCACGCGCTGGGGCAGCCTGTCCGGCCGCGGCACGCTGTCGCTCAGTTGGCGCCTGGTCATGGCACCGCCGAGCGTGCTGGCTTATGTGGTGAACCACGAACTGGCGCACCTGCGGCACCCCAACCACAGCCCGGCGTTTTGGGCCGAGGTCGAGCGCCTGATGCCGGGGCATGCCATTCATCGCCACTGGCTGCGCCGGCAGGGTGACGAACTCCGCCGGCTGTTGCCGAGCGCCTGATAGAGTCCTCGCCACTACAACAACAGCGGATCGGCCACGGTGTGTCGCCTGTGCGACATCCGTATCCACGCGCAAAGCCGGGCGCTCAAGGAGACAACGCAGATGCAGAACTGGGCACTGTCCATCGCGCTGGATAATCCGGCCGATGCCAAGGTGGTCGAGACCACTCCCCTTACGCTGGCGGACGGCCAGATTCGCGTCACGATCGAGCGCTTTGCGCTGACGGCCAACAACGTGACCTATGCGACCTTCGGACGTGCCATGCGCTACTGGGATTTCTTCCCCGGTGACGACGGGCGTGGGCGGCTGCCCGTTTGGGGGACCGCGATCGTCAGTGAATCTCGCTGCCCCGCGGTGCCGGAAGGCTCACGTTGGTATGGATATCTGCCGGCCGCAGCCGAGCTCGTGCTCACGCCGGCCCAGGTTCGATCGCAGGGTTTTGTCGACGCCAGCGAGCACCGCTCAAGCCTGCCGCAGGTCTACAACCGCTACGCTGCCGTTGCGGACCGCGATGAGCACTCCGAACAAATGCAAATGGTCTTGCAGCCGCTGTTCATCACCGCGTTTCTGCTGGATCAGGTGCTTGCCGAGCCCGATCGTGCCTGGGCTGGCGCGCAGGTGATCTCAACCAGCGCATCCAGCAAGACAGCGATCGCGATGGCGCATTGTCTTGCGCGGCGCGATAACGTCGCGCATGTCGGACTCACCTCGGGCGGCAATGTCGCCTTTGTCGAGCGGCTGGGTCTGTACGACCGGGTGGTGAGCTACGAAGACCTGGCATCGCTGAACGCGCACACGAGCGCGGTGATCGTGGATTTTGCTGGCGACGCCGATTTGAACCGTCGCCTGCACACGCAACTGGCTGGTGTCCTGCGGGCGAACATTCGTGTGGGGGGCGCGCATTGGACGCAAAGCGCACCGCCGCATGACCTGCCGCCGCCCAAGCCCGAGTTCTTCTTCGCGCCGGATCATGTGGTCCGGCTGTCCAAGGACTGGGGCCGCGAGGCGTTCGAAACGCGTTACGCCACAGCTTGGCTGGCCTTCGCGGCGGACGCCGAGCGCTATTTCACCGTGGAGGAAGTAGCCGGCGCCGCCGCCGCGCTACGGATCTACACGGCTCTCATTGGTGGCCAGTTTTCACCGGCTGCATCGATGACGGTGCGGAGCCAGGCCCAGTGAAGCCGTGGCTTATATTGAGGCGCACCGCCTGATGGCCGCCGGAGCTGTCACTCCGGCGCCGAAGAGCCCAGCAGGAGTTCCGATGCCCGTTTCCAGAGTCGTTCAATTCATCTGCGTCCTTGATATCGCCGTCACCGGCTGGTTGGCGCTGCCTGGCCTCAGTCAGGGGCTGTTCGCGCTGGTCTACTGGCTGGACGCGCAACTCGGCTTCGCCACGGTCCAACCCGACTTTGCGCCGGTGCACTGGCTGATGATCAATCTGGCCGGTGCACTGGGCGTGCTCTGGAACGCCGCCCGTTTGTTCGACGCCAGCCGGCGCCTGCATCGTGTGGATGCCTGGGCCCGGCTGTGGGTCGGCGGGCTGATTGCGGCCTATATTGTCGGCGGTGGTGTCACGCCCGTGCTGCTCGCTTTTGTGGCCACGGAACTGGTGGGCAGCGTCTGTTTCTGGGCGACTCGGCGGGACCGGGGCTGACTCAAGGACGCTTGACTACGCGGACCTTGCCGCTACCACCGCCCCCGCAGAAAAACCGGTCCGCACCGTCAGACTCCAGGCCGGAGATGCCCGTGCCTGGCGGCATGTCCAGCCGTTGCAAGACGGCGCCGGTGGCCGGATCGATCTGTCGCAGATCGCTTTGCTCGTCCTGCCAGGTGCCATGCCACAACTCCTCGCCCACCCAGGTCACGCCGGTCACGAAACGGTCGGACTGGATGGTACGAAGCACCTCTCCGGTGGCCGGATCAACCTGATAGATGGTGCAGTCACGGTACTGGCCGATCCACAGCGAGCCTTCGGCCCAGGCCATGCCGGAGTCATTGCCCTTGCCCGGCGCCGGAATCGTTGAGAGCACCGCGCCGGTGGCAGGGTCGATCTTCTGAATCAAGGTGTCGGATAGCTGGTAGAGGTGCGTGCCGTCAAAGGCGGTGCCGGCGTGTGCGGGCACGGCGACGTGCTGGGTGACTGTCCCGGTATCGGGGTCCATGCGGTTCAGGCCATTGCTGCCGGCAAACCAGACATCTTTGCCGCTGAAGCTGACCCCATGCACGGCGTCGTTACCGAAGAATGGTCCGTATTCCTGGGTGATGTTGGCGGTGCTTGCTGTCATGTCACTGTCCTTGATGAGTGGGTTCACGTCGTGTCGACGGCCGCCATGCTCATCCATCCGGGAGCGGGGGTGGGAGTAACAAAGTTGTCGGGAAGCCGGGCATGCGCGGCGCGATCCACCGGCAGGCGCGACCGCGGCCAAAGGATTCGGCCTTGCCCGCCGCCGCCAGCTGCCGCAGCGCTCGTTGCACCGTGCGGGGGCTGCGCCCCAGCGCAAGCGCCAGGGCGGAACTGGACCAGGCCTCACCTTCGGCCAATAGCGCGAGGACTGCCGCATGGTCATCGATGATGGGCGGTGTGAGCACCGCTACACCGGCACTGCCGTGGGGTACCAGGCGATAACCGCGTGCCGTGGCCTTGATTCCACCCAGCGCGCCCAATGCTGCACGGAGCCGGCCGATCTCCACGCGTAACCGGGCACGCATGGAGTCGTCAGCATGCTGCGAGCGAAATGCGTGGCTGATCAACGTCCCACGATCCCGGTCATTGGGCCAGGCCTCGGCCAGGGCGCGCGCGAGGGCGAACAGCACGGGGCGGCGGCCCAGCGGGACCGTCTTTCCATCGGCACAAACCGCATTGCGGCAGGCATCGACCACCAACACCGGGCCACGTAGCACGTCTGCTACCTCGGCCAGGTGCAGAACGGATTCCCGGCCGCTGGAGAACAGTCGGGCGGCTGGAGCTTGGAGAAAGTCGCGGGTGCGCTGCACCTCGGCCAGCAGCATGGGGATCCGCGCATCCGTCGCCGCGCTTGCCGCTGCGTCCAGCGCTTCGCTTGCCCGAGGAATCGCCAGCTGACGCATGGCAATGCCCGCCGCAACTAACCAGAACCCAGCCAGTGATGCCGGCGTGAGTTGGACAGGATCGATGGAGTTCATGACCTGCTCGGCGGTGGCGAGCTGGCCGATCAATAGATGACGCCGGGCCTCGAGGTAACCAGCGTGGCCGGCGTTGGCCAGGTCGCCACGCGATAACAGCAATGCACGGGCCTCGTTCAAGCGGTTGCCGGGCCAGGTCAGGTCACGCGAAACCAGGGCGATCTCGGCCTCCGCGATCAGACAGCGTGCCCGCGCGGTTGCGGCAGGCTTGCCGAAGCCTCGGGCGGCGTCTCGCAGCAACTCGCGGGCGCGCTGCCAATCACCCAGTTGCGCCATGGCAATACCACGCAAGGCCAGCGCAGCAGGGTCGCGGCGCAGTGCCACGCGCTTGAGTGCACCAATCGGATCACCGGCCGCCAAGGCCTGCGCGGCGGCAGCGGTCAGGGCATCCATGCGAATCGCGCCAAGTTTGTCACTCCCAACCCGCGCGACTGAGCTATCAGGTTGAGCGTATGCCCTGGGGGGCCAGATACCGATCGGCGTAGCCAAGCACGTATTACAGAGGACTTGGCGATGCGATGGATCAAAACCTGTCCGCCAGCGCTAGCGGGCGCACTGCCGTTTGCGGTCACGCCGATGTGCTGCTTCATGACCGCCTTGGAGTTCGCAACCAGCCCGCCGGGACTTTGCGCCCCGTCATCCCGCGGGTTCCGGGTCGGCGGCATGGGCGCGATGTGTCGGCTGATGGCGCTTTTTCATCCTCGTCTTCGTCAAAGTGTCCATGAAAACCTGGGAACTCCCGCTTTGCCTAGCGTAGAGCCGAAGCCTGAGCGCATTCGCACGTTGGCCTGATAAAGCCCGATGTGTGGGCCGTCATCATGCGTCAGCTTTCCCTAGATTTCGCAGGGCATAATTTTGACAAATCGCTGATCAACCACTAGCGACGGCGCGATGCCAAACATTTCTATAAATGTATGGTCTGCGTGCGCCAGATCATAAAATCCAGCTTCCACCGCAACTTCCGTGAGCGTCTTGTCCGTGCTCCACCCCTTGATTGCTTTCCATATGGCAGCCCAGCGGGCGTAGTGCTGAATGGTCGTGCCGACCTGTTGTTTGAACAATGTCCGAGCGCGTGAAGCGGATAGTCCCACTTGCAACGACATCTTCCCGACATCGACCTCATCAAGCGGCGTGTCATCGAGATGGCGCCTAAGCGCATCAATTCTTGCGTCCACGCGGACGGGAGCCGGTATTTGCGATCCAGATATGGCCTCCACCGCTTTTCGCGCGACGTCAATTACGGTGGCCGCATCGAGCGATTGCCGGAACCCTAGACGCAGCGTCTCGATAATCGATTCAAAATGAGACGCTTCAAAATTAAGCCAGTCTTTTCCAGCGATGGCGGCCTGCACTCCGGCGTACTCGGGCCATTCGATCGGGAAGTAAAACAGTGCGACATGACTGTCGATGGCGATGACTTTTCGCCGTTCCACCCGAGGAGCGACGAGGGAGGCCCATGTCGTGATTTCTTCACCGGCGACATCAATTCTGTAGGGTTTGTTGCACGCCAATCTGAGCGTTGCGCATAGCGGCGTTGTCGTCCGCTCGAGCACTAGCGTAGGGGCCAGCAGCAATAGCCCGTGCCGCCAGTGGTAGATGGTCATACCTGCTGGGCTCGGGTGTGGCAGTGGCTCCGAGTTCATGGTCTTTGATATCTCCTCGCAAGCCAGTGTGTCCTGACTTTGGCGCCCATACTGCGTTCCGCATCGGTATCGACGCAAGCCCCAGTGACTGGGTGCGCCGTTGATGCAACGATTGGCTCACAGGACCCTGAACACTGTGATATCTAGCGATATCCGACCAGGCGACGCCGGCTCGAAATGATGCGGTCAGGTCGGCACGAGATGGAGCGACGCTCACAAGAAGAATTTAATTATTTGGCTGAATTGCCCAATGGGGCAAGGAGGCAGAATAATGACGAAGAAATCGAGAGGAAGCGGGTCGCACCTACTAAGTCTAGTGGCGCTGGTTGGGCGCAATTTCGGGGAGCCGGTCACCGGACGGCGCTGCGCCACCGGGTGCGGGGCGTCAAACCACCGGTGGCGCAGTGCATTCTTCGGGTTGGCGCGCTAGATCGGCGAACGAATCGCTTCCCGGGACATGCCCATCACATCCGTGATGAAGTCGCGGTGGGCTTTCACCGCACGTGCCAGTTGTTCGGGCGGCACACGATCCGGGGTGTCCTCGACCGTGTGGTAGTGGGGGGTCGCCATGGTGAGGTTGACGCAGGGCACGCCGGCTTCACCCATGAGGCCTTCCAGATCACCGTTCGCATTGACGGTCGGAATGGTCGGAACAGGGGCGGCCAAGAGTCCGTACTGCACCAGGTAGGGCGTGAACTGTCGCGTCAGTGCCGGGTGAGGCGTCGTGAACAGGGCCCGCTCCTCATCACCCGGACGCTCGACGACCAGGCCGAGCATGTCGATGATCCCCGTCGTGCTGAAGTGCTCCTCGCCCTTGGCGGCCAGATGGTCCAGGTTGACGAACAGGTCCAGGTCGGGAATCAGGTGGGAATATTCCGAGATCCAATTTGTAACCCCGCCGTGAGGATAACCGGCGTCGTGGCCCGTGACGCCCAGGAAGATCATGTCGCGAGGCCTGTCCTGCAGAGGTAGCGAAGCAAAATGCTCGGCGAGCCCGATCAGGCCGGAGACGCCAGTCGCGTTATCGAGCGCCCCCGAGAACCAGGCGTCGTAGTGTGCACAGACAAGGATGGTGCCGGGGAGCTCCCCTGAGCCGGGCAGTTCCGCGATGACGTCCCGTGATTCTCCCTGCAGGTGATAGGCCTCGATATTCCAGCTTGCGGTGCCGCCGTTGGCAGCCGCTTGCCTGAGTCGTGCCAGATCGTGCGCGCCCAGTTGGAATGCAGGAATCGGATTGTTCTCCTGCTCGTTCCGGCTGGAACTGGTAGGGCGAATCAGGTTGTCGGGTGCGTCTGATGACACGAACATGGCCACAGCCCCCAGTTCGGCGGCGCGGTGGTAGCTGTCAGGGTAGGTCGCGAACACATTGAGAAGTGCGCGCCCTGTGACGACGACTGCCTTGCCGCGCAGATCTTGTGCGAGTAGTTCCGGCTCCGAGCCCAGGCCCACGTCAACCAGTTCGGCTGTGCCTTGTCCGCCGGGTGTCGACCAGATGGGAAAACTGTTGATGACTTCACTGCGGTCATTGACCGTCAGTTCCACGCGCCAGTCATCCAGCTGCCACTTGGTAATGGCGTAGGGTTCGACGCGGGCCGGCAGTCCGGCACCCTGAAGCCGGTGGCCCAGCCAGCGACCGGCCTCGGCTTCGGCCGGATAGCCCCGCCAGCGCGGCTGAAATTCGCACAGGTCCGTCACCCACCCGTGCAACCGGTTTGGATCCATTGGATCGATCTGGACGATCGGGCCGGGCGCTGGTGGCACTTCACCTGATGGGGCCGGTTCGCTTCCCGACTCACATGCCGTGAAGACGCTCGGCAGACCGATGGCAGACGAGAACAAGGCTGCCTGTTTCAGTAAATACCGCCGACTGATGTTGCGGTTGATCGACTCATCTGTTTGGTGGGCCGGGACGAGCGCGGGAGATGATTCATGACGTGAAAAACTCATTGTGCGAATTGCTCCATGATCCAGGCGGCAATCGCTGGCGCGGCCACGTCAGCGGTTGGCGAGTGGTCTGCGGGCCAGCGGGCATAGGTCACCGGATAGCCGCGACTGCGGTAGTCATTGACGAGTGCTTCGGTGAGCGGCAGGAGGGCGACGGCATCCAGAAGGCCCGCATCAATGCGAAGCGGCATGTCTCGACGCATCGGCAGGAGACGAATATCGTCCTCGCGCCATTCACGGATCAGCTCCGCGACTGCTTCGTCGCCACGCGGACCCTTGACTGCCTGGGGAGAGAGGCCGCCCCATGAGTCTTCGTGGCTCAGGTCTTCGAGACACAGTCGTTCTAAATCCGGCCATAGAGCGACCGCTTCGTCGGACAATCCGCCTTCCTTGAGCAACAGCGATTCGAATTCCGGATCGGTGATGGCAATGCCCTTCAGCGCGAGTGCGGCGAGCGCGACGGCAGCATCCACACCAGGCGCGGCAACAGGTAATTCGCCGGCGGCCGTCAACAAGACCTCCAACTGCGTCACGGGTGTGATGGCGGCTACCCCGATGAGTTCGAGTCCTCGGGCCGGTGGGTGGCGACGGTTTCCGGTGTTGAGCGCGGCGACGCCGCCTTCCGAGTGGCCAGCTGCAATCCACCGGTGACCGGTTTGCTCCCAGCGATCACTTACCGCAGACGCCATGTCGCGCATGGCCCGCGCCAGGGAATCGCCTCGCAAGTAGGGGTGCGGTCCGGATTCGCCGAGGCCCTCGTAGTCCGGTCGAGCCACGAGTACACCCTCGGCCAGTAGCGCATTTGCGAGAGTGTCACCCTGTTGCATGCGCCGCAGCTCGCTGGACTCGGGCACACCGCGCGTGGGTGCGCAGGCGTCCGCCGCGCCGGTTGTCATGTGCCCGTAGACCACGAGTGGCCACTGTCCGTCCGGATACACCGGGATGGCTGGGAGCAGCACCAGACCGGAAGCCAGTGCTGGCTGGCCGAAGACATCGACCGTCGTGTACCGGACGAACAGCGACTGACTTGCGCCGACTAGCTGGCTGGTCGGCGGTGCCTCGGAGACTTGGACAATTGTCCCGGCAGGCTTGTTTTGCCAGCCGTTGTTGGGCGGTGGTGGCAGTGCCGCCTGCGGGGTGGCTGGCAGGCTCGACTGGGTCGTTGGTCCATCGATCTGCGCCGTTGATGTCGCATCCGCGCAGCCGACACTCAGCATGCTGGCCAGCAATGTGCCAGCCGCAATCAGGCCATGGTGCATGGGGTCTCCTTCCGTCAGTCGTTATTGTTATCTGTTGATGCTGGAGTGACTCCAGCGGCGACGGAGAAAATAACCGCGCGGGTTCGTGGCTGGCTTGTATGAAATCCGCATCGCGGCCGCCGTCCCCATCGACGCGAGGCCCTGGGTCATCGCGTACCGATGATCGATACCCTCGGGTCCCAGTGGCCCGGTACCTAGGCTGCGAGCAACGTCACCCCTTATTGATCTGGGCGTCGGCGGTGCTGCGGGCAGTCAGCTGCGCGGCGAGCTGCATTCTGGTTGATCGATCTATTGGGCGAAGAAGGCCGGTTAGCTCGCCTGTACCGACCGGTGCGGCTGATCAGGCCGCCTTTCGCGTGTTCCCGCGGCTTTGCTGGGAATCCTGCTCAATCTGGCGGACTACTT
>JAGLCS010000039.1 GCA_023146115.1 Abyssibacter sp. | reverse complement strand
CCGGCCAGCGCGCTGCCGGAAAATACCGTCGCGCCCAAGACCGCTGCGCTGATGACTGAACGCTTGAATTCCATTTGGTTACGCCCCTTTACTCGAAAACATTGATGGTTCCGCGGATCGCAAATCAGTAGTTGCCGCATCCCCGCAGTCAAAGTGCAAACCCCGTGCCAACGCACGGCGTGCTCGTTAACCAGCGAATCCTGTGCTGGTGCCTTGCTCGCGCTTTCCCCGGGGCCTTGCCCCACAAAGTCTGCGCTCTCGCACCGAGAGATCTTGCTGTTACTCCCCCCGGCCTTTACTGTCCGCGCCGCGACGCGGGGCCACTGCGCTTAAATGTTGCGGTGCAGAAATTACTACCCCTTCCACAGCAGTTGCAAGACTCATGGCAAAACTCAATGACCGCCAGCAAGCCGCCGTCGAGCATGTCGGCGGCCCCTTGCTGGTGCTGGCGGGCGCAGGCAGCGGCAAGACCCGGGTGATCACCGAGAAAATCGGCCACCTGATCGAGCACGCCGGCCTGGACCCGCAGCACATCGTCGCGATGACGTTCACCAACAAGGCCGCTCGGGAAATGCGAGAGCGCGTGGGCAAGCGGCTGCCGCGTGACGTCGTCACTCGCATGCGCATCTCCACCTTCCATCGACTGGGGCTGGATCTGCTGCGCGAGGAGCACCACCACCTCGGCCTGCGGCCCAATGTGTCGATTCTGGATACCGAAGACACCAGCGCGCTGATTCGTGACCTCGGCGTCAGCGAGCCCGACCGCATCAAGCTCGCGCTACGCTGGATTTCTGATCAGAAGCAGGCGTTACAGTCACCAGACGATGTCGCCGCCGCAGCGGAATCCGAGGCCGACGCGACACTGGCGCGCTTATACGGACAGTACGAAGCGCATCTTGCCGCCTACAACGCGGTCGATTTCGATGACCTGATCGTCAAGCCGACTCGCCTGCTGCAAGACAATGAGACGGTGCGGCTGCGCTGGCAGCAACGCATTCGCTACCTGCTGGTCGACGAGTACCAGGACACCAACCCGGTGCAGTACTCGATGATGCGGGCGCTGGTCGGCATTCGAGCCCGGTTTACCGTCGTCGGCGATGATGACCAGTCGATTTACCGGTTTCGCGGCGCCCGGCCCGAGAACCTGGCCGACCTGAAGACTGACTACCCCGAACTGGAAGTGGTCAAGCTGGAACAGAACTACCGGAGTACGAGCCGGATTCTCCGCTCGGCCAACTCCGTGATTGAGCGCAACACCCGCCTGTACGAAAAGACGCTTTGGAGCGCGTTGGGGGAAGGCACCAAGCTACGCGTGATCAATGTACCGGACGACACGGCCGAGGCCGAACGCGTGATCACAATGATGTCCACGCATCGCATCCGGTCGGGGGACCGCTGGTCGGACTACGCCATTCTCTACCGCAGCAACCATCAGGCGCGCGTGATCGAGCAGGCGCTACGCGCCCAGAACATCGCCTACCGGATGACAGGCGGTCGCTCATTTTTCGACCGTGCCGAGGTCAAGGACCTCGTGGCCTACCTGCGGCTGCTGGCCAACCCGGACGATGACCGCGCGTTTCTGCGAATCATCAACGTGCCGCGGCGCGAACTGGGGCCGGCAACATTGCAACGCCTTGGTAACTACGCCCAGGAACGGCATTGCGCCCTGCTGCAGGCCGCGCAGGAAGCCAGCTCGCTCGGAATGATCAGTGGCCGCCAGGGCGCCGAACTGGCTCGCTTCTGCAACTGGCACGAACGGCTGTCCCGAACGGCCGCACACATGCGTCCGGATCACATCCTCGCCGAGATGATCTCCGAACTCGCCTACCGGGACTGGATCGCAGCCACCACGCCGGACAAGCCGCGGGCCGATCGCAAGTTCAAACTGATCGACGATCTGATGGACTGGACGCGTCGCCTGGCTGAAGACGAGCGCAGCCTAGAGGACGTGGTCAACCACTTCAGTCTGGTCGACATGCTGGACAAACAGGACAGCGGCGACGAAGCCGATGAGGTTCAGCTGGCGACGCTACACGCGTCCAAGGGCTTGGAGTTCCGCAACGTATTCATCGTCGGCATGGTCGACGGCATCCTGCCGCACGAGAACACCGATGATGTGGATGAAGAGCGCCGGCTGTTCTACGTCGGCATCACCCGCGCCCAAACCACGCTGACCCTGATGGTGCCGCGGCAGATCAAGCGTGGTGGCGAACTGGTCGATGTGCCCTCCAGCCGTTTCCTGGAAGAACTGCCGGAAACCGACGTGGACTGGCCCGACGACGTCGCCGATGCAGCCGAGCAACAGGCCCAGAAAGCGCGACAAATCGAAGCACTGCGAGCGCGCTTCGGCGCCAAGCAGGGGAGCGGGACGGGCTAGGGAAACACCGACTTTATTCGCGCCACCAAAACGCAACGAGCCGCGGCAATGCGCGGCTCGTTGGCACAACTCGTTCGGCTAATCGCTAACGTCGGATCAGACACCCGCCTGCTGGAGCATGGTGTCGACCGCTTGCTCGATTTCCGCTTCGCTCAGCGAGGGGTCGCCGGCCTTCGGCGGCATCGCGCCCTTGCCATTGATCACGCTGGAAATCAGACCGTCATGCCCCTGTGCATCCAGGCGAGACTGCCATGCGGCGGTGTCGTCCTGCTTCGGCGCGCCCGCCACACCAGCGGCATGGCAACCGGAGCAAAGCCCCTGGACAATCTCTTCGCCGGAACGCGGCTCATCGCTGCCCGCCGACGCCGACACCTTGATCGCGTTGGGATCGGTGATCACCTCGCCGACTGGTGCGATCCGCGCCTGCACACGTTCATGTGCGATCTGGCGCAGCTCATCGGTGTCTTCAGTGGAGGTGATCATGTTGGCGATGACGACGATGCCGACCGTCAGTGCCACCAGAAAACCGATCACGCCCAGAAATGTCGTGACAAATACCTTGTCGTGGTTTGATTCCACGGCTACGCCTCAACAATCAGATGAAATCTTGGGTCCGGGAGTACTGCACCGGAGCGGGGCGCGGAGTTTATCACGAGCCGCGGCACCTGCGACCGATCCGGCCTGCCGCACCCCATACGCAGATCTGCGGCTCCAAAACCCAAGCGTGATGTGTACTACTATCCCCCGCGGGGGCTTTTGTAGAAACGCGGCCGTTCTCATTACGCCTCCCACTTGGGGCTTTTCAAAGTGTGGTGTTGAAACGATGGGGATTCATGTTCGCCTTTCTGGCATTCGGTTTGAGTCGGATGCCACCGAACGTGCGTTCCGAGAAAGCTTTCGAAATGGGGGCCGGCTGGGCAGATGGGTGCTACTTGGCTCGGTCGCGAGCCTGACGCTCGGCGCACCGTTGATGGGGCCGCTGCTGCTGGGCTCGCCGCACACGGCCTACCAAGCTCAAATCGACTGGATGTGGCTAATCGTGGCGCCGATGATTGCCTTCGGTTTCGTCACATTACTACGCCGGGAGTGGTATGCCTGGTCCACGCCCGCAATGTTCGCGATGAGCGTTGCCGGTATTCTGTATCTATCGCGCCTGACCCTGTCGCTTACCGCTGCGGGGCAACCCCAGCCGCTCACCGCACTCACATTGTTCACCCTGCTCTTCTGTGTACTCAGCCGTGCACGCGTGCTGGCTGGCCTGACGATGGTCGCCCTGACATTGACCGTCGGTGCGGTCACCGTGCAATGGGCAACCGTGCCATTTCACGCCCGCGATATCTTCGTCTTTCTTTTTATGTGCTTTATCGGCATCACGGCAACCACGTCGGTGGAAATGACCGCACGGCGCGCCTGGCTGGCCCGGGAAGCCCTGATCTGGACGGCCACCTACGATGGACTGAGCGGGGTGCTCGTCCGCGGGGCGTTCGAAGAGCACATGGAACCAGTACTTCGGCAGGCGGCACGCACGCGGACATCGCTGTGCCTGCTGTGCCTGGATATCGATCATTTCAAGCAGGTCAACGACCAGTACGGCCACCTGGCGGGCGACGAAGTCATTCGCTGTGTGGGCGAGGAGTTGCGGGTCGCATGCCAGCGACCATTGGATATCGCCGGACGCATGGGCGGTGACGAGTTCCTGGTCGCGTTTTACGACGTCGACCGCGAACAGGCCGTGGTGCTAGTTGAGCGCTTGCAAACCCGATTGCGGCGCCTCCAGGTACGCGATGACCAGCTGGCCGCCATCTCGGTGACCGTGAGCATCGGCGTCACGGCCTGCGTGCCTGACGAACAGACCAAGCTCCGCGATTTGGTGAATCAGGCGGACCACCTGATGTACCAAGCAAAGCGGCAAGGCCGTGATCAGTATTGTTGCAGCTCCGTGGTCTCACCACCCCACACAACGCCATCCGCAAGCGAGCCACACGATGACAGCGAGCCCGGGCTACGAACCTGACATAACAACGTCAAGTAAATACGTGATACTGCCCACCTGATCAGCCGACCGCTGATCCAGACGGCGTCGCGTCCGAGCCCGTGTTGAAGCCTCGGAGCAGCCCAAAGGCGGAACAACCGCCGGGAGGCGACCGACATGTACAGCAATCCTCCCCCAAGCCAATGCACACGGACTGGCGATGGCCCTCTGGTGTTCGGCCACCGCGGAGCACGCGGCCACGCCCCTGAAAACACCCTGCTCGGCATCGAGACCGGCATTCGCCTGGGCGCAGACTGGATCGAGGTCGACGTACACCTCAACGCCGGCAATCCGGTGCTGATGCACGATCTCACGCTAGACCGCACGACCAATGGCCGCGGTTTTGTCGCCGACGTGCCGCCCGACTATCTAGCGGAGTTGGATGCCGGCCGAGGCCAGAAAGTACCCAGCGTGCTGGATGCCATCGACATGATTGATCGCCGGGCCGGGCTGAACCTGGAATTGAAGGCCGCCGGCTCGGCGGCCGTCGTCGTCCGCGAGATCCGCCACGCCGTGCAGCTGCTCGGCTGGGATTGGAGCGCGTTCCTCGTGTCGAGCTTCGACCTGCAGGAACTGCGGCAACTGCGCGCCCTGGAACCACGCATCCCCATCGGCGCGCTGTACGCCGGGGTGCCGCTGGACTATGCGGCCAGCGCCGAGGCGCTAGGCGCGGTTTCGGTTCATCTGTCCCACGAGTTCCTGGCACCGAACATGATTCGCGACGCACGCGCGAGAGGCCTGGCGGTGCATGTCTACACCGTGAACGATCCGGTCGAGATCGCGCGCGTGCGCGCCCTCGGGGTGGACGGCATCTTCACCGACTACCCCGAGCGCGTGCTGGTTCTGGATCGCGTGGCTTGAAAGCTGAACGCCGCGATGCCCCCTAAGGGGTCACCGGCATGCGGTGACGCTTCTTGAAGCGGTTGATCAGCGCGTCGGGCCGCTCTTTCTTATTGTCATCGTTCAGCACGTACACGATCGTGCGGTTGCCCGGCCCGGCACCGATCTCGGTGAATCGATATGGGGCATCCCAGCTTGATTTGAACGCCCGTAGGTCTGCCCAGCGATCGAAGACGTAAAAGCGACCCTCGTAGAGCACCTCGCCATAGAAGTTCGAGCTGGCATTCACGGCGCCGTCGTACAGGGCCACGGAGGCAATCCCCTCCCGCTTGGCCTTGTCGGCGTCGGTCAGGCCGAAGACGATGGTTTCACCCTGCGGACCTTCGCCGATACGGACCAGCCGGTACGCCGTATGGCCGTAGTCGAGAAACGCCTTGTAGGTGGCGAAATCGTCGAACACGTATATGCGCCCCTCGTGGTGAGCTTCGAAGTAGTCCGAAACATCCATGGCCGGCACGGTAGGTGCGGCGGCAACCGATGTGGCGTCCATCCCCTGGTAGGTTTGCGGCAGCGCGCAACCTGCGACCGCCAATGTGGACATGGCGGCCAACGAATACGCCAAACGTGTCTGTGTCATGTATCCCTCCTGTTCTAAGCGCCCGACCTTGCCAAGCGGATTTGACAAGGCGGTGACACTGCCGCCTTTTAATCGCCATGTCATACACAGCTCGCAGTCTTTTGACACCATGCGCGCCATTGTCGGCGCGATCGCGGCGAGTCACCGTGGTTGACGACCGCTCGCCATCCTCGCGCCTCTCGGACCTGGAGCCAAACCCGCTGTCATGAACGACACCGCAACGGATACCTACACACCCGATCACTACATCAATCGGTGGCTTTCGCTGCTGGAGTTCAATCAGCGCGTGCTGGAACAGGCCAAGGACGACCGCGTCCCGTTGATCGAGCGGATGAAGTTTCTCTGTATTTCCTGCTCCAATCTCGACGAGTTCTACGAGGTTCGTGTCGCCGGGCTCAAACAGATGGCCGAGGTCGGCGCCGTGCAGACCGGGCCGGACAACATCCTGCCCACGACTCTGCTGTCGCAGATCAGCGAGCGGGCGCATGCGTTGGTCGCCGACCAGTACGGCACGCTCAATTCGGTGCTAATTCCAGCATTGGAGGACGAAAACATCCGCTTCGTGCGGCGCGTGGATTGGGTCTCCAACCCCGAGCAGGACGATTGGCTGCGCGGTTATTTTCACAACGGACTGTTGCCGGTGCTCTCACCGATCGGGCTTGATCCTGCGCACCCGTTCCCCCGGATCATCAACAAGAGCCTGAACTTCGTGGTGTCGCTGGACGGCAAGGACGCCTTCGGCCGCACGGCGCGATTTGCCGTGGTCGGGGCCCCTCGCTCGCTGCCGCGGCTAATCCAGATTCCGCGCGAAGTGCCGGGCACCGGCCCGAATGATTTCGTCTTTCTGTCATCGGTGATCCACGCGTACGTCGACGAGCTGTTTCCGGGCATGACGGTATCGGGCTGCTACCAGTTCCGCGTCACCCGCAACTCGGAGCTGTTCGTGGACGAGGAGGAAGTCGACGACCTGCTGCTCGCGCTCGAAGGCGAGTTGCCCCAGCGCCAGTATGGCGACGAGGTTCGCCTGGAAGTCGCGCACAACTGTCCGGATGGTGTGTGGCAATACCTGCTCGACAAGCTAGGACTGGCAGAAGAAGACCTGTTCCGTGTCGACGGCCCGGTTAACCTCAACCGGCTGATGGCGCTGGGCGACCTCGTCGACCGCCCCGATCTCAAGTACCCGCCGTTCACATCGAGGCTCTCGAGTACCCTGGGGCAGGACAGGATCTTCGACACCATCAGCCGCAAAGACATTCTGCTGCACCACCCGTTCGATTCCTTCGCGCCCGTTGTTGAGCTTCTGCGGGCTGCGGCCAAGGACCCGGATGTGCTGGCGATCAAGCAAACGCTTTACCGCACCGGCACGGATTCAGCGGTCGTGGACGCCCTGATCAAGGCCGCGCATGCCGGCAAGGAAGTCACCGTGGTTGTGGAACTGCGCGCGCGGTTCGACGAGGCCGACAACATCGGCCTGGCCGAGGCCTTGCAGGACGCCGGTGCGCATGTGGTTTACGGCGTCGTCGGCCACAAGGCGCACGCGAAAATGGTGCTGATCGTGCGTCGCGAAAATGGACACCTGACTCACTACTGCCACCTGTCCACCGGCAACTACCATCCGCGTACCGCCCGGCTGTACACCGATTACGGCCTGTTCACCGCAGACCCCGCGATCGGCGAGGACGTGCACCGTGTATTCCTGCAACTGACCAGCTTGGGCAAGGTGCTCAAACTCGACAAGCTGCTGCAATCACCCTTCTCGCTGCACCCCGGCATCATCAGGTTCATTGGGCGGGAGGCCGAACACGCTCACGCCGGCCGCAAGGCTCGAATTGTCGCCAAGATGAACTCTCTGACCGAGCGCTCGGTGATCGACGCGCTCTACGCCGCGTCGTCGGCCGGCGTCGAGATCGACCTGATCATCCGTGGCATGTGCTGCTTGCGTCCGGGGGTACCTGGCTTGTCCGAGAACATTCGGGTGCGCTCGATCGTCGGACGGTTTCTCGAACATACGCGGGTGTACTACTTCGCCAACGACGGCAAGCCGGACCTCTACTGCTCCAGCGCAGACTGGATGGAGCGCAACCTGTTTCGCCGCGTCGAGACAGCGTTCCCGGTTTTGGACAAAAAACTGGCGAAGCGCATCCTCACCGATCTGGATCTGTACCTGAACGACAATACCCAGGCTTGGGAGCTGACGGCCGAGGGCGGCTATCGCCGCGCCGATGCCGGCGAAACTGCCCTCATGGCGCAACAAGCGCTGATGGAGTCTTAGCAAACAGCGGAAGTCGCTAGCGCTCGCGGACGCGCAGCTTGTATCCGGCCTGCTTGAGCGAACCCTGTTCGCGATCCAGCCCGGCACGCGTGAGCGCATGGTCGTCCAGCCAGGCGGCGTCGAAATCGACCGTCACCTGATCCCCGCTCGCCTTGATCGTGATCGGCGGAATGGCGTCAGCCGAACGGCCGCGCCGCAGAATCACCGCCAGGCGGAGGATGATCGCCAGCCGGCTCAGGGGTTCGCGCCAGGTGTCGGGCACGTCGTCGAGCACCGATTGCCGGAACTTGCCGCGATGCAGCCGCACGAGGGCAGCGAGCATGCGCTGATCCAGCTGGGAGAACCCGTGCAGGTCGCCGTTGCGAACCAGGTATTCGCCATGTTTGTGATACGAACCATGCGCGACGAACAGACCGATTTCATGGAGTTGGGCCGCCCAGATCAGTAGTTGCCGGCAGGTCGTGTCGGCAGCCAGCTCGGACCAGCCATCACCAGCGCCTTGCAGAATCGCCAGCGCCGTCGCACGCACGTGGTCGGCGTGCGACTCGTCCACACCGAAGCGCCGCGCCAATCCAGCGACGGTATCGTGACGGACATCATGGTCACTCAAGCGGCCGAGCAGGTCGTAGATCACGCCTTCGCGTAGCGCCCGGTCGGAGACCGTCATCCGTTCGATCGCGAGGGCATCGAACAGGCCCGTCAGTACCGCCAGCCCTCCGGGGAAGATCGGTTTGCGGTCGTCGCGCAAGCCATCAAGCTCCAGCGCCTCGATGCTGCCCAGTTCCACGATCAGATCGCCCAGACGGCTCAGGCCGTCCGGTGTGATCTCGCCGTCCGCCCAACCGCGACCGGCAATCACCTTGGCGATGGCACGAACCGTCCCCGACGCACCGATGCACAGATCCCAGCCGCATTCGGTGTATTCCGAGGCGAGGTAATCGGCTTCCAGCCGCGCCGCCATGCGTGCAGCCATGAAGCGTTTCCGCGTGATCTCCCCACCGGAGAAGAATCGATCGGTGTAGGACACACAGCCCATCCGCACGGATTCGAGCAGCCGCGGCGAATCCCGCTCGCCGATGATCACTTCGGTGCTGCCGCCGCCGATATCGATGACCAGACGGCGGGCCTTGTCGGCGCCCAGGCCGTGCACCACGCCACCGTAAATCAGCCGCGCCTCTTCGACGCCCGAGATCACTTCCACCGGATGGCCCAGCGCGCGTTCCGCCGCTGCCAGAAACTGCTTGGGATTGCGCATGCGGCGCAACGTATTGGTGCCCACCACGCGGGCACGGCCCGGCGGGATGGCCCGCAGACGCTGGCCGAACTGCTCCAGACAATCCATGGCGCGTTGATGCGCCTCGGGCGACAGTTGCTTGTCGGCACCCAGGCCCGCGCCCAGACGCACGGGCTCGCGCAACTTGTCGACGACGGTGATCTCGTGTCCGCGTGGTCGCGCCACAATCATGTGGAAGCTGTTGGAACCCAGATCGACGGCTGCGACATCCGCGTCGGGCTCGGCGGCTCCAATCAAGCCGCGCCCCGCACAGCGAACAATCCCAGCAACCACAGTGCGGCCACCAACTGGCACAGATACGTCAGGGTCGCGCCGATCTGGCGCTTGCGGTTAAACGCACCACCGAGCAAGCCGACGGAAAAGATCAGGCGACCGCCGACAAATACCAGCCCGAGCAGCCAGACGCCGATGCCGGGCGCGTTATGCTCCAGCAGCCCCAGCATGATCAGAAAGATCGGCACATGCTCGGTGGCATTGGCATGCGTGCGCATCGCCCGTAGCAAGGGCGCATGCCCGCCGTCGCCCAATGCAACCTGGTGGCGGATTCGTAACTGCGACACCCGTCCGGCAAGAAGGAGAATCAGCAGCCCGTTCAGCGCCGCCGTGACTGCGGTTGCGGCATAAAGCATGCTCGTACTCCTGCAATGGCTCTGGATAGCGGCGACCGATGATAGCGCAGGCAGTGTTGATTTCCGTGACGCTGGCCGACCGCGCCCGAGGGCCAAGGCAGCGCGAACGGTGGTATCCTTTGTCATTGACTCCACAGGGCGCTTCGCGGACCATTGCGGCCCGTCGGCAGCGCTTGCCAAGAACCTCCTCGACGATAAATTCCGATGACTCGACTTGCGAAACTCGCCTGCGTGGTCGCGCTGGCCTCTGCCTCTACAGTCTGGGCCCAGGACGGGAACACCGACAACGGACAGGCCCTGGCGCATACCTGCGCCGGATGCCACGGCATCGCCGGCTACACCAACGCGTATCCGACCTTCCGTGTCCCCCGCCTCGGCGGCCAGCACCCCGAGTACATCGTGGCGGCGCTCACAGCCTACAAAAACGGGCAACGCGCGCATCCGACGATGACCGCGCAGGCCGCCTCGCTCACCGATGAGCAGATCCAGGACATCGCGGCCTACGTCACCGAGGCACCGGAATCGGCCGATGATCCCCATGTGGTGCCTACGGGCGACCCGAAAAAGGGCGAACAGCTGGCCCAGGCCTGCACCGCCTGCCACGGCGCCACCGGTGCATCGGACATCACTCAATACCCGATCATCTCTGGCCAGCACCCGGACTATCTGGCGCATGCGCTAACTGCCTACAAGACCGGCGAGCGCAAGAACGCGATCATGAAGGGTTTCGCGTCCAACCTGTCCAAGCAGGACATCAAACACCTAGCTGCCTGGTTCGCCTCTCAGAACGAACCTCTGTACACGCCCAACTTCGGCGAATAGCAGGATCGGCCAGCCCGCCCTGGCCCCATCCGCAGCCTGATCGACTCGAACGCCCCTTTATGGGGCGTTTTTGTTGCACCGTTGCCGAGCATGCCGATACCCTAGTCAGGCACCGCCATTTATGTCGTTTTGTCTCGGTTTTGAAATGGAAGTGCAATGAATACGTCGCGGCGCACATCTACAGTGCGCCAGACGTAACACTTAGAAACGACGTGCATGCCCCAGGATGGGGCGAACAATGCACGCCCGCGGTTGGGACTAAAGGAGTTAACATGAACAAGCTTTTGCTGGGGTCAGCCCTGCTCGCACTGCCGTTTGCGGGGCAGGCATCAGATCCGTTTCAGAAACTGAGCGCCTACTTCGTGAATACCGAAATCGAAGCGAATGGCGGCGAAGATGACGGCAGCGGCTTCGGAATTTCCGGCGCAGCGCGTGTCGCCGACCAAGCTTATGTTCTTGGCGAATACCAGAGCGCCGAGCTCGATGATTCAGACGTGGATGTCGACCAGTTGCGTGCAGGTGTCGGCTTTCACACGGCTCCTGCCTCCGGCTCCCCGATGTTCTACGGCCAGGGCGAGTTCGTCTCCATCGAATTGGATGACGAAGAGCAGGATGGTTTCGGCGTTTATGGTGGAATCCTATTCCCCGCCACCGAACAACTCCATCTTTACGGTGAGCTCGGCTACCTGACCCTCGACGATCTCGACGGGTTGGAATTCAGCGTAGGCGGCGCATTCGACATCACGCCGAACTTCGGACTGTTCGCTGAATACCGACTGGCTAGCCTCGAAGACGACAATGACGATGATGGCGACCTGACCGACGTCAAGCTCGGTGTCAGCCTGCTGTTCTAAACAGCTCTGCCATCGCGAAATATAAAGGCGGGGACATTGGTCCTCGCCTTTTTTGTACCCTGCACGATCGCTGGCACAACAAGTCCATTAATTACTTGCCGCAGCAGAGTGATCAGTTTCTTCCAGACATAAAAAAGGCGGGGATATCCCCGCCTTTTTCATGAACTCAAAAAGACCGAGTTCAGAGCGGTGTCACATTCTCCGCCTGCGGTCCTTTCTGGCCCTGCACAACACGCATGGTCACTTTTTGACCTTCCTGCAAGCTGCGGCGACCGGAGCCATTAATCGCGCTGAAATGAACAAACACGTCTTTGCCGCCTGCGCGCTCGACAAATCCGAATCCTTTTTCGTCATTAAACCACTTGACGGTTCCTTCGATTTCTTCAGACATTCCTTCTCTCTTTCAACAACAACGCTGCTCATTTCAGCGAAAACTAGGCCGGCGTGAACTCGCCGACAACTTGCATTCTACGCGTGCCCCCGAAAAAACTAGGCACGTTTCTGTGACATCCGACGAACGGTCAATGATTTTATTGACTCTGAACGAATTTGTCGTTTGAAGGCGACAGGCGACCAGGGACAAGATTTGATCGGCGACAACCTAAAACTTGAGCAGCAACCCCATGTATCCGCCCTTGAATTCTGCATCCACCGCGTAGTTGCTGGTGGTGAAGCGATACCGCCTGGACTGCAACCCCAGCTCCAAGCCCAGCGGTTGAATCACCGGCCACAGCAGTGAACCCCGGAGGTGAATGGCGCGATCATCGCCCGAGGCCACATACGCGGTCTCCACGCGCAGGGTGATCGGTCCGAACGGCGCCACATCCAGCCGGAGCAGTGCGAGCGGATAGATCTCGTCATAGCGATCGGACTGCGCCAGTTCGCCATCCTCCTGACGCCTGACCAGACCATCGATGTTCTCGACCAGCACGCCGAGGCCCAGCCGCACCCCGTCTTCAATCAGCGGCAGCGTGACGGAGAGCGCCGTGATATCAAACTCGGCGGAGGCCACGCCGCTGGAACCAGGTATGACGAGAAACCCGCCCGACTCAGCCGTGGCGCCGGCATCGACCGCTTGGCGCTCAAGCAGGATGTCCGGCATCCAGCGGTGCGGAAAGCTCACCCCCAGCCGAAGATAGCCTTCGTCCTCGTCCACCCGACCCAGATCGGAAAAACTCAGCTGTTCGGTGGTGTCCCGAACGGTACCGCTGGCATCGTAGCTCCATTGGCCGTAGGCCAACTCGCCATGCCACTCGCGTTCCTTTGCTTGGGCGCCGGCAGGCGCCGACAGGGCGACGGACCACGCGACCCCCAGCACTGCAAAACCGAGTCGATTCATCCTTGAGCTCCTCCCGTTATCGGGCGATCGCGCTTGAGTTAAGTCCGAGCGACCTCAGACGCCGCGGCGCGACATGAAGACCAGCTTCTCGAACAGGTGAACATCCTGTTCGTTCTTGATCAGCGCCCCGTACAGCGGAGGCAACGCTTTCTTTGCACTGCTCTCGCGCAAGGTCGTGGCGTCGATATCCTCGGCCAGCAACAGTTTTAGCCAGTCGATCAGCTCCGAGGTGGACGGCTTTTTCTTCAAGCCGGGCGCGTCACGCAGATCGAAGAAAATCTCCATTGCCGCGCGCAGCAACTCCGGCTTCAACTTGGGGAAGTGCACATCGACGATCGCCTGCATGGTGTCCTTGTCAGGGAACCGGATGTAGTGGAAAAAGCAACGCCGCAGGAATGCGTCAGGCAGCTCCTTCTCGTTATTGGAGGTGATGATGATGAGTGGCCGATGCCGCGCACGAATGGTTTCACGTGTTTCGTAAACATCGAACTCCATGCGATCGAGTTCGCGGAGCAGGTCATTCGGAAATTCGATGTCGGCCTTGTCGATTTCGTCGATGAGCAGCACCGGCTGCTCTTCGCAGTCAAAGCATTCCCACAACGCGCCACGCAGGATGTAGTTGGCGATGTCCTGCACCTTGGCCTCGCCGAGTTGCGAGTCGCGCAGCCGCGAGACGGCATCGTATTCGTAGAGCCCCTGCTGCGCCTTGGTGGTCGACTTGACGTGCCATTCGAATAGCGGCCGCCCCAGCGATTTGGCAACTTCCTGCGCGAGCAAGGTCTTGCCCGTGCCGGGCTCACCCTTGATGAGCAGCGGCCGTTCCAGCGCCACAGCGGCATTCACCGCCAGCTTCAGATCATCCGTCGCGACGTAGCGCTCGGTTCCCTCAAATCGATTGGTCATGGCTTCAGTGTCAGATGGTGTTCGGTTGGTCCCGGCAGAAAAGGCGCAGGTTCACCTGCCGCCCAGGCCGCGTGTCCCTTCATAAACCAGGGTGACAGCGGATGCCCGCTTTGTCCCCCCGGCATCGTAAAGTATCCCTGCGCCTCGCGACCGGGCGACACGGCAAACCGCTCCGACGCGCCGAAGCTGGGGCCGGCCACTCGAGGCATGTCGCGATCACCGGCCTGAGGGGCATCGGGCGCCTGCAACCACGGCCGGAGCCAGCCCGGGAGGGCCGCGGCCAGCGGATGTCCGATCTGCACCCTGTTTTGCTCACCCCAGCGCTGCTCCGCCAGGGGGCCACGACTGGCAGCGGCATCGACGATACGGCGCGCCGAACTCGTCAGCAGTTCCGACCAGCTATCGACATCCGCCGGGAGCAGATGCGCCGGGCGCTGCTCCAGCAACTCCCAAAGCGCATGCTCGAACTGGCGGGATGGCCGCAGGCTCACACCGGGTGCCTCATCGCGCACCGCCGCCGTTAGCGCAGACCAGATTCGGGTTGAAACCTCGCGATGAAACGCCCGCACCAGCGGGTAGCCTGCGTCATCGACGGAGGCGCGACGTCCCTGCTCGCGCACCAGCCGCTCGGCTTCTTCGCCCTCCGGCATCGTATCCAGGGTGTTGATGAGCAGACCCCGCCAGCGCTGCAGAAACAGCGCCCGGTCGTCCAGCACAATCGCATGCATGGCCGCCTCGTCCAGATGATCACGGGCATGCAGACCGTCTCGAATCTGACCGGCACGCGCGCCCAGGGCATAGCCACCATCACCCAGCAGGCGTAGCGCCTCACCCGAAACCACTCGGCTGTTCGCGGTCCACAGTCGCCCGCTGGGCGGATCGATCACGCGAGGTATCGCATCCGCGGCCAGCCAGCCATCCCAGCCGATACCAGCTCCGCGAGCGGTGGGTTGTGTCCCATCAAAGCCCTGCCGCACCGGTATACGGCCGGCCACGGTCCAGCCGACACGACCATCGGCCTGCGCGACGACGAAATTCTGCGGCGGCATGCCGGCGCCATGCGCTACGGCCATCGCCTCCTCGAGCGTCCTCGCCTGCTCCAGCAGCAGCAGGCGCAGGTTGAGTCCGCCCGGCTCTCTCGCTGTCCACTGCACGGCGTAATCACCGAGCACCGGATCATGCCGCACGGGCCCATAGCGGGATGTTTGGAACCGGAACGATTCGCCGTCGCCGCTCAGAACGGTCAGTTCCAACTCGGCATCCACGATCTCGCCGCTGTCGAGCAACACGATGTCGGAGAAATCACCGTAGCTATTGGTGAAGCCCCAGGCCACATGCCCGTTGCTGCCGGCAACCACGGCGGGCAACCCAGGCAGGGTGACTCCGGTGATATCCAGCGAGTCGCGCAGCTGCAGGCGCATGCGATACCAGATGTTGGGCAGGCTCAGACCGAGATGCATGTCGTCCGCGACGATGGCACCACCATGGGTCGTCAAACGGCCGGCGACGGCCCAGTTGTTACTCCCCAGGACCGGACCGGGCTCGACCACGACCGCCACCTGTGAGGCGCCGACCGGTGCCACCCACTCGGTCGGAGCGGGAATATCAGGCGGCGGCAGGGCCTCGCCCTGTAGTGGCGCGTCCCAAGAACCGCCCGCGGGCGCGAGAAAGCGCGCCGCCGGCTCCCCCAGCACATGGCGTAGCACCGCATCGTCGCGTTCTTTGCGGGCAGTGCGGTCGGTGAGGTCGAGGAACATGCTCAGCGCAACCAGCAGGCTGTCTTCGGACTGCCAGGGCACCGGTTCGCTGCGCAGCAGCCAGTATTCGAACGGACGGGCATCAAGCGCGTCGAGACCCGCGTTCACGCCGTCCGCATAGGCGGCAATGAGCGCGCGGATCGCCGGCTGCGATTCGGCGAGCGCGCGGCGAGCCACATCCCGAAGCTGCTCCACCGCAATCTGGCGGTCGCGCGGCAATGCAATCTGACCGACCAGCCCGGCCAACTCGCCGGCCGCCGCACGCCGGAGCAAATCCATCTGGAAGAATCGATCCTGCGCGTGAACGAACCCGGTGGCGCGGGCCAGATCCAACCGATCCGTGGCGATCAGCGTGGGCACGCCGTGGTCGTCGCGCTCGACCGTGACGGAGGATCGCAGCCCAGCCAGGGCGAATTCGCCATCAACCTCCGGCAGACTCGCGCGCAGCGTCAACCAGCCCGCGGTGAACACGGCGGCGGCGAGCACGGCCACCAAACCGAGGATACGAAGCAGCCAGCGCCGCATCCGGGCTAACAACACCGTGGCTCGTGATGAGTGACGGCCTGGAACCGGTTAGGCGCGCGATTCCAGCATGGCGATCGCGGGCAATGTCTTGCCTTCCAGCAGTTCCAGAAATGCCCCGCCGCCCGTGGAGATGTACGACACCTGATCGGCGATGCCGTACTTGTCGATCGCGGCCAGCGTGTCGCCACCGCCGGCAATGGAGAACGCGTCGGAACCGGCAATCGCCTTGGACATCGACTCGGTGCCACCGGCAAAGCTATCGAACTCGAACACGCCCGCCGGCCCGTTCCAGACGATGGTGCCGGCGCCGTCAAGCAAAGCCGCCAGCATCTTCTGGGTGTCCGGGCCGACATCCAGCACCATGTCCTTGTCACCGATATCGCCCACCGGCTTCACCGTGGCCTCTGCATCCGCCGAAAATTCGGTAGCAACGACCACATCCGTGGGCAGCGGGATGTCGCCGCCCTTGGCCTTGACCGCATCCATGATCCGTTTTGCGGTATCGATGAGGTCGGGCTCGTGCAGCGATGCGCCAACATTCACGCCGGTGGCCGCCAGGAACGTGTTGGCGATGCCGCCGCCCAGCACCAACTGGTCCACCTGGTCGACCAGCGATTCGATGACGCCCAGCTTGGTCGAAACCTTGGAACCGCCAATAATCGCCACCAGCGGTCGGGCCGGCTGGTCCAGCGCCTTGCCCAACGCATCCATCTCGGCTGCCAGCAGCGGCCCGGCGCAGGCTTCGGGCGCGAACTTGCCAACACCGTGGGTGGAGGCCTGCGCGCGGTGTGCCGTGCCGAAGGCATCCATCACGTACACGTCGCACAGGGCCGCCATACGTTTGGCCAGCGTCTCGTCGTCCTTCTTTTCGCCATCAAGAAAGCGAACGTTCTCGCACAGCACGACATCACCGGGGTTCGGTGCATCCATCGTCAGCCAGTCCGCGATGAGCGGCACCGGTGCGCCCAAGGCCTGCGACAACCAGGTCGCGACCGGCTGCAGGCTGTACTTCGCGTCCGGCTGACCCTCGGTGGGCCGCCCCAGATGCGACATCACCATCACCCGGGCGCCGGCGTCGCGGGCGGCCCGTATGGTCGGCAGCGCCGCCTTGAGCCTCGCATCGGAGGTGATGCGATCGCCGTCCAGCGGCACGTTCAGGTCTTCCCGAATCAGGACGCGCTTGTTTGCGAGGTCCAGGTCAGTCATGCGTTTCATGCGGTGCTCCTCGAAGCAGGCCGCCCGCATCCAGCGAGCGGCGGGCGCGGGCAGCTCGTCATGCCAACGCCGGTGATGTGGAACTACAGTGAGTTCGGAGGACTTGCGGTTTCGACGGCGATCAAACGATGTCGCGTCATGCGCCCACGAGCGCCGTAAAAGCGGCCGGCTGCCATCCAAGGTCAGCATACGAAGACCGAACCGGACGCGGAGTGCTCCGTGAGCACTCCGCGTGTCTTCGCGACGCCGAGATTGGGCGGCTGCCGATGCCGTGCTTAGGCCTTCGCCAACGCCAATGTGGTGTCGAGCATGCGGTTGCTATAGCCCCACTCGTTGTCATACCACGAGCAGACCTTGATCAGGCCGCCATCGATCTCACGGGTCAGTCCGGCATCGAAGCTGCTGGACGCCGGATCGTGGTTGAAGTCGATGGAGACCAGCGGTGCGTCGTTGTAGTTCAGCACGGCGGACAACGGCCCGGAGGTCGCGGCGTCCTTCATGATCTGGTTGATCTCGTCAGCCGAGGTCGCACGACCCGGCTTGAAGGTCAGGTCAACAATGGACACGTTGATCGTCGGCACACGGATGGCGAAACCATCCAGCTTGCCCTTGAGCTCCGGCATGACCAGGCCCACGGCGGCGGCGGCACCGGTCTTGGTCGGAATCATGGACTGCGTGGCGGAGCGGGCACGGCGCAAATCCGAGTGGTAGACGTCCGTCAGCACCTGATCGTTGGTGAAGGCGTGAATCGTCGTCATCAGACCCGACTCGATGCCCACGGTGTCCTGCAGCGCCTTGGCGACAGGCGCCAGGCAGTTCGTGGTGCAGGAGGCGTTGCTGACGATCTGATCCGAGGCTTCCAGCGTTTCGTGGTTCACGCCGTAGACGATCGTCTTCACATCGGAACCGGCAGGCTGGGACACCACGACATGCTTGGCACCACCTTCTATATGCGCCATGGCTTTGTCCTTGGTCGCGAAGAAGCCGGTGCATTCCAGCACGACATCCACGCCCAGCTCGCCCCAGGGCAGCTCGGCCGGGTTGCGGTTGGCCAGCACCTTGATCTTGTCGCCATTGACGACCATGTAGTCGCCTTCGACCGTCACGGTGCCCGGGAACTTGCCATGGGCCGTGTCGTACTGGGTCAGATGGGCGTTGGTGTTCGCGTCGCCCAGGTCGTTGATGGCGACAATCTGGATTTCATCGGTGCGGCCAGACTCATACAGCGCACGCAGGACATTGCGGCCGATGCGGCCATAACCATTGATCGCGATCTTCGTTGCCATGTTTCTCTCCTTGGTCGTTCGGTTAGTTCGCCAGGGCGCGCAGGGTCTTCGCCACGCGGTCCGACGTCAGGTCAAAATGCTGGTAGGCGTCTTCGGCAGGTGCCGAGACACCAAAGGTGTCGATGCCGATGACGGCACCGGCCGAACCGGCCCAGCGCCACCAGGTGCCAGTTGCGCCCGCCTCGATCGCCACCCGTGCGGTAATCGCCGCCGGCAGCACCGTGGCGCGGTAGTCATCCGTCTGCCGCAGAAAAGCCTCTTCGCAGGGCATGGATACCACCCGCGTCGGCAGGCCCTCGGCTGTCAGCGTCTGTGCCGCCTCCACCGCCAGCTCGACTTCCGAGCCGGTGGCGATCACCAGTGCGGTTGGATCGGTGGCCGGCTCCCACAGCACATAAGCACCACGGCGGACGGCTGCGAGTTGTTCGGCCGTTCTCGGCTGGTGCTCGACGTTCTGCCGGGTCAACGCCAACGCGCTGGGACCGTCCTGGCGCAGTAATGCGACCTCCCAGGCGACGGCCGTTTCCACGTCATCGCAGGGTCGCCAGACATCGAGATTCGGCATCAAGCGCAGGCTGCCCACATGCTCGACGGGCTGGTGCGTCGGGCCGTCTTCACCCAGACCGATCGAGTCATGGGTGTAGACCAGGATGTTCTGCACATTCATCAACGCGGCCAGACGCACGGCGTTGCGGGCGTAGTCCGAGAACGTCAGGAAGGTGCCGGAAAACGGCACGAAACCGCCATGCAGCCGCAAGCCGTTGCAAATAGCCGTCATGCCAAACTCGCGCACACCGTAGTAGATGTACTGGCCTTTGACGGTCTCCGGAGTGACCGGCTCCACGCCCTTCCAGATCGTGCCGTTGGAGCCGGTCAGGTCTGCCGAGCCGCCAAGCAACTCGGGCATGCCGGGCGCGATGGCGTTGAGCACGGCCTGAGAGGCCTTGCGGGTCGCGTTCTTCTTGCCGCTGGCCTGCACGTCTTCGACCAGGCGCGCGAGCTTGTCCACCAGATCGGCGGGCAGCTCGCCGAGCATCCGTCGCTCGAACTCTGCGGCCAGCGCCGGGTGCTCGGATTGATACGCCGCAAACCGCTCGGCCCAGGCCGCTTCGGCAGCCGCACCCTGCTCGCGACGATCCCAGGCGGCGACGATTTCGTCAGGAATCTCGAACGGTCCGCCCGCCCAGCCCAGCGTCGTGCGGGCTGCGATGACGCCCTCGGCGCCCAGTGCCGCGCCATGTGTGTCGGCTGAACCGGCGTTGGTCGCGCCAAAACCGATGATGGTCTTGCAGCAAATCAGCGTGGGCTTGCCGGTTTCGGCCTTGGCGGCGGCCAGCGCATCGCGCACGGCCTCGGCGTCATGGCCGTCAACATTGCGGATCACATGCCAGCCGTAAGACTCGAACCGCCCCGGCGTGTCATCGCGAAACCAGCCGTCGACCGACCCATCAATCGAAATGCTGTTGTCGTCGTAGATGGCGATCAGCTTGCCCAGGCCCAGCGTCCCGGCCAGCGAACAGACCTCGTGGCTGATGCCCTCCATCAGGCAGCCATCGCCGAGGAACACGTAACTGTGATGATCGACCACGGTGTGACCACCCACGTTGAACTCGGCGGCGAGCAATTGCTCGGCCAGCGCCATGCCCACGCCGTTGGCGATGCCCTGGCCCAGTGGACCGGTGGTCGTTTCCACGCCTGGGGTTTCGGCGTACTCCGGATGACCCGGCGTGCGCGAATGCAGCTGACGGAAGGCCTTGAGATCGTCAATGCCCAGGTCGTAACCGCTTAGGTGCAGCGCTGCATACAGCAGCATCGAACCATGGCCGTTCGACAGCACGAAGCGGTCGCGATCGAACCAGAGCGGGTTGTTGGGGTTGTGCTTAAGCACATCACGCCAGAGGACTTCTGCGATATCGGCCATGCCCATCGGCATGCCCGGATGTCCTGAGTTGGCGGCCTGAACGGCGTCCATGGCCAAGGCGCGGATGGCGTTGGCACGAAGACGCGGAGACGTGGAGTCAACCATTGAGACGTGGGCCTGAATCGATGTCGGAGCAAAAAGGCCGGTGAAAGACCGGCCTTGCTGCGCAAAATGGGGCGATATTCTGGCCGAGACGCCTGGTCTAGGCAAGGAAACGACCAGTCTGTTATATGCTCGGACCGGAAAAGCAGAGTCGTTCGAACGACCATCCAGCTACGGAAGCTGATTCATATTTCACGGAAGGAGACACCCCATGTTGGACAGCACCCGACTGTCGGCGCGCTGCGCACTCATCGCGCTGGCATGCTTGGCCATCACCGCCTGCTCGAAGTCCCAGCCGGACGAACCCGATGCAGCGGCGGCGCAAAAGGCCCCGGCATGGGTGGATAGCGCCCGACTGCTCGCCGCCAACGAATCGCCCGGCGAGTGGATGAGCCACGGACGCACCTACGACGAACAGCGCTACTCGCCGCTGAACAAGATCACCGCGGACAATGTCGCCAATCTGGGGCTGGCCTGGCATTACAAGCTGGACGTCGACCGCGGCACCGAGGCCACACCCATTGTCGTCGACGGTGTGATGTACACCACCGGGGCTTACAGCATCGTCTATGCGCTGAATCCGGTGTCGGGCGAACTGCTGTGGAAATACGACCCCGGCGTGGATCGCTCCATCGCGGGACGCGGCTGTTGTGGCGTGGTCAACCGCGGCGTCGCACCCTGGAAGGGCAAACTCTACCTCGGCGCCTACGATGGCCGCCTGATCGCCATCGACGCCAAGTCGGGACAAGAAGTCTGGTCCGCGCAGACGGTCGATACGACCAAGAACTACACGGTCACCGGCGCGCCACGAATCATCGATGGCAAGGTCATCATCGGCAATGGCGGCGCAGAGCTGGGCGTACGCGGCTATGTTTCAGCCTATGACGCCGAGACCGGCGACATGCTCTGGCGCTGGTACACCGTGCCGGGCGATCCGGACCAGCCGGCCGAGAATGCGGCGATGGAAGCGGCGCAGAAAACCTGGTTTGGCGACGTGTACTACAAGCAGGGCGGCGGCGGCACCGTGTGGGACTCCATGGCCTACGACCCGGAGCTGGACCTGCTCTACATCGGCACCGGCAATGGCTCGCCGTGGAACATCAAATACCGCTCCGAGGGCAAGGGCGACAACCTCTACCTGTCGTCCATCGTCGCGCTGAAACCTGACACGGGTGAGTATGTCTGGCACTACCAGACCACGCCCGGCGAGACCTGGGACTACACCGCCACGCAGCACATCGTGCTGGCCGACATGGACATCGATGGCCGCAGTCGCAAGGTGTTGATGCAGGCGCCGAAGAACGGCTTCTTTTATGTCATCGATCGCGAGACAGGAGAACTGCTGTCCGCGGAAGCCTTTGTTCCGATCAACTGGGCCAGCGGCGTGGACCCGGAAACCGGCCGGCCGATCAAGACCGGCCTGGGCGACTACAGCGAAACCCCCAAGCTGGTCGTGCCCAGCCCCTACGGCGCGCACAACTGGCAGCCAATGTCGTACAACCCGCAGACCGGCTTGGTCTACATCCCGGCACAGATCACCGGCCACCTGTACGAGGACGAAGGCAAGGTGCCGGCCTATGCATTGAATCTCTGGAACGTCGGCCTCAAACCGATGAAAGTGCCGGAAGATCCCGCCGAACTGGCGGCCGTGGGCGCCCAGTTCTCGGGCAAGCTGCTGGCCTGGGACCCAATAAAGCAAGAGGCCGCGTGGACCGTGGACTACGCATCGCCTTGGAACGGCGGCACCTTGTCCACGGCGGGCAATCTGGTGTTTCAGGGAACAGCCGACGGCCGCACGACCGCCTACGCCGCCGATTCCGGCGAGTTGCTGTGGGAATCGCCCGCCAATACGGGCGTGATCGCCGCACCGATGACCTACACGATCGACGGCGAGCAATACGTCACCTTTATGGCTGGCTGGGGCGGCGTGTTCGCACTGGTCGCCGGTGGTCCGGCCGAAGACATCATCTGGCGCCAGTCGGAATCGCGGGTGCTCACCTTCAAACTCGGCGGCGATGACCAGCTCCCGCCACCGAACAACACTCCCGTCCCGGCCCCGACGCCACCCGAACTCACGGCCAGCGCCGAGCAGGTGGAAGCAGGACGCCAGCTCTACCACGGCGTTTGCGCTGGCTGCCACGGTGGCGCCGCGATCAGCAGCGGCCTGGTGCCGGATCTGCGTTACATGAACCCCGCAACACACGCGCAGTTCGCACCCATCGTGGCTGGCGCCCGCGCCCGCCAGGGCATGCCGTCATTCGCGCATGTGCTGCCACCGGAGCAAATCACCTTGGTCCACCAATACCTGATCAAGCGCGCCCATGACCTGACCGCGATGCAAGGAAAGCCGAGCCAATGAAGCCATGGCCCGCCTGGCTCCTGATCTGCTGCAGCGCGCCGATCGCCGCTCAAACCCTGCAACTTGATCCGCTCATCGTCAGCGGCGAAGCCGAGCCAGCGGCGGCGTCGAGCACCCAGCTTGATGGCACGCCGGCCGCAACCTCCGATGGCCTGAGCCTGGATGCCTGGCTGCAACAAGTGCCGGGCGTCTTCGCGCAGAACCGGTACAACCTGGCCCAGGGCCTGCGGCCGTCGATTCGTGGCTTCGGCGCGCGGGCGGCCTTTGGCGTGCGCGGCATTCAGGTGCTGGTCGACGGCGTCCCGCTGACCCTGCCGGATGGCCAGACCGAGCTGGACGTGCTCGACCTGGAGGCGATCGAACGGGTCGATGTCATCCGCGGCCCCGCCGCCGCGCTGTTCGGCAATGCGGCCGGAGGCGTTATCGCCATTGAGACCACGCCGCCGGGCAATGCCCGCGAGATCGGTGGCCAGGTGACGATCGGCGAACTGGGGCTCCGCCGCTGGCGCGGCACGGCCGGCGGCGGCCTCGGCGACAACACCGCCACCCGCCTGTCTCTGGGTGAGCAACGCCTGGATGGTGCTCGCGATCACGGCAACAGCCAGGTGCAGCGACTCAATGCCCGCAGCCAGACCACACTCGCCAGCGGCAACCTGCAATTCAACGCCAGCGTGCTGGACGTGACCGCTCAAGATCCTGGCGCGCTCACGCGCGCCCAGGCGGACCAAGACCCCGGCCAGGCCGCCGCGAACAACCTGCGATTCGACGCCGGAGAACGCATCCGTCAGCAGCGCTTCAGCGGTCGCTGGCTGCGCACGACCCGCGAATCTGCCCAGTCATTGCAGGGTTTTGCCGGACAGCGCCTGTTTGAAAACCGGCTTCCCTTCGAGTCCGGCGGACAGGTGAGCTTCGATCGCCGCTTTGGTGGCCTCGGCGGCACGTTGACGGCGACCGCGGCGGGCTGGGACGTCACCAGCGGCCTGGACGTCCAACACCAGCGCGACGCACGGCGGCGCTACGACAACCTCGACGGCCTGCGTGGCGCCCAGACCCTCGATCAGATCGAAACCGCGACCGGCGCCGGACTTTATCTGGCCGCGGACCGTCCACTGGGCCCTGCCTGGCGGCTGGACCTCGGCCTGCGGCTGGATCATCTGCGCATCGCCGTGGATGATCAGTTTCTCGGGGACGGTGACGACAGCGGCGATCGAAATTTCGACGCCGCCAGCTGGTCCACACAACTGGCCCGGCAACTCGGTGACAGCCATACCCTGAGCCTGCGCATCGCCAGCGCGTTCGAATCTCCTACCGCCACCGAGCTGGCCAACCCTGATGGCGGCGGCTTCAACCCTGAGCTGGATCCGGCGCGGGCCACATCGGCAGAACTGGGGCTTAGCGGCCTCACCGAGGCGGCCTCTTATAGCGCCGTCATCTACACCACCCGTCTACGCGACGAGCTGGTGCCCTTCGAGCGAGACGACCAGCCCGGCCGCACGTTTTATCGCAACAGCGGCCGCTCGACGCGCAACGGCGTGGAACTGGCCTGGACCCAGACCTGGGCCACCCACTGGTCCACGCAAGCCGGCTACACGCTCAACGACTTCAGCTTTGACGATTACCGGCGCGACGGCACGGACTTCGCCGGCAAGCGCCAGCCTGGCATCCCCCGCCAGCAAGGCTTTCTGACGCTGCGCTGGACCCCAGGCCGGATCACCACCAGCCTGCGTGGCCGGTTTATCGGGGAGCTTTATGCCGACGATGCCAACGCGGTGCGCGTCCCCGGCCATGCCCTGTTTGACCTCGGCGGCTCTGTGTCGCTCGGCGCAACAGGCCGCTGGACGCTGCGCGCAGGCATCAACAACCTCGGCGACATCGACCACGCCGACAATGTCCGCATCAATGCCTTCGGCGGCCGTTACTTCGAGCCCGCGCCCGGCCGGCATGTGTTCGTCGGCTTCAACGGCGAGTTCTGAGCGCCGTCGGCCTGGATCGGGGCGAACTGGCGGTTAGAGAAACAGCACCAGCAGCAGCCCGCCCAGCGCCAGGCGATAGGCCACGAACGGGGCGAAGCCCATGCGATTGATGGCGCCGAGAAACAGGTGAATGCAGGCATAGGCACTCAGGGCGCTGAGTACCGTGCCGCCAAGCAGGGCCGCCCAATCCACCGGGGCATCCATCTCCAGCAGGTCCAGGGTTTTCAACCCGCCGGCGAGCAGGATCAGCGGGATGGCCAGCAGGAAGGAAAAGCGGGCAGCCGCCTCGCGGCCCATGCCGAGCAGGAGTGCGGCAGTCATGGTGATGCCCGAGCGCGAGGTGCCGGGTATCAGCGCCAGCGCCTGCGCCAGCCCAATCCATAGCCCGTCCATCCAACGCATGTCGCCGGTGTCACGTTCGCCGCGCTGGCGATCCGCCCACCACAGCAGCAAACCGAAGCCGATGGTGGTCGCGGCGATGACCAGCGGGCTGCGCAGGTACACCTCGATCCAGTCCTTGAACAGCAACCCGGCCAGACCGGCCGGGATCGTGCCGAGCACGACGAGCAGACCCAGCCGTGCCTCCGGGTTCATGCCGCCGCCGCGCGCCCAGCTGAACGTGCCTCCGGTCACCGACCACACATCGCGCCGGAAGTAAGCGAGCACGGCGATCAGCGAACCGACATGCACGGCCAC
>JAGLCS010000038.1 GCA_023146115.1 Abyssibacter sp. | reverse complement strand
CGCGAGCAAAATGATCTGCAGCCACGTCATACTGCAGAGCCTGTCATCCGTCGAAGCATCAACTCACTCCCGTGAATCAGAAAGTCGAAAACGTGCCGGTGGCGCTGATCACCGGCGCAGCCAAGCGGCTCGGAGCGACCATCGCCGCGCAGCTGCATAAAAGGGGATATCGGGTCATTGTCCACTATGGGCGCTCGTCGAAGGAAGCCGAGCAGCAGGTCGCCGGGTTCAACGCCCAGCGCGCTGATTCCGCCCTGGCCATGCAGGCCGATGTCGCCGATGTGGCCGCGCTGGAGACCATGGTCGCTCAGGCTGCCGCACGGTGGGGACGCCTGGACCTGCTGGTCAACAATGCGTCCACGTTCTACCCCACGCCGCTCGGCAGCCTGGACGAATCGGCCTTTGATGACCTGGTTGCCACCAATCTCAAGGCACCATTGTTCCTGATCCAGGCGGCCCGGCCGCATCTGGCCCGCAGCAGAGGCAGCGTCGTCAATATCATCGACATCCATGCCCGCCGCCCGCTAAAGAATTACTCGGCGTATTGCGCTGCGAAGGCGGGACTGGACGCCATCACCCGCTCGCTGGCGGTCGAACTCGCGCCGGACGTGCGCGTCAATGGCGTCGCCCCCGGCGCGATTCTTCCGCATCCGGACTTCGTCGGAGACCTCGACGCCTGGGAGCGCGACACCGCCGCACCGGTGCCGATGGCCCGCACCGGACAACCGCAGGACATCGCCCATACCGTGGCCTTTCTCGCCAGCGACGAAGCGGCTTATGTCACGGGGCAGATCATCGCGGTGGACGGCGGAAAATCCCGCGCCTGAGGCGACTCAGCGACTCCGGGAAACGCTCTGGCCGCACACACCTACGGGCGGGTCACGGTGAACTCGACCAGCGACTCCCCCAGTGTGACGCCGCCCGACCCGAAGCTGCGCTCCGCCATCTCCACGCGGCCGTCGGCGAACCAGCGCAGTGCCGTGCTGGCGCGGGTGCCGTACTGGTCGCCCTGAATGAACATGGGTGACAGAAAGCGTTCCAGTTCGATGCCGACGCCGGTGTCTGGTAGAGCGGCATCCGCCGCGGGCGCGGTCTGCCCCATCATGTCCAGCAGAGCTGTGGCACCTTCGTTGGACTGAACAAGCTGATCCAGCGCGTCGCGAGCCCGTTGCACCTTGGGCCAGGGCGAATCCAAGGCGCCGTTGGACAGGGCATGCGCGCCGGGTTCGATCTGGTGCAGGCCGGCCGCCTCCCGGTTCGCGAGGAAACAGAAGTTCTGGCCATCGAACATCAGCAGACTAAAGCCCGCATATCGATCCAGATCGACTTGCTCGGCATAAAGCTCCGGCGACTGGTCGCTGCGCAGAAATCCGGCCACCAAATCACCGCGTGACGGTGCCCCGTCCGGGGTTTGCTGCATTTCCCGATAGTTCGTGAGCGCGGCAAAGCGTCCTCGGCGCGACGCGCCCAACCATGTGCCGCCGGCGCGCAGGTCCCGCCCGCCGAGAATGTCCGGCGCGTCATCCCACCACGCCATGCCGGCCGCAGGGCGGTCATGAAATTCATCCCGGTTGGCGGCCACGACCAAAGGGCAGGCCTGGCCTGGTTGCCAGGCGAAAGCGATCAGGCACATGGCCTCGTCCAAAACGTTTCGGCGCGCAAGCATTCGAACCGGGCGGGTGGATGTCAACTGCGGCGCCCTCATCGCCCATGATCGAAACGGGTAAAGTGCCGATATGGCCGACCACGACATCACTGACGAGACCCGGCTCGCCGCCGTTCAGGACTGGGAGCGACAATCGCCCAGCGTGGGCATTCGCGGCCTTGGGCAAACCAGTGGTCGCGTGGCGCATTTCTTCCGCGGCGCGGTTCCGGTGAGCCTGATCGAGATGGCGCTGAACTCCGCCAACGACCTCGCCCTGCGCAGCACCTCGACGTCCACACTGCTGCGTTGGGCGAAACTGGATTCGGTGGACAGCCTGCGAACCGCGCCGCTTGCGACGGGCGACACGCTCAGCCGCCGAGTGCAGCGCGAATCAATGGCAGCGGCC
Organism: Abyssibacter sp.; assembly: GCA_023146115.1. GTDB lineage: Bacteria > Pseudomonadota > Gammaproteobacteria > Nevskiales > OUC007 > Abyssibacter. The sequence goes on along the minus strand of JAGLCS010000038.1, from coordinate 7,650 downwards.
GCGACCCTGGGGGCGACCACGGGTCTCGGCGGCGCCGCATTGATGGCGGTGGATATTCCTGCGCTGATCACCCTGTGCTTGCGCACCATTCACCGCACAGGACTGTCCTATGGCATGCCCCTGGAAGGCGAAGCTGGCCGCATGCTGGCCATCGGCCTGTTCGCCCTCGCCTCGTCGAACACCGCCGACGAAAAACGCGCGGCGATGGAAACCTTGTCACGCACGGCCCCTGGCGAGCCGATGGCCAGCCTGTTGGAATCGGCCTGGCGCGAAGGCGTGGAACGCGCATCCGAACGCGAGCTGACCAAACAGGCGGTGACGTTCTCGATCTCCAACCTGGGCCGGCAGCTCGGCTGGAATCTGGCGAAGCGCAAGTCTGCGGCGGCCATCCCGGTGCTCGGGGCGGTCGTCGGCGGCTCGGTGAACGCCTGGACGGTCTACGACCTGGCGCGCACGACCCGATTCGCGTTTCTGGCCTGGCGGCTCGGCCATTGGGGGCCCCAGCGTGCACTGACGCAGTCGAGCACCCAGGCCTTGGCGAACCCGGCCACGGACAGCTATCCGGAACGCTGAACAGGCGCGTCCTGCTTGCGCCGCCGCGGCCCAAGGCGCAGGATTTCCCAACAATCGCAGCTCGCGCACCGGTCTTGCCTGGCAAGCATCACGATCCGCCCGGATCGGCGACGAGCTGCTCATAAATCAACAAGAACGGCCATCCGGGAGGAGAAACATGCGCCGCATGACGCCGCTAGACGCTGCTTGGCTCACCGTGGATTCACGCGACACACCGATGCACGTCGCCACGCTGGTGATCCTGTCGAAACCCAAGAATGCGGCACCCAGCTATCTACAGGATCTGGTCGACGAATTTCAGGGCGCACGCAGCTTTGTGCCCCCGTGGAACCTACGCATCCGCCAGTCCGCGCTGAAAAACGTGCTTCCGGTCGTTGAGGAAATTCACGACATCGACATGGAGTATCACGTTCGTCACTCCGCGCTGCCCAAACCCGGGGGCGAACGCGAGCTCGGGGTGCTGGTCTCCCGGCTGCATGCGCATCAGCTCGATCTGTCACGCCCGCTGTGGGAGTGCCACATCATCGAAGGCCTGGAGAACGACCGATTCGCGCTCTACACCAAGATGCACCATGCCCTGGTCGATGGCGTCGCCGGGGTACGCATCATGCAGCGGTCGTTTTCGGAGAGTTCACGCGAGCGCAACATGGGCCCGCCGTGGACGCGCCGCGCCGCCACCGAACCCAAGCGTGAACACCAGGCCGATGCCGCGCTAAGCCCGACCGGCTGGGCATCGGCGGCCCTGACCAGCACACGCTCCAAGGCACGCAGCGCCGCGGGGCTCGGCAAGACCGTGGCCCACATGATCAGCGCCGCCGGCAACCGCGAAAACGCGCTGACCTCACCCTACGATTCGCCGAAGTCGGTGCTGAACAAGCGCATTTCGCCCCCGCGACGTTTTGGCACCCAACAATATGAACTCGAACGCCTGAAGAAGATCTGTCAGGCGGCCAATGTCACGCTCAACGACGTGGTGCTGTGCATCTGCGGCGCTGCGCTGCGTCGCTTCCTGCTGGAATCGAACGCCCTGCCCGACAAGCCACTGACGGCCGGCATACCGGTGTCGGTGCGGCCGGCGGGCGACATGCAGGTCGGCACCGCGATCAGCTTCATCCTGTCCACGCTGGGCACGGATATCGCCGACCCGTTGCTCCGGCTTCAGGCTATCCACGCTTCCACCAGCAAGGCCAAGAACGAACTGCAGGCCCTGACCCGCAAGCAGATCGACGGCTACACGCTGATGCTCATGGGGCCGTTCATCGGCTCGCTGGTCACCGGCCTCGGCGGTCGCACCCGGCCGGTGTTCAACATCACGATTTCCAACGTGCCCGGCCCGCAGAAACCACTTTACTTCAATGGTGCTCGGGTGGACGGGGTGTACCCGGTGTCGCTGGTCACGCATGGTCAGGCGCTGAACATCACCTGCCTGTCCTATGCCGGCAAGCTCAACTTCGGGTTCACCGCGGCGCGCGACACGTTGCCCCATATGCAGCGCCTGTCGGTGTACACCGGCGAGGCACTGGATGAGCTGGAAACCCTGTTACTCGCCAAGGCGCCCACAAAAACGGGGACCTCGCGCAGGCAGAAAGCCGGATAAACAAAGAGGGCGCCATTGGCGCCCTCTTCATATCCAACCGGTGCGTTGGCCTATTTTCCGTAGGCTGCCCGGTAGGCAAAGAAGCCGCCGCCGGAACAGGCATCCGCGTCTTCGTAGCTGTCATCCACCACGTTGTCGATCCAGTCGACCAGCAAGTCGTAGCCTTCGGTGTGCACGACACTCCGGGCCAGCGGCGGCATGCGGGCCGCGATGGTGGTCGCATCGGGACCGACGCGATACGGGACGATCGAATCGGAGGCATCGCCAGGATGGATGTCGTAGGCGCGGCCACCACGGCCTTCGGTCCCGGTGGCCGTCGGCCCCTTGCAGATGCCGTACACGCCATTCACCTCCCGGTGCCAATCGAGGTACATGCCGGTGTTCGAGGCCTGTCCCTGAGGGTTATGGCAGTGCGCGCAATTGACCTCCAGGTAGGCGCGGGCACGCGCCTCAACATCCTCCGGCGAGCCGGCGGCATAGCCTGAATCCCCCGGCACGTTGAAGATCGGTAAATGCTCGACCGCGGTGGCGACATGGGTTTCGGCATCCACGGTCAGATCCTCCGGACAGTTGTCCATGTAGCCGTTCTGGCACCAGTAGGCGACCTGGTTGAAGCCGGCAACGGCATGATGCGCCTGCCCCGAATCGATCGGCGATTCGCTCTCGTACACCCGGTTCAGGTTCCGTGGCTTCGGCCCGATGGGCGCCGTGCCGGTTTCCACATCATTGTTGCTGTGACAGGTAATGCACTGGCTGCCGTTCGGGAACAGGTACTCCTGCGTGGAACCCGTGTGCCGCACGCCGCTGTCGACGTCGGTGTAATCCCAGGAGGCCGCCGTGCTGCCACCTTCCAGCGCGAGATGCGCCGACCAGTGACCATCCTGCTGCGTCCAGATGTACTCCAGCCCATCCCAGTAGGCGTGACCGTCGTTGCGGACTCGCTTGATCAACAGCCGGGTCTCGGCGGGCGTTTCGGTTCCCGCGGTTTCATCCACGAAGGCGAAGGTTTTGGCGATAATCGTCCCGACCGGGAACATGATCGCTGTGTTCACGCCATCGGCGGTATCCCGGTAATGCGCTTTCTGGCCATCCGGCAGGAACAGCACCCGGTGCTTGGTCGAATAGTCGGTGAACAGCTTGCTGTTCAGCACATATGGAATCCCGCGGCCGTTCGGCGCACTGCGAGGATCCTCGGGGTCAGCAAACAGGTGATACTGATCCAGCGACGGGCAGTTCACCGCATAGGCAGCGGCGTTGATCTGGCCGCTGCCGACGGATGCGCCGCAGAGGCGGGCGATCTCTTCCGCGGTCGGCGCCGGGTCCACCGAGCCGGATGGCTCGAATGGCGGAATCACCACGGCGTCGAGATGCTCCATGGCCTTGCCGTACTGGGTCGGGCAATCGTGCGGGGTCATGTCGAAATCCGACGGGAAGTTGGCCACGCCCCCGAGAATCTCCTGAATGCCGGCGACGCTCAGCAAATTGCCGATATCACCACCGAGCAGCAGGAACACGGCTTCGAGTCCGTCGAGGCCATGGAAGTTGGCGTAGGTCAGGCTGTCGTCGGAAAAACTGTTGTCCGCCGCGATGCAGGACGACCACCAATCCGGCAGGATGCGCTCGCCTTGGTCATCGAACTTGTAGGCGTTGTAGCGACACGCAGGATTCGGGTACTGGTTGCCGGAAATCGGCTTGCCCTGCTCGTCTTGCGGGATGGGATCGCCATTGGCGTCCACCGGATACGGGCATTCCGGATCGTAGTCATCCAGATAGCCGTCCCAGACGATGTGGGCACCGGCATAGCGACCACCACCGGCCAGATTCTTCAGGCCGATCAACATCGGGAACACCGATGTGATCTGGTCCCCTCCGCTGGAAATGATCGCCTGCAGATCGGGCAGCGGCAGGCTGTTGCCGTTGTTCTCGAAGGTATTGCCGTAGATGTTGACCGTCTCGCTATACATGTCCAGACGGCGGTCACCGGGCTCGCCCAGCACTTCGTAGCTGGTGTGGACGATGCCGGCGGTATCGTGATCGGTGATCGTGTTGTTGAAGATTTCGATCTTGTCGTAGCCCAGAGTCATCAAACCGATGCCCTGCGGAACATCCGATACCAGTGTTCCGGGTTCAGCGAAGTTGTAGACGTTGTTGTTTCGCGCCACGTTGCCGTGCACGCGTGTGGCCTTGCCATAGCGGGTGATGCCGTCCAGGTCGTAGACCAGGAAGCCGGCGGTGTTGCACTCGGCAAGGTTGTCGATGAACTCGCCGCTGCGCACGTTCTCGATCTCGAACGCGAACACGTTATAGGCGGCGCGCGAGTTCTGGATGATCGCGTTGTCGGTCTGGCCGACATAAATGCCGGCGTCCGAGGCGCCGATTGACTCGGCGTGGTCTACGAGGATGTTCTCGGATTCGACCGGATATACGCCGTAGCGGCCGGCCGCGACGCTGACCTGGTAATCCGGTGACGCCGCGAACTCGTTACGTGGTGGCTCGGTGCACGCGATATGAATCTTGTCGGCGTAATTGTCTGCGGTGATCAGATCCTCGTCGTCGGTATGGAAACCGCTGGACCACATCGTACGCACGTGACTTAGCGTGCCGTGGTTCACGCCCTTGAGCTTGATGCCATCGCCGGGCGTATCCAGCACGGTCAGGTCCTTGACCGTAATGCCACGCACATTGCTCGCGAGAATCCCTTCCTGCGATGTGCTGTTCTTGAACGAGAGGATGGTCTCATCCATGCCGCAGCCCTTGACCAGCACGTTCTCGGTGTTGGCCAGCGACAGGCCGGTTTCGAGCTCGTAGTAGCCGCAGTCGAACTGGATCGTGTCCTTCGGGCGTGCCTGCACCATCGCGCTGGCCATCTGTCCTGTGGCGTCCGGCCCGAGCTCGATGAAGAACACGCGGCCGTCGGCATCGCCCGCTCCGTCGGATGGTGGGTTGCTGGTGCCGCAGGCGGTCAGGCTGATAACCACTGCGAATAGCACCGTGATTGGCCGGAACGGATTGGTCATGCTTCTTTCCATTTGGAGGCAGGCGGTGGACGACGCGCAGGCGCGATCCAATCGATTTAACACGGACTTAACGTTACACCCGCCGCCGGGCCTTCCGGCTAGTAAATTTGGCTCAAGTCCATATGGGACCTGTATGCGGCGACGCTCGGTCGGCCGCCGCCGCCCATAAAAAAGGGGCGCTTGAATGCGCCCCTTCTGGTTCCTGTGGTCCTCCGCCTAGTTCAGGGCGAAAGCACCACCACTATCGCAAGCATCAGCATTGGCGTAGCTGTCGTCCACTACGGTATCGATCCACTGGGTCAGCAGGGCGTGGGCCTCGATATGCACCACGCTGCGCGCGATCGGCGGCATCCGCGCGGCGATGGTGTCCGCCTCTGGACCAATGCGATAGGGCACGATGGAGTCCGATGCATCACCCGGATGGATGTCGACCGACCGGCCACCCCGGCCTTCCGTCCCGGTGGCCGTCGGTCCTTTGCAGATGCCGTACACACCATCGACCGGACGCGCCCAGTCCACATAAAAGCCGGTATTCGACGCCTGCCCCTGTGCGTTGTGGCAATGAGCGCAGTTCACCTCGATATAGGCACGTGCACGCGCCTCGATATCTTCGTTGGACCCTGCGGCGAAGCCGGCGTCGCCGGGCACGTTGTAAATCGGCAGATGCTCCACGCCGCCGGCGACCTGGGTAGATGAATCGACCGCCAAAGGCTCCGGACAGTTCGTCATAAACCCGTTGTCGCACCAGTAGGCCAGCTGATTGACGCCATGCACCGGATGTTGCTGCTGACCGGAGGGCATTAGCGAGTCGGTCCGGTAGGCCCGGTTGAGATTGCGCGGCTTCGGCCCAATCGGCGCGGCGCCGGTCTCGACATCATTGTTCCCGTGGCAGGTGATGCATTGGTTGGCGTTCGGGAACAGGTAGTTGTCGGTCGACCCGGTATGGCGCACGCCGCTGTCCACGTCGGTGTAGTCCCAGCTCACCGACGCCGATCCGCCACCCAGCTTCAGCTCGGCGACGCGCTGGCCGTCGACCTCGGTCCAGATGTACTCCAGACCATCCCAGTAGACCTGACCATCACTGCGCTGCCGCTTGATGATCAGCCGTGTTTCGGCCGCGGTTTCGGTACCGGCCGTTTCATCGGCGAATGCAAACGTCTTCGCGATGATGGTGCCCACAGGGAACCGGATCGTCGCATTGACGCCATCGTCGGTGTCGCGGTACTGCGCGGCCATACCATCCGGGATATAGGCGACGCGGTACTTGGTGGAGTAATCCGTGAACAACTTGCTGTTCAGCGTGAACGGCAGGCCCCGCCCGTTCGGCAGGCTCATCGGATCATCCGCATCGCTGAACAGGTGGTACTGGTCCAGCGTCGGGCAGTTCACTTTGAAGGCCGCAGCGTTGATCTGACCGACGGCGACTTCCGCGCCGCAAAGGCGCGCGACCTCTTCCGCGGTGGGCGCCGGGTCGATCACGCCGGATGGCACGAACGGTGGGATGACCACCGGCGGCAATGGCGCCAGGTTGCTGCCGTAGCTGGTCGGGCAATCGTGCGGCGCCATGTCGAAGGTCGAGGGAAAGTCCTGCGCGCTGGCAGCGACTTCCTGCAGCGTCGCGGGGTCCAGCAGCGCCGCGGGGTCGCCACCGGCCACGATGAACGCGGCTTCCAGCCCTTCGGTGCCGTGGAAGTTCGCGAAGGTCAGGCTGTCGTCGGCAAAATTGTTATTGCTGTCAATGCAGGAGAACCACCAGCTTGGCGTGATGCGGTTGCCATCACCATCAAACTTGTAGGCGTTGTACCGGCAGTCCGGGTTGGGATACTGGTTGCCCTGAATCGGCCGACCTTCGGCATCTTGCGGAATAGGCTGGCCAGCGCCGTCCGTCGGGTAGGGACAATCGGCGTCCAGCTCGTCCATGTAGCCATCCCAGACGATATGCGCGCCCCGGTAGCTTTCACCGCCGGCCGCGTTCTTGAGCCCCACCAGCGTGGGGAAGGCCGAGGTGATCTGGTCCCCACCGGTCGCCGCGATGGTTGCGACATCCGCCGGCGGCAGGTTGTTGCCGTTGTTGACGAAGCTGTTGTTGTAGACATGCATGCCCTCGGTATACATGTCGAGCCGCCGGTCGCCAGGCACCCCCATCAACTCGTAGCTGGTGTGCACGATGCCGGCGGTATCGTTGTTCTGGAACAGGTTGTCGAAGATTTCGAGCTTGTCGTAGGCCAGCGTGATCATGCCAACACCACGCGGCACATTGGAGACCAGCGTGCCCGGCTCCGCGAAGTTGTAGGTGTTGTTGTTGATCGCCGTATTGCGATACATCCGCGTGGCCTTGCCGTAGCGGGTCAGGCCGTCGAGATCGTAGACCAGGAAGCCACCGGTGTTGCACTCCGACAGGTTGTCGACGTACTCGCCGCCTCGCACGTTCTCGATTTCGAAACCGAAAACGTTATAGGCCGC
>JAGLCS010000037.1 GCA_023146115.1 Abyssibacter sp. | reverse complement strand
TCACGCGGCGGGGTCTTCGCCGCCAACGCATTTTCTTCGGCATACCTGGCGGGGCAGGGTTTCGGCCCGCTGAGTATCTTTGACGTTCTCGAGTGATCGATTCCGGATTCGGCATCCTGACTGAAGCAAGGCAGAGGATGCAGCCCTAGAACTCGATCCCGAGGGACAGGGTGACGGTTCGAGGCCGCAGCAGGCCGTAGTTCAGGTCGCCGTTGGTGGCTGCCACACCGTGCAGGATGTTGACCGGGACCGTCTCGTTCAGCAGGTTGGTCCCGCTCAAGCGAATGTTGGGTGTGACCAGCCCCAGGCGCGTCAGGCTGAGGGAGGCTCCCAACAGCCCGTAGGCTGGGAGCTTTTCGTAGTTCACAATCTCGTTGTTGGACTCACCCTGATAGCTGTAACTGAGGGCCGAACTGAGTTGCCAGTATCCGAGGAAGGTGTCGTGCATGAGATTGACGCTGCCCGTGAGATGCGGTGTGGCGGGTAGGCGCGAGCCCTCGGGAGCCGTGCCGCGCGACGTGTCGAAGGTTTCTGTCAGACGTGCATCGACATAGGCGCCGTTAAGGTTCAGTGTGAAATTCCAGGGCAGCAGGGTCGTCAGCGCCGACTCCACGCCCTTGACCTGCGCTCCGCCCGCATTGTTGATATAGGACGTGGATGTGGTCTGACTGGACTGACGAATTTGTGGGTTGATCCAGTCGATGAGGAACGCGGTCAGATCGAATCGAAGCGCGCCTTCAAACCAGTCGGTTCGCGCGCCGAGTTCGTAGTTCTGGATCTCGTCAGAGAAATAGGTGAACTCGATGTCCGGGTCGTTGAGCGGGTTGTTGTTGAACCCCCCGAACCGGAACCCTTTGGCATAGTTGGCGATCACCCGGATATGGTCCGCAGCGTGCCAGGTCACGGCCGCTTTGGGGTTGAAGCCGCCTTCCTCCAGGGTCACGCCATCCGGTGTGTCGCTGGTTTCGATATAGCCGATGCTCTCCTGTCGGAAATATCGGCCCCCGAGGTTGATCTCGAAGTGGTTGCCAAGCGGGCGGGTTAGATCAAAGAACACGGCGGTTTCATCGGCGTCCGCCGATAGGTCCGAAGGGATATTCAGAACTTCGATGGTCAGAGGGTCCAAGACCGCCGTCAGTGTGGCAGACGTGGTGTTATCGAAGACCTGTTCCGCCTCCAGCCAGTACAGTCCCACCAGATAATCCCATCCATCCAGAGGCCAGAATCCGACGTGGCTGGGCTCAGCCGATACCAGACGCAGTTCTGCAGTGGTCTGTTCGGTATGGCCTTCAAACAGCTGCCAGACCTTGGTGCCTTCGATATCTTCAACGCCCCAGAATGCGGTCAGATCGAAGATGCTTTCGCTGTCCTTTTCCAGGAAGCTGCCGATTCCGGTCACCGAGAAGCTGTCGAATTCATACTCGACCTCGCTCCGGTACAGGTTGGCCCAGGTCTCGCCCGGTGTTTCCTTGCGGCGTGACTCTGTTTCCCGGTGGTTGGGGTTGTCGGTGGAGCCGCTGGCGTCGGAGCGTGCCTCGAAGCGATATGCCATGAATTCCGCACTGAGTCGGCTCGTCGGCTTCCACAGCCCGATCACGCGCGCCTGCGTGTTGCCGCCGCTGTTGATGTCGTTCTCGCCTGTCGTGAGGTCATCGATGGACCCGGGATCGGTGCGTTTGGTCCCGACCACTCGAATCGCTGCCGTGTCGCCGACGGGGGCGTTCAGAAAGCCAGTGTAGTGGCGAGCAAGTCCCTCGCTGTCCGCGACTTCACTGAGACCCAGCGACAGGCTTCCGAAGGTATCGATCAGTTCGGGTTTGTTGGGTACGTATCGAATGGCTCCGGCGAGCGCAGCGCCGCCGAACAGGGTGCCTTGCGGGCCTTTGAGGACCTCGACCGTGGCCAGGTCGAACGGATCGATCCCTGGGATGGCTCCGGCCACGGAAGGGTTGACCAGCGACACGTCATTGAACAGATAGCCCGTGGTCGTGCCGCCATAACCGACGGTGCCACTGGCGGTCACGCCGCGAATGACGACCTGCTGGCGGATCTCCGACCCACCTGTGCTGCCAAAGGTCACGCCCGGTGACTGGGCCAGGATCTGCTCCAGGTCAGTAGCTCCCGCTTCGATCAGGTCTTCGCCTGACATCGCATCGATGCTGGACGGCACGTCTCGCACCGATGCCTCGCGCTTGGTTGCTGTCACGACCACTTCTTCCAATCGTAAGGTTCCGGAGGAGTGGGGGGCATCCTCTTCATCCAGCGGCGCCACTGGAATGGTGTCGACCGTTTCGGGCTCGTCATCCTGCGCCTGACTCGTGGAGAGCGCGAGCAGGCCCATGGCAGTGGCGAGGACTCGAATGCTGAGTGCGGCGAGGGTTAAACCGTGTCGTCTTGGCATGTTCAAGGCAGGTAGGGACTGGGATGCCTGTCGATGAGCAACAACCATGCCCCCGAGAGGTCGCCGTCTGGGGGTAATAGGGGACGGGAATTACGGGGAATTACGGAATTACGGTGAGACCTTACTAATTGCACTACATCCGGATCGAACAACGTGACCGATCTCGGCGGGTTGGCGCGGCCGGGCAGTGCCAACATGCAGATCGGCACGGCCTACTACAACCTCAAGCGCTATGGCCAAGCCATGCAGGCTTTCAAAGAGGCGACCGCGTTCTCCGACTACCGGGGCCAGGCGAAGCAGTGGGTGGTCTTCGTGAGTCAGCAGATTGAGCGCGAGCGGGTGGTACGAGGGGATACGTGACGCTCTTGGTGGTGTGTTGTGCCGTTCCGAGGCTTCTGTAGACAATGCGACGCTGCTCCACTTCCTCTTCTCCCGCAGTTTCAGGGGCACTCCAAAGCACCGGCCAGTGCGCGTTGGCCACCGCCAGGACACGAGGAGGACACAAACCGCTCAAACGTCGGGCACAAAAAAACCAGAGACCGCTAAGTCTCTGGTTTTTTTGATTAAATATGGCGGGCCCGGAGCGATTCGAACGCCCGACCCCCTGGTTCGTAGCCAGGTACTCTATCCAACTGAGCTACGGGCCCGCGATTTCGTGACGCACATTTGGCGTTCAGCGAGGCGCGCATTGTAAAGATTCTGGCGGATCGCGCAAGCATCTGAGGGTTCGGACCAGCGGTATCCGCCGCCATGACGACCGTCCTGCCCATTCGGCGCGCGTTGCCAAAATGTTCACTTTTCGATTGTTAGCCTGCAGACCACTCGAAAGCAACGGCAACCGTGGAGTAACCCCATGTTGGACGGAACAATCGCGAGCGACCCCAGTGGTGAAGGCGAGCGGCGCAAGCAGATGGGCGTTCCCGAATTCATCGAGGTCACGCAGATCGCGATTCTCCAGGCCGCCGATGATCTCGGCACGCTGACGGGCTCCGGGTCCACGCCGCAGAATCTGGTGGATCAGGTGCGCGCCTCGCTGGTCGTCCGAGAAAGCGATTTCGCCCGCGCGATTGGCATGTTGATCGCCAATGAGTTGCTGGATATTGCGCTGGAGAACGATGTGTGGAGCTACGCGCTAACCCAGTCCGGTCGTGATCACCTGATGGCCTGGATCGACTCAGTCGGCGCCATTTCGCGTGATTGGAGCGTCACCCACGCCCGCACGCGCAAGCAGGCAGTTCAGGCGTTGCTTGCGAGCCGTGCCCGTCACGCGCTCGGCGAGACGCAGGCAACTCGCCACTGAAGGCCATTCTTGCTTGTTGAGCTGGCTGGCGTTTCGCCATCAGCTACATCCGGATGCCATGTCGGGTTTTTCCGGAGCACGGCTGTGGCAATGCGAACGGCCACGATTGCGGACAAGATGGCTTCCGCAGCCTTACTCGCAGCATCGTCTGCGGCCTCCGATGAGGCGGAGGGTGACTTGAGGAGGATGACGAATTTATCGCCGCCCAGTCGATGAACCGTACCGTTGTCTCCGACCGACGCTCTCAAGCAGTGGGCTATCAATCTGACTCGTGCAGGCCTGATCAGCAGGCCATGCTCACTGCGCGTCGTGAAAGATGATACCGAGCGTGTAGCGCTCCCCGGCTTCGACGCGGCTGACACCATGCTTCATCCGAACGCGATAGGTGCCGCGAACGCCCTGTTTGGGTCGCTGATTCACCGCGAAGATCACAGCATCACCCTGGTTCATCCGGATTACCTGGGGCCGCGATTGCGCGCGTGGGCGTTGTTCAACCAGCACCAGCTCACCGCCCTGAAAGTCGTCGCCGGGCGAGCTGAGCATGATGACCGCCTGCAACGGGAACACCTGCTCGCCGTAGAGATCCTGATGCAGACAGTTGTAGTCACCGGCACCGTATTTAAGGATAAGCGGGGTCGGGCGGGCTTGGCCTGCTGCATGGCAGTTCTGCAGATAGTCCTGGTGTTGAGGCGGGTATTTGCGCTCTTCACCCAGCGCGTGCGCCCAGTCATTCGCGATCGGCGCCAGTACGGCGTAGAGCCGCCCCCGCAGCGTCGACACATGGCTAGGCAGCGGGTAGCGCAGGTACTGGTACTCGCCGCGGCCGAAGTGATGTCGCTGCATGATGACCCGCGAGCGGAAATGGCGTTCATCCGCGTAAAGCGAACGCAGCGCTTCGCAGTTATCCGGATCGAGCAAGGCGGGCAGTATTGCGAAACCATCGCTGTCCAGCTTGCCGCGCAATGCTTCGGCGTCAATGCTGCTCATGGGTGGGTCGCGCGGTCAGCCCGCTCCTGATCAATGAGCGTGCGCTTGCGCTCCAGCCCCCAACGGTAGCCGCCCAAATGACCATCGCCGCGTATGACTCGGTGGCAGGGCACCAGCACGGCCACCCGATTGGCCGCGCAGGCGTTGGCGACCGCGCGAACCGCTTTCGGTTTGCCGACGGCTTGCGCCACTTCGGTATACGACCGCAGTTCGCCAGGGGGAATCGTCAGCAGGTAGCGCCACACTTGCATCTGGAAGGCCGTGCCGCGCAAATCAACCGGCAGATCGCCTGCGGGCTGTTGTCCTGCCAGATGGCGCGACAATGACGCCATCCACTGCATGAACTGATCGTCGCCGCCGTCGGCCATGCGCGTGATCGCGGCGGCCGGAAACTCTTTGCGCAATGCGGTCAGCAGGTCGTCTTCGCTGCTGCCGAATTGCACGAAACATAAGCCCCGGTCACTGGCCGCCATCATCAGCAAGCCGAGCGCGGTGTCGGATGTGGCCCAGGAGATCGCGACATCCAGCCCACCGGCGCTGTACTGTTTGGGCGTCATGCCCAACCTGCTTGCCGCGCGCTCATAGACCCGGCTGCTGCTGCCGAAACCGGCCTCGTAAGTGGCCGTTGCGACAGAGGTGCCTTCCCGAAGTTGGGTTTTGAGCGTGTCCAGCCGGCAGGTTTCAATAAAGTGCTTGGGTGATACTCCCAGCACCTTCTTGAACTGACGCTGGAGATGCGACGGGCTCAGGTGGGCGCGTTTCGCCAGGGTCTCCAGGGTCAGCGTTTCGGCACTGTGCGCCTGGATATACCGGCCGAGCTCGCGCATCTTGCGTACGGCGAGTTCGTCAGCGGTCTTTGCCAGTGGCTGGCAGCGTTTGCAGGGTCGCAAGCCGTCTAGCTCGGCTTCGGCAGCCATAGCGTAGAACCTGACGTTTTCGCGCTTCGGCATGCGTGACGAGCAGGACGGTCGGCAGTAGACACCGGTGGTCATCACGCCATAGAGGAATCGGCCGTCGAACGCGGTATCGCGGGCCTGCATGGCATCCCAGCAGATGATGTCCGTCGGTTTCATGCCGCGTTTCTCACAGGGGCGACTTCGAAATGGTGCAGGCTGTCGGCCAGCACGCGGCACAGTTCTGCAGGCTGTGAGAAGAATGGTGAGTGTCCGCTGTCCAACGAATACACGTGGTCACATGGGGTTTCACGGAGCATCGCACGTTGTAGTGGCAGCGTGACCGCGCGGTCCTGCAGGCATTCCATGTAGACCTTGGGCACCCGGCCGTAGCGTGCCTGACTGAGCTTCAAAGGTGTGAAACCAGCCCAGTTGGGCTCCGCTTCCAGCAAGACGTTAGCCAGTTCGGTGATTTCGTCGCCACAGTCGTGGTACAGGGCTTCCCTGTAGGCGTGACGCGCTAGTCGATGGACCTGTAAGCCTTGCGGCAACAGTCGCGCCGCGAGGCGTTGTAGCCAGCGATGGCGGAAAATCCGCGTCATCGTCAACAAGCGGCTTCGATCGAGCCCCGCCTCCAGATTCTGGGCGACCAGTGAATGCTCGTCTTGCAGGGCAAAGTCCATCATCGACTTGCCGTCCGGCACCAGATAGGCGGCGAGATAGATCAGCCCCTTGACGCGCTCGGGACGCTGTTCGGCGGCTTGCGAGATGACGATGCCATTGCGGCTGTGCGCCACCAGAACGACGGGCTCTGACTGCTGATCGATGCACGCCAGAACATGCTGAACGCAGGTGTCCAAGAAAACCCGGCTTGGTGGCGTACGGTCGCGCCCGTGGCCAGGCAGGTCCAGTGCGATACCGCGATGTCCCGATGCTTCCAGGAGAGGGACGACGCGATGCCAGTTCCAGGCGGCGTGAAAGGACCCATGAAGAAAAACGTAAGTGGCCATGCGCTCAGCTCCTTGCTGTGAGAGGGAGCAGTCTGCGCACTCGGGCTGGCGGCAACTATCCGATTCTTGCGCACTTATTCGTCTTGATCGGTTAGCCGGCTGCCGCGATTTGCCAGCGTCCATCCATGGGCCCAGTAAAGCAGCACGCTCAGCTGCTTTTATTCTGGGATTAACGCTGTCGTCCTGAATCAAGCGCCTTGATGCGCTGCTCGTCGGGTGTGCATGGAATGGCTAACAGGTTAGCCAGTGCGTATTCAGCGCCCAGACTCGGTGACCAGTACCAGCTTGCCAATGTGCGAACCGGATTCCATCATCCGATGGGCGTCCGCTGCGTCTGATAACGCAAACCGGGCGTGAATCTGAGGCGTGAACCGCCCGTCCTCCATGAGTGGCCACACGTGCTTGAGCAGATCAGCCGCCAGCTTGGCCTTGTAAGCTTTCTTGCGCGGGCGCAGGGTCGAACCGGTGACGGTCAGTCGCCGCATCAGGATCTGGGCGAGCGGCACCTCGGCCTTGCTGCCGCCGAGCAGCCCGATGAGCACCAGGCGGCCGTCGTCGGCAAGGCTCTTGATCTGCCGCTCCATGTAGTCGCCGCCGACCATGTCGAGGATCACGTCAACACCGCGGCCGTCCGATAACTCGCGGATCACGTCTGCGAAGTCTTCTTCCCGGTAGTTGATGGCGCGCTGGGCGCCGAGATCCACGCAGGCCTGGCATTTTTCGGCGGTGCCAGCGGTGGCGAAGACCGGGTGACCGAGTGCTGTAGCGATCTGGATGGCGGTGGTGCCGATGCCGCTGGAGCCGCCCTGAACCAGCAGCGATTCGCCGGCGCTGAGGCGGCCGCGTTCGAACACATTGCTCCAGACCGTGAAGCAGGTTTCCGGTAGCGAAGCGGCCTGTTCCAACGTCCAGCCCTTGGGCACGGGCAGACATTGATCGGCTTCCGCCACGCAGTACTCCGCATAGCCACCGCCATGAACGAGCGCACACACGGTGTCGCCAAGCTGCCAGTCCGTCCCCGACAGGTCGCCATCCACTATCGTTCCGGCCACCTCCAGCCCCAGTAGCGGGGAGGCATCTTCGGGCGGCCGGTAAAGCCCCATGCGCTGGAGTACATCGGGGCGGTTGACGCCAGCGGCGGCCACCTGGATCAGCACCTGGCCGGCGCCGGGCGTCGGCCGAGCCATCTCCGTGGCTTGGAGAACATCGGCATCCCCGCTTTGGCGAGTTGCGATCGCGCGCATGGTAGGCGTTGTAGGCATGGGTATTCAGATACCTGGTTGATCGGGGCTTGTGCTCACGATGGGTATGACGGCACACAAACCATAATCCCCCTGCGCTTGGCGGTGTTTCAACCCGGCCGTAGTGGTTTGGTTCCGGCGAGTTGCAGCGATTCCCGGCGCTTCTCCAGGAAACGGCGTTCCACAGTCTGCGACACATAGTGCAGTGCCTGCACGTAGGCGTGGTCAGCCGCTGCCGGGTCGCCTAGCTGTCGCAGCAGTTCGGCCCGCGCGGCGTGGTAGGGATGAAACGTTGCCAGCGCCTCGTCTGTGGCCAATGCATCGAGTAAAGCAAGCCCGGCCTGTGGTCCATCGCGCATCGAGACCGCCGCGGCGCGGTTGAGCTGCACGATGGGTGAGGGCTGCAGGCGGAGCAGCAGGTCGTAGAGGGCGATGATCTGGTTCCAGTCGGTGTCCGCCGCTGTTGCGGTATTCGCATGCACCCCGATGATGGCCGCCTGCAGCGTATAGGCACCGATGCGTTGGCCGGCGAATGCGCGGTCCAGCAAGGTATTGGCCTCGGCGATTGTCGCGTTGTCCCATAGCTTCCGGTCCTGGTCTTCCAGCCGCACGAGCTCGCCCGTGTCGTCGGTGCGTGCGGCCCTGCGGGCTTCGTGAAACAGCATCAGTGCGAGCAGGCCGAGCACGTCCGGGTCCGGCAGTAATTCGGCGAGCAGTCGGCCCAGACGGATGGCTTCGCCGCTCAGGTCCTGGCGCGTCAGCGTATCCCCGGATGAGGCCGCATAGCCTTCATTGAACACGAGGTAGACCACCCGCAGCACGGCTTCGAGCCGGTCGGGCAATTCCGCTGGCGACGGCACCTCGTACGGGATGCGTGCACGCTTGATTTTCGCTTTGGCGCGGACGATCCGCTGCGCCAGCGTGGATGGCGCAGCCAGATAGGATCGGGCGATTTCTTCCGTGGTCAGGTCGCAGATCTCGCGCAGGGTCAGCGCGACTTGGGCATCGGTGGAGAGAGCCGGGTGGCAGCAGGTGAAGATCAGCCGGAGTCGGTCATCCTCCAGTCCGTCCAGCTCGGAGGCGGCCGGGTCGTTGCTGCGGGCGTCGTCTTGCAGGCGGACCAGCTCAGGTGTCAGCGTGTCGAAACGCGTGCGCCGCCGCAGCTTGTCGATGAACTTGAACCGCCCGGTGGAGACGAGCCAGGCGCGTGGATTGTCTGGTATGCCGTCGCTTGCCCACTGCTCGACGGCCGCGGCAAACGCTTCGTGCATGGCCTCTTCCGCCTGATCGAAATCGCCTAGCAGGCGAATCAGGGTGGCGAGTATGCGGCGGGATTCCGTGCGATAGATCGCGTCGATCCGCGCGCTCAGACCCGCCGCTGTCCGCGGGTTCATCCGATCAGGCGGAGTCGACCAAGGGGCGCACCTCGATCGTGCCGCCGACGGCCAAGGTGGGTATGCGGCGGGCGATGGCCAGTGCTGCGTCGAGGTCTTCGCAGTCGATCAGATGAAAGCCGCCGAATTGTTCACGCGTTTCCGCGAAGGGGCCATCGGTGATCACCTCCCGGCCAGCGGGCGAGCGCAACGTTGTCGCCGTGGCGGTCTGCATGAGCTGATGGGTGAGGACATGCTGGCCCGCAGCATCAATCTGATCGACCCAGCTTCGATAGCGCGTCATCACGTCGTCGCGCGTTGCCTCGTCCAGGCCGTTCCAGTGCGCCTCGTTCATGCAGCACATCAGCATGTAACGCATCGATCGTCTCCGGTTCGAAGAGCCAGCGTGAGAGCGCAGTCCACGGCGCTCTCTAAAGTTGAATCAAGGGCTTGAAGCCGCCCCAGAACATGCGCTTGCCGTCGAAGGGCATGGTCTCTGGTTTCATATCGGCCAGCCGCGGATCGTTCATCACTTTTTCGTTGACGGCGTCGCGATGTTCGCGTGACTCGTAGGATGCCCAGGCGAAGATGACGACCTCGTCCTCCTTGAGATGTACGCTTTGCGGGAACGACGTGACTTCGCCGCTTTGCACGTCGTCGGCGACGCACTCCACATAGTCCAATGCACCGTGTTCTTTCCAGATAGCGCCGCACATCTGCGCCATGGCGCGATACTCCTCCAGCTTCGCCCGCGGAACCGGCAGCACGAAACCGTCGACATACGCTCTTTTGCTGGTCATGGTGTTCTCCCCTGCGCTTATTGGTTGGTGATGGCTGTGTCGGCCATGCTGTCACAGAAGCCCTCGGGAAACGCCTCGTCCAGCGGACGAATCTCGAAGGGCCCGCACAGCCGCACGCCCGGGTGGTTCGAGATCAACTGAATCGCATGGTTCATGTCGCGTGCCTCCAACAGCAACAGGCCGCCCAGTTGCTCGCGGGTTTCGGCGTAGGGTCCGTCGGTGACCACGGCCTCACCATTGTGCCACCGGACGGTTACGGCGGAATCAGCGGGTTGCAGGGCTTCGCCACGCAAAAAGTGACCGCCGTGTTTGAGCTCTTCGTCGTAGGCGTGGCAGGCCGCCATCATCGTTTGGCGTTCGGCGGCGCTCATCTCGGTCCAGCGCGTTTCGGCCATGTGGCCGAAGCATAGATACTTCATCGTTACGCTCCAGTGTCAGTCCCACATTGTGGTCGAACGGTGGAGCCCGATTTCGACAGGGACGAGACGGCAGGAGCGCGTTGGCCGGTCTCTGTGACACCGGCGTTGTTCCGGGCATAAAAAAACCGCGACGGTCAGAAACCGTCGCGGCTCGAATCAGTTCATTCGCCGAAAGGCGAAAGCGCTGTTCTTACAGAGGCATGATCTGCGTTGCCTGCATGCCCTTGGCACCGCGGGCAGCGACAAACTCGACCTTCTGGCCTTCTGCGAGGGTCTTGAAACCAGAACCCTGGATTTCTTTGAAGTGGGCAAACAGGTCTTCGCCGCCGTCAGCCGGGGCGATGAATCCGTAACCCTTGGAATCGTTGAACCATTTCACGGTTCCGTTCTGCTTTTCACTCATTAAACTTTCCTAAACTCTAAATACAACAACAACAAATGATTTCAGCGCGCACTGCGTGCGTGCCGACTGCATAGCAATCAAGGAAGGTAACGGGTGATTCGCGAAGCATCGCTAGATGCGATGCCGAGGTAACCGGAACAGCCTGATGACATTGGCAGCAGGCGGATGATACGGCATCCGAACGGTTGGTGCGCAGTTATCGGCTAAGCGGGCGCCAATCAGTGTCGAAGCAGTTGGGTTTCGAATGCGTCGGAGGCCATCGCGCCGGCGAACAGAAACCCTTGAACCAGGGTGCAGCCGTTGGCGCCGAGGAACTGCATTTGATGCTCGTGTTCCACGCCTTCGCCCACACTCGTGAGCCCGAGCCGGTTGGCGAGCGTCAGAATCGTCGCCGCCACGGCGTCGGCGCGTTCGTCCTCGCCAACGCCGCCCATGAACGAATGGTCGATCTTCAGCGTGTGAATCGGCAGTTGCCGGATGTACGACAGCGACGAATAGCCCACACCGAAATCATCCAGCGCGGTGGTAAACCCGTGTCCGGCGAGCACGCCGATCTTGTCGGCGGCGGCCAGCGGATCGGCGATGACCGCATGTTCGGTGATCTCGATTTCGATCATGCGCGGATCGACACCGGTGTCTCGGACAATGCTGAGCATGTCGGCGACGAATCCGGGGTACTGGAAATCCGCCGCCGAGACATTGACGGCCAGTGTGATCGGGGTGTCGAAATTGCTGGCCCACGAACGCGCTTGCACGCACACGTCGTGCACGATTCGCTGGTTGAGAGCCTTGTATAAACCGGTTTTCTCGGCCAGCGGGACGAACACGGACGGCCCGATACTGCGACCGTCTGGCCGGACCCATCGAGCCAGCGCCTCTGCACCGACCAGAGTGCGGGTTTTCAGGTCGAACTTCGGCTGATACCAAGGTTTGATGGCGCCATCGCGAATTGCGTCACGCAGCTCGCTCTCCAGCGTGAGCAACTCGCGCGAGGCGGAATTCATCTCCGCGCTGTAGAACATGTACGTGGTGAGGGTGGCGTCCTTGGCCGCGTGCATCGCCGCATCCGCGCTTTTGATCAGCAATTCGGCGGTCTCGCCATCCTTCGGATGCACGGCCACGCCGCCGCTGATGCGGATCTGAATGCGCTCGCCCTCCAGCATGTAAGGCCGGGCAACGGCTTCGAACAATCGCTCCATGTGCTCGTTGATCAGATGCAGCTGGTCAACGACACGGCTTTTGGATGTCAGCAGTACGCCGAAGCTGTCGCCACCCAGCCGACCAATGAAGGCTGTGCCCCCGGCCGCGTCACGCAGGGCTGTGGCGATTTGTTGCAGCAGCAAATCCCCCAGCCGGGTGCCCAATGCGTCGTTAATGGCGGCGAATCGATCGACATCCAGCACGGCAACGGCCACGCGATCGGGGTGGGTTTCCAATGCCATGTCGATGCGCTGCATCAGCAAGCTGCGATGCGCCAGCCCGGTCAGGCTGTCGTACTCGTGCAGATAGCGGACGCGAGCGACCGCGTCTTCGCGCTGATCCATCTCGTAACGGAGTTGCACCGTACGTTCGTCAACCAGCTGCTGGAGCAGGCGTGTCTGGTCATATAAGGCCAGATGCGTGGCGACGCGCGCCCGGACGACGGCGGGTTCGAATGGCTTGGCGACATAGTCGGCGCCACCGATGGAGAAGCCGAGTTCCTCGTCGCGGGCCTCGTTCTTGGCCGTGACGAAAATGACAGGAATCCGCGCGGTTTGGGCATCCGACTTGAGCCGACGACAGACCGCATAGCCATCCATGTCCGGCATCACGACATCGAGCAGAATCAGGTCGGGTGGCTGGTCCGCCACAATGTCCAAGGCGCGGCGGCCAGACGTGGCGGCCTGCACGCGATAACTGCCGGCGAGCACGGAGCGCAACATATCGATGTTGCTCGGCGTGTCGTCGACGATCAGTACGGTGGGTGGATCTGCGGTCATGGCGCGTCGTTCTCCCCTAAGTCGACCTGATCCATGGCCTGTTTTGCACCGACGAAGTCATAGGCTTCGGCGCGATCGATGACGGCTGAGACGGCTTGTTCGAGACCGGCCGGAACGAGCTGCCGCAGGGTTGATGCCAGATCGACCGCCCGAGTGTCGTTCTCCAGCAGTAACTGCGCAAGTCGCCGCCATTGCCGCTTAAAGCTGTCTGCGGACATCTTGGTCGGGACAGTGGCCGGCAGGGGCTCGATGCTGCCCAGCGCTTGGCGGACCACCGAGAGCTGCTCGCCAAGCTCGGCCAGCGGCGCCGCCACGGTGGCATTGTTGTCGATGGCAGCCTCCACGGCAGCGGCCTGCGCGGCGAGTGGATAGGCGCCCAGGCTGCTTGCGGCGCCTTTGAGCGAATGCGCATGCAGCTTGGCCCCTGCCGGGTTGTCGGCATCCAACGCATGGCGGATCGCCGCCGTCGCATCGCAGTGGTCTGTGCGAAACCGCTTCAGCAGGCTCAGGAGCACGCCACGATTGCCGTCCAGACGGCGTAGTGCATCGCCCAAGGCAAAGCCCGGCAGATCAGGCAGATCCGTTGGGACGACGCCATGGGTCGGTGAGGACGCAAGGACACGACCCAAATGCCTGCCCACGGTTTCCAGCAGCGTCTCGGATTCGATGGGCTTGGCCATGTAGTCATCCATGCCGGCATTCAAGCAGCGCTCTCGGTCACCGTCCATCGCATTGGCGGTCATCGCCACGATGGGAGTGTCGCGGTAGGCATCGAGTCCGCGGATGCGCCGACTGGCCTCGAAGCCGTCCATCACCGGCATCTGGCAGTCCATCAAGATCAGATCGATGCCGTCGCCGGCTTCCAGGCGCTCCAGCGCCTGCGCGCCATGTTCGGCCAGTGACACGTTGGCGCCCGCCTGCCGAAGCACGGTCGAGGCAATCTCCTGATTGATCGCGTTGTCCTCAACCACCAGAACATGCACGCCGGACAGGGAAAGGGGGCGCCCTTGCGGCGCTTCGGGTGGTTCAGGGTCTTGCGACTGGACGGCCTGCGTGAGGGTGGCAAGTAAGCGGCTGGGGCTGACCGGCTTGACCAGGAATCCGTCCAGTTTCAACTCCGCGATGCCGGGCAGGCTGTGCTCTGCGCCGTAACCGGTCATCATCACCGTGCGGGGGCGGCCGTATCGTTCCGGTGCGTTCAGCACCCGCCGGACCAGCTCGGTGCCGGAGAGTTCGGGCATGCGCCAGTCGACGATCAGGAAATCATAGGGGCGAGATTGTTTGACCGCCGCCTCCAGCCGCGCCAAACCCGATCGGCAACGCTGTTCGGACACCGCGGTGACACCCAACCGTGCAAGCAGGCCGGTGATCACTTCGCAGGTCGTCAGATGATCATCAACGACCAGCGCACGCCGACCGCTGAGATCAACCAGCGCGGCATCCGGTTGCCTCGTATGGTCTTCGTCGAGGACCAGTTCAAACCAGAATCGACTGCCGGCGTCGGGGGAACTGCTTACGCCCATGGTGCCGCCCATCAGCGTGACCAGGCGGCGAGCAATGGTCAGCCCCAGTCCGGTACCGCCAAACTGGCGGGTGGTGGAGGCGTCGGCTTGTTCAAAGGCCTCGAAGATCCGCGTTTGTTGCTCCGGCGTGAGCCCGATGCCGGAGTCGGTGACAGCGAATCGAAGCCTGGCCTGCTGCTGATTCCGCCACACGGTGTCGATGGTCATGTCGATGTCGCCGCCATCCGGCGTGAACTTGATGGCGTTGCTGGCCAGATTGCCGAGCACCTGTCTGATCCGCAGAGGATCGCCGATCAAGCGGTTCGGACAGTCGTCCGCCAGCCGGATCGACAGCTCCAGTTGTTTGTCCCGGCTGCGCTCGCCCATGAGGTTGCCGACATCATCAATCAGCTGGTGCAGTTCGAACGGGATGGTTTCGAT
>JAGLCS010000036.1 GCA_023146115.1 Abyssibacter sp. | reverse complement strand
GACATGCCGACCACCGCGTTCATCGGGGTGCGGATCTCGTGACTCATGTTCGCCAGAAACTCGCTTTTGGCGGCGTTGGCACTATCCGCTTCCTCACGTGCGGATCGCAGTGCCTGTTCCAGAGTCTTCTCACGTTGGATATCAATGGTCAGGCCGTAGACGGTGCGGCTGCCGTCCGGATTGAATGCGCCGCGGAACGCCGTGCGGCGCCAGAAATAGCTGTCATCGGGCGCCCGCATGCGGTACTGAAACGTCCCGGTCAGATCCTGCTCATCCGTTGCGTGGCGTAGCCGCTCTACCTGGGCTGTGAATGTTGGCTGGTCGTCCGGGTGAACGAAGCTGAGAACCTGATCAAACTCGCGGTAGAACTGCTCGGGCTTGAGGTCGATGACGATGTGGGGCGTGTCGCTGATATAGGTGTAGCGCAGCGCGAAGTCGGGCGGTGTCATCCTGAGTTCCCACACAACACCCGGCAGGTTGGCCGTGAGGCGACTCAGCCGTTCTGCCTGTGCCTCGGCTTCGGTGCGCGCCGTTTCCAGTTTCTCGGTGAGTTGGCGCTCGGCATCGATGTCGACGGTGTGGCCGACCGCGATGCGGTACTGGCTGCCTTTTACGTCATAGATCGAGCCAGTGGCCCGTACCCAGCCCCAGCGACTGCCGCGCCGCCGGATCCGGTATTCGGAGCTGTAGCGGCCATCGGCGAGCGCCTGTTCGATGTCCCGCCGGTAGCGATCACGGTCGTCCGGATGAACCAGCGTCAGCAATTGGCCGGCGTCCTGTCGAATCATCGGCAGATCGAGATCACCAAACGGAGTGTCCAGCTTGCCGGCGAAGTGGGTGAACCGCGCAATGCCGGTCTCCTGGTGAATCTCCGCCCGCCATGTCGCACCAGGGAGGTTTTCGGTGATTTCGACCAGGCGCTGGCTGGTTTCCGCCGCTGTGCGTTCGGCGTTCTTCAGGTCGGTCACATCCATCATCACGCCGTAGAGCCAAACGATGCGGCCGTCCGCCGCTTGCTGGGCGCTGCCGTGTTCCATGACCCAACGCAGTTCGCCGTCGCGGTGGCGGATGCGGTACTCCACCAACCAGGGCAGGCCGGCTAATGCGGCGCCTTCCACTTTGGATTGCAGGTCCACGGCGTCGTCGGGGTGGATCAGCGCACCGAATGAGGTGCGTCGATTGCCGATGAAATCGTCTGCCGGGTAGCCCGTTAGCACCTCGACCTGATCGGAGACGAAGGCCATGGTCCACTGCTCATCCATGGCGCAGCGATACACCACGCCGGGCACGCTCTGGATGATTTGTCGGGTGCGACGCTCGGCGTCCAGGCGACCGGATTCGGCGGCCAGGCGCGGTCGGGCGTCGCGAATGCTGATGATGGTCCGCAGCGCATCGGTCGGTGCAGCGACGAACTGGCTGACGCCGATATCCACTGGCAAATGTGTGCCATCGGCCTGTAGTGCTTCCGTTTCGCGCAGTTCGACGGCGTGGGGAGCGGGCGTTTCGTCCGTACCGGCCGGCAGTTCCAGCGACGGGAGCAGCGCGTCAAGCGGCAGGCTCTTGAGCGACTCCGGCTCTCGCCCAAAGACGGTGCGACACCGATTGTTGGCGCTGAGCACCCGGCCAGTCTTCGGGTCCAGCACGAGCAGGGCCTCGGGCACGGTTGCCAACATCTGCCAGCTGCGTTGGCCGGCGTGCTCCGCGCGGCTTAAATCGCGTCCCTGGCGCCAGCCGAGCCAGCCCAACACCATGCAGCAGGCAAATCCGCCGATGAGGAAGACCTCAAGCAATTCCCGGGCAATGCCGTCCCCCAGCTGGTTTGGCAGCCCGAGCACGACCGTGGTCAGCGCGAGGGCGAGGAGTAGCAGCAGACCCAGCAGCAGATTGCGCATCGGACCCCGCGGCATCGGCGCAGTCTCCTCGTCAGGTGTTGTCCGGCCTACGTTCTCATGGTTTTGCGAAGGCGTCATCCCGCTATCTGGCATCTCGCGCGCCCCGTGGTTCGCGTGCGATGCGCGGGTCAAAAAAACCGGCTGGGGCCTCGCAGTCGTGGCTGACGGACAGGGCGGACGGAAAATATCTAAAGTTCTGTGCACCGGGTCCGATAACCGGGCTGTATCGGCGAGACGTCCAGGTTGGAACGCTCCGCTGAGCATTAGGCGCCGCCGGCGCCACGACCTAAACGGACCAGGAGTATTTAGCCATGCAAGTGATCAATACCAACGTGATGTCGCTGAACGCTCAGCGCAATCTCAACAATTCCCAGGACATGCTCGCCACGTCGATGCAGCGCCTGTCCACCGGCCTGCGCATCAACAGTGCAAAGGACGATGCGGCGGGTCTGGCGATCTCCGAGCGCTTCACCGCACAGATTCGCGGCCTGGATCAGGCCGCACGCAACGCCAACGACGGCATTTCACTGGCGCAGACCGCAGAAGGTGCGCTGGGTGAAGTCACCAACAACCTGCAGCGGATCCGTGAGCTGGCGGTGCAGTCGTCCAACGCGACCAACAACAATACGGATCGTGCCGCGTTGCAGACCGAAGTCGGCCAGCTGCTCGAAGAAATCAACCGCGTGGCGGATACCACGACCTTCAACGGCGTGAACGTGTTGGACGGCTCCTTCTCCGGCGCCAGCTTCCAGGTTGGTGCCAACGCGGGCGAGACCATTACCGTCTCTTCGATCGTGGATGCCAACACGGCCGCGATGGGCTCGGTCACCCAGGCCAGCGTGTCGGTGGCTGCGTCGGGCATTACCGGATTCGCAACCGGGATCGCCGCCGGCGGCGTGACCGTTAACGGTGTCGATATCGGTGCGGTCGCCAGTGCCAGCAGTGCTGCCGAGCGGGCTGGCCAGCTGGTGGATGCCATCAATGAGGTGTCACAGCAGACCGACGTCGGAGCGTCATACGACAGCGCGACAGGGCAGATCACGCTGGTTAGTGACGCTGCCATCACCATTGCGGGCACGACCGACTCCGCCACCGTGGCGGGCTGGGCCAATGGGTCGGTTGGAACGCCTGCGACATCGACCGGCATCGACACCCTGTCGGTCGCCAGTTATGCCGGCGCCCAGCTGGGCATTCAGCTGGTCGACAGCGCGCTCGACACGATCAACACGGCCCGCGCTTCGCTGGGCGCCGTGCAAAGCCGCTTCGAGTCGGTGGTCGCATCGGTCCAGGTGCAGTCCGAGAACCTCAGCGCCTCGCGCAGCCGCATCCAGGATGCCGACTTCGCCAAAGAAACCGCAGCACTGACCCGCGGGCAGATCCTGCAGCAGGCCGGTACGGCGATGCTGTCCCAGGCCAACTCCGCACCGCAGAGCGTGCTTAGCCTGCTCGGCTAAGCCCGCAACAGGGGGGATGAGTGAACGGGGTCAGGTCGCCGAACGCGCCTGACCCCGTTTTGGTTTCCGCGACCGGAGACACGATCATGAGCGAAGACATTCGCATCAACCCGATTACCGACGCTTTAAGGGAGCGGCCTGACCTGCCGATGCCCTATCCACCGACTCGGGAACACCCGCCCGCAGTGGCTGAGGCGAACCGTGACGACCGGGCGTTCGTTTCCGACGAAGCGACGCACCGGGCGGTGAACAAGATCAACGCCACGCTGATCGGTGCCCGCACCAGCCTGCGGTTTCGTGTGGACGGCGAAGCTGAGCTGCTCGTCGTGTCCGTGGTCGATGACGTGACCGGTGACGTGCTGCAGCAAATGCCTGCGCAGGACGTGGTCGAGGCGGCCCGCCGCTTGCACAGCGGGCAGATGCACACCCTGGATGTATCGGCTTGAGGGCCTATCGGGCATGCCCCGCGGCACGCGGCTTGCCTGAACCGGGCAGTCAGCAAAGGAGTCGTTGATGTCTATTTCGTCACTGGGTGTCGGGTCGGGCCTGGACATCGCCAGTCTGGTTTCACAGCTCGTCAGCGCCGAGCGCGGCGCGCAGGACACCACGCTGGCGCGCCGTAGTTCGGCCGCCAATGCGGAGCTGTCCGCCCTGGGTCGCGTGCGCTCGTCGCTCAATGCCTTGGCCGGTGCGGCGTCCACCCTGGAAGAGCCCAGTGCATTCACGCCGACGACGGCCACGTCTGCCGATGAGGGCAGCCTGCTGGTCAGCTCAACGTCTGGCGCGCAGGTCGGCAGCTACAACGCTCGCGTCGTGCAGCTGGCCTCCGCGCACAAGCTGCATTCGCAGGCCTACACCGATGCCGAGGCCGAAGTCGGCTACGGCGAGCTCACGCTGGAACTCGGTGAAGCGTCGTTCTCGGTGAGCGTGCCGCAAGGGGACGGTTCGCTGGAGGCCATTCGCGATGCGATCAACGGGTCGGACGACAATGTGGGCATTCGTGCATCCATCATCATCGCCGATGATGGCGCGCGCCTGGTACTGGAGTCCGAGCAAACCGGTGCCGATCAAAGCATCCGGGTGACGGCTGCGCCGGAGGCCGGCGGCGAGGGGCTCGATGCGCTGGTCTACGATCCGGGCGTGACGGAAAACCTGACGGAGCTGTCCGAGGCCCGCGACGGGAAATTGTCGATTGACGGGTTCGTACGGTCGTCATCGACCAACACCATCACCGACGCCGTGGACGGGCTCAGCTTCACGCTGTTGGCCGAGACCCCCGATATGGACGTGCGGATCGATGTCGCGCAGGACAGCGGTTCGGTGAGCAGCGCCGTGCAGTCCTTCGTCACCGCTTACAACAACGCTCAGGTCACCTTGTCTTCGGTGTCGCTGGCGGTGCCGGGGGGCACCTCCGGCGCGCTGGTCGGCGATCCGCTGGCGCTTGGGGCCAGGCAGTCCTTGCGGACCATGATGACCCAGCAATTCGACGGCGATATCGGCTCGCTATCGGAGGTCGGCATCAGCTTCGAGGTCGACGGCACGATGCAATTCGATGCTTCAGTGTTGGAGGCCAAGGCCGATACAGACCTGGACGCCGTGATCGACCTGTTCAGCGGCGACGACGGCCTGGCGGCGGGTCTTCGCACCTATCTCGACGGATTCACCGCCGACGACGGTCGCATCGATGCCCGCGAGGACAGCCTGGACACACGGCTCGAGGAGATCGAACTACAAGGTGATCGGCTCGACCGTCGGATGGAGCGCTTCGAGGCGCGGCTGACGGCGCAGTTCACCGCGATGGACCAATTGGTCGC
Organism: Abyssibacter sp.; assembly: GCA_023146115.1. Classification (GTDB taxonomy): domain Bacteria; phylum Pseudomonadota; class Gammaproteobacteria; order Nevskiales; family OUC007; genus Abyssibacter. The sequence goes on along the minus strand of JAGLCS010000036.1, from coordinate 10,809 downwards.
CAGCCTGCAATCGACGGGCAGCTACCTGACACAGCAATTGAGTTCGCTGCCGGGATTCACCCGGACGGAGGCGGGCTAGGGCGGCATGGGCCGTTCTGATGCCGGAGACATTGATGAGCTACTTCCAGAAGAATCGCGCGAACCCCTACCAACGGAATCAGGTCACGACCGGTGTGGCCGGCGCCGATCCGCATCAGCTCATCCAGTTGTTGCTCGACGGCGCCACCGAGCGCATGGCCCTGGCTCGTGGTTGTATCGAGCGCGGTGATCCTGCCGGCAAGGGCGAGCGCATCAGCCGCACCATTGCCATTGTCGAGGCCCTGCGCGCCAGCCTGAACTTCGACGTGGGCGGCGGGCTGGCCGACCGTTTGGATAGCCTCTACGACTACGTCATTCGCCGCCTGCTGGACGCCAATCTGCACGCGGATGTCGCGGCCCTGGACGAGGCGTCCGAGCTGATGGAAGAAATACGAAGTGCCTGGGTGGCGATCGCTCCCCGACCCGCACGGACGGCGATGGGGTGAGTCCGTTCATCACCGACATCTTCGCCGCACAGCGGGCCTGCCTGGAGGCGATGCGCTCGGGCGATGGCGAGCGTTCCCATGTTGCGTGGCAACGTTATGACGAGCAGATTCGACGGATGCCGTTGGCGGATTTGCTGCCCGCCGATTTGCGCCGCGTGCTGGTCGGTCATCGCGCGTTGGAAGAGGCCGCTCGCGCGGCCCGGGACAAGCTCGCCGAGCAACGTCAGACGATGACCCGGCAGCAAGACGCCGACCGCGCATATCGCTCATCGCAAGCCGGAACCGTTCAGCGCTGACACCGATCCGGCTCCGCGCCCGACGCCTACCGTCCGGCGTGCGGCATCTTCCGCGGATCAGTTGCCGTGGTTCGCCAGGCTCAAACTTGGGTCATCCTCCATTCGCCCCGCCAGCCCTGTCATGGTCGCCGCGCCAGCAGGCAGCGGCGTACCCATCTCTTTGTTGTCGGCCCTAGCGACCTGCGCTAGTGTCATATCAATGATCGTGAATGTGTTGGCGGGCCCTGGGGAGACAAGCTGAATGGTGATGAGCCAGAAACTGGAAGCCAGCGTGAACGCGCCAATCGAAGCGGCCGGCAAGCCGATTCGCATTCTATTGGCGGATGATCACACCCTGGTTCGCGCCGGAATCCGGTCACTGGTCGAGTCCATCGCCGGTGTTGATGTCGTCGGTGAAACCGGCGATGGGGCGGCCGTCGTCGGATTGGTCGAAGTGCAGGAGCCCGATGTCCTGCTGTTGGATCTGGTGATGCCGAACATGCATGGCATCGACATCATCCGCCGCTGTGATGACCGTTGTCCCAACACGCGGGTGCTGGTGTTGTCGATGCACGCCGAATCCGAATACGTACGCGAAGCCATGGCCGTTGGCGCCACCGGCTTTCTGGTGAAGGACTCCGCGCCCGAGGAACTGCCGGTCGCGATATGGGCCGTGATGAACGGCGACACGTTTGTCAGCCCACGGGTGTCACGGGCCATGTTCGACGTCCCTCGGCGCCGGTGTACCGACCAACCGGGCGAGCAGAATGGACGCCGACCGTTGTTCACGCCACGCCAGCGAGACGTGCTGCGTGCACTGGCCAATGGCCGCTCCACCAAGCAGATCGCCGCCGATCTCGACATTAGCGTCAAGACGGTGGAAACCCACCGGGCGCGCATCATGCAGTCACTCGGCATCAAGTCCGCAAACGCCCTGGTTCGCTTTGCGGTACGTGGTCACTACGACAGCAATCACTGACCGCTAGCCCCGGTTGGGCTGACCTCGCGTCGGAAACCTGGCGATGTTCGCCGCCCAGCACCGCGATGGAAGTGAGAGCAGGTCTTCCCGAAATAAGCATTTAAAAGCAAAGGCTTGACGGCATTCCGTGGCGGTTTTCCGTCGTCTGCGCCCGAACCCCTACAGCGTTCTGTCGGGGCAGGTAGGGGAAACCCCGACACGGGGTGGGGATCGTCCCGATTGTCCGGGGACCGGCTTGGTCGGAATACTGACGCCATGCCAGACGCTCACCAGATCTGGCGGCTTCGGGAGGACGACCGATGAGACAAAATCTTGGCGCGCGGATCACCACATCGGCAACGATGACGCCGCAGCTGATCCAGTCGATCCGCTTTCTGCAACTCTCCGCCCAGGAGTTGGAGCAGGAAATCGCGGACGTCCTCGATCGCAATCTGATGCTGGAATCCGACGACATGGCCGCCGATGACGGTGATTCGGAATCGTTTGATTCGATCCATGTCCTAGGCTCATCGGCAGGTGATGAGATCCCTGAAGATCGCCATCCCAGCGACGCCGATCGTGATCTGCGAGCTCGGTTGCTGGATCAATTACAGGTCGCGTTCTCCGATTCCGTGGACCTGGCGATTGCCCTGACACTGCTCGATGCTCTGGACGAGACCGGCTACCTCGAAGACCGGCCCATCGACATTGCGCGTGGCCTGACGCAGGCGGGGCTGGATGTTGACCTGGCACGCGTGGAGCAGGTGCGCGCCGTGTTCATGCGACAGGACCCGGCCGGAGTGGGCGCCTTGGATTTGCGGGAGTGCCTGCTGGCGCAGCTGTCGCAGAGCGCCGAGCCTGCGGCATCGCTGGCCACACGGCTGGTGGCCGGTCATCTGGAAGCCCTGGCCCATGCGGAACTCGATGAGCTCTGCGAGCGGCTTGCAGTCGACATGAGCACGCTGCGTGACGCCATCGACACGATTCGTCGCCTCAATCCCAAGCCGGGGCTGGATGCGCAGGCCAGCGAAATCACCGTGCCTGATGCGATTGTTTCGGTCACCGACCGTGGCGTGGTGGTGCGGCTCAACGGCGCCGCCCATCCACATCTGCGACTGAACACCACATACGAGCGCATGTTGGGCCAGTGCAACCGCGCAGACGCCGCGGCGCTGAACGATCAACTGGTGGAAGCGCGCTGGTTCCTGCGCAGCATCGAGATGCGCCGCGACACCATCCTGCGCACGGTTCAGGCGATCTTCGAACGGCAGCCGGACTATCTTGAAAAGGGCGAAGCCGGCCTGCGCCCGATGACGCTGAAGCAGATTGCCGACGACATCGGCATGCACGAGTCCACGATCTGCCGCGTGACCACCAGCAAATACATCCAGACGCCACGGGGCGTGATCGAACTCAAGCGCTTCTTCTCCAGTGAGGTCGGTTCAGGCACGCAAACCAGCGCATCGGGCACGGCGGTCAAGGCGATGATCCGCAACATCATCGCCGCCGAGCCGCGCGACGAGCCTTATTGCGACGCCGACATCACCGCGATTCTGGCTCGCCGCGGTGTCACCGTGGCACGGCGCACCGTGGCCAAGTATCGCGAGGCCATGGGGATTCACTCCGCCAAGCTCCGCGCCCAGCGGATCACCACCCTGGACGAGGCGCTGGCGTGACGCCGTCGCCTCGCCCCGAGCTGTTACGGCAGGTATGGTCGAAGAATTTGTTCGACGAACCTGTGCCCACTGGAGGGGACAGCATGGACCAGATCAGAACCATCGTCGTGGACGACCATCGTGCGTTTCGGACTCTGGCAGGGGCGCTGCTGGACGATCACCCGGCCATTGAGGTCATCGCCTTTGGCGAATCAGGCGAGGAGGCCGTCGAACTCTGCGAACGGCACAAGCCCGATCTCCTGTTGGTGGACATTTCCATGCCCCGCATGGGCGGCCTGCAAGCCGCCCGGCTGATCAAGGCTCAGGACGAGCCTCCGCACATTGTCATCGTCAGCAATTTCGACGATGCCGGCCACCGCGAACACGCGGCAGCAGCCGGCGCAGACAACTTCATTGGCAAGGCCGAATTCATGGAGGGAGTCGACCGCGTTGTGACCCAGCTACAGGCACTTCGAGGTGCAACATGAGCGAATCCCGCGTACTCGTTATCGACACCAACCGTGAGCAGGGCCGATCCGTCGGAGCCGTGCTGGAGTTTGTCGATTTCACTCCTGAATGCTGGGCCGATGTCGATGCGCTTTGCGCGCAGGCGACCAGGCCCCGCGAGTACGCTGCCATCGTGATAGGTGATCTCGGCGATAGCTGCGAGAGCTTCTATGCCTGGCTCAAGCGCGACCCGCAGTTTCCGTACATCCTGCTGCTGCCCGATCAGGTCGAAGTGCCTCACGGGCTGCATCCGGATGAGCACGCGGTGTTGCAGTTGCCGATCCGCCATCAGCAACTCGCGGAACTGATGCAGCGGGTCAGCGTCAAGCGGATGGATACCGAAGCCGAGCGCATGCTGTCCCGTCTTGGGCCGTCTGGCGAATCGGCCGCGATCCAACGTGTGCGCAGCATGATCGATCAGGTCGCTCCGTTCGATACCACGGTGCTGATTACCGGCGAATCCGGCACCGGCAAGGAGGTCGCGGCGCGTCGTATCCATGCGCTGTCGAGGCGCGCCAACAAGCCGTTCGTGGCCGTGAACTGTGGCGCCATCCCGGCCGACCTGCTGGAATCCGAGCTGTTCGGCCATGAAAAAGGCGCCTTCACCGGCGCGGTGGCACAGCGCCGTGGTCGCTTTGAGCTGGCCGAGGGCGGCACGCTGTTTCTGGACGAGATCGGCGACATGAGCCTGCCGATGCAGGTCAAGATTCTCCGTGTGCTGCAGGAGCGCAGCTTCGAGCGCGTTGGCGGCAATGACACCAAGCAATGCGATGTGCGCATCATCGCCGCGACCCACCGCGATCTGGAATCACGCATCGTCTCCGGCGACTTTCGTGAAGACCTGTTCTACCGGCTGAATGTCTTCCCGGTGGAAATGCCGCGTCTGACCGACCGCATCGCCGACCTGCCTCGGCTGGTTGATGATCTGATCGCGTCGCTGCAGGCCGACGGGCGCGGTGATGTCGCGCTAAGCGAGCAGGCGGTCGCCGCGCTGCAGCAATATGCCTGGCCCGGCAACGTGCGGGAGCTGGCCAATCTGGTCGAGCGGCTCTCGGTGTTGCATCCCGGTCAATGTGTGGAGGTGGACGAGCTGCCCGAGCGTTACCAGCCCGCTGCGATGGCCACCGCCTCGCAAGCCGGTGTGCTGGCTGATCTGACCGCCGAACCGGGACCGGCCCGTGCACCCAGCCTGCCCGAAAGCGGTATCGACCTGCGTGATCACATGGCCAGCGTTGAGATGGCGCTGATCCGTCAAGCGCTTGACGCATCCAATGGCGTGGTCGCCCATGCCGCCACGCTGCTGCACCTGCGGCGAACGACGCTGGTCGAGAAACTGCGCAAGTACGACCTGGGGCGCTAAGCGGCCGCGTCCGGATTCCGGCGCGGGTCAGCCGGCGCACCGGGGTACGGAACTTGCCCCAGTCACCGTAAGCAACATCTGTCCAAAACCCAGGTCCGCGCGTCACCACCATGTCCAGCTTCGAAGTCCAAAGCGTGCTGTCCCAGATCCGCAGCCTGCGTTCGCAGTCGCCGGCCCTGGCCGACCGCGCCGCGACCAATCAACCACTGAGCACGGTTGGCCCGGCACCGGAAACCTCGTTCACCGATGCGGCCAAGGCCGTGCTGGAGTCGGTGAACGAAACGCAGCAGACCGCGAATAACCTCAAGACCCGGTTCCAGATGGGTGACCCACAAGCCGATCTGGCCAGGGTGATGCTCGCCTCGGGCCGGGCGCAGGTGTCCTTCACGGCCTTGACCGAGGTGCGCAATCGCCTCGTCAACGCCTACCAGGACGTCATGAACATGCCGATCTGACAACGCGGCCTAAGGACCCAGACCCATGACCGATACCGCCACCCAGGACACACTCGCCCAGCGCCTCAAGCAGGTGCCGGGGTTGCGGCAGCTGATGCTGCTGGTCGGCATTGCTGGCGCGGTCGCGATTGGCGTCACGGTTTATTTCTGGGCGCAGTCGCCGACTCTGGTACCGGTGTACTCCGGGCTCGCCGAGCGCGACATGTCGGCCATGGCCGACGCACTCGCCGCCCAGGGCATCGACTACAAGATGGATATCGGACGCGGCTCGGTGCTGGTGCGTGGGGGCGACGTGCAGACAGCGCGGCTGACGCTGGCCTCCCAGGGTTTGCCGCAGGGCGCCGGGGTCGGCTTCGAATCGATGCAGGAGAATCCGGGGCTCGGGGTCAGCCAGTTCATGGAGTCGGCCCGCTACCAGCATTCGCTGGAAACCGAACTCAGCCGCACCATCATGAGCCTGCAGCCGGTGGACAAGGCGCGGGTGCATCTGGCCGTGCCCAAGCCGTCGCCGTTCGTGCGGCAGAAGCGTGAGCCAACGGCCTCCGTCGTCGTTCAGCTGTTCCCCGGCCGCAGCCTGGAGCGCACGCAGATTGCCGCGATCCAGCATCTGGTCTCGGCGGGCGTACCGTCGCTGGAGCCTGGGCGGGTGTCGGTGGTCGATCATTCGGGGCGTCTGCTGTCATCCGGCGAGCAGGATTCCGCACTGGCGATCACCAACAAGAATTTCGAGCACACGCGGCGGGTGGAGCAGGCGTTTTCCGACCGTATTCGCGAGTTGCTGGCACCGATGGTTGGCGCCGGTCGTCTGAGCGTGCAAGTCACCGCGGACATGAACTACGCCGTGCAGGAAGAGACCGTCGAGCGCTACGCGCCGGATGCCGCCATCCGGTCGGAGCAGACGTCCGAGGACAGCTCTGCCGGCACCGTGCCCACCGGCGTGCCCGGCGCGACCACGAACAAGCCCCAGGGTCTGCCGGGGACGACGCCCGTACCCACCGAATCACAGGTCGCAGCGGCAGGCGCGGTGCGGCGGCAATCAGTGCGCAACTACGAGCTGGACAAGACCACGAGCTATCTGCGCGAGTCGGTGGGGCGGTTGCAACGGGTGTCGGCCGCCGTACTGGTCGACCATGTGCCCACGCGCGACCCCGAGGGGCAGGTGGCGATGCAGGCGCTACCCGCCGATCAGCTCGCCCGCATCGAGGCGTTGGTCCGTGAGGCCATTGGTTTTGATGCCGCTCGCGGCGACAGCGTGTCGGTGATGAACGCGCCGTTTCTGAATGAGATCGGGCAACTGGAAGACGTGGCGCCCGCCCCGCTGTGGCAGCAGCCCTGGGTGACTGATCTGGCACGCCAGAGTGGTGGCGTGCTGCTGGTGATCATCATCCTGATGGCGCTGGTCCGCCCCATGCTCAAGAGCCTGCTGGCCTCGCCGGCGCAGATGTTGGGCGGTCAGCAAATGGCCCTCGCCGGCGCGGGCGGCGATGCCGCCATGCTCGGCATGGCCGGTGAGGAGCGGGTGAGCCTGTCGCCCCAGGCCGCAGCGGCGGGATCTCGAGGGCACCAGGCACTGACCGATCAGAGCAAGCCGTTCGCGATTGATCTTGCCGCACCGTATGAAGATCAGGTTTCGGCAGTTCGTCAGGTCGTCAACGAAGACCCCAAGCGGGTGGCGCAGGTGGTCCGGCAGTGGGTGAATGATGGGGAATGAACTCGCAATCGTGCCGCAGGCCGCGGCGATGGACCTGCCCCGTGTGGACCAGGCTGCCATTTTGCTGATGTCCCTGGGCGAGGCCGAGGCTGCGGAGATTCTCAAGCACCTGGGCGCCAAGGAGGTCCAGCGGCTCGGCGCGGCCATGGCCAAGCTGGAGAACGTGTCCCGCGAGCAGGCATCCACGGTGGTGATGAATTTTGTCGGCGCCCTGGAGGAGCAGACCTCGTTGGGCGTCGGCTCGGATGACTACGTGCGCCGCGTGCTGATCGGCGCCTTGGGCGAGGAACGCGCCGGCGGCGTCATCGACCGGATTCTGGTCGGACAGAGCAGCAAGGGCCTGGAAGCGCTCAAGTGGATGGACACCAAGGCGGTTGCAGAGATCGTCCGCAACGAACATCCGCAGATCATCGCCATCGTCCTGTCCTATCTCGACGCCGACCAGGCTGCCGAACTGCTGGCGCTGCTGCCCGAGCGTGTGCGGCCCGATGTGCTGATGCGTATCGCGACCCTGGACGGCATCCAGCCCAGCGCCCTGCGCGAGCTGGACGAGATCATGGAAAAGCAGTTCGCGAACAACAATAGCTCGCGATCTTCCAGCCTGGGCGGACGCAAATCGGCGGCGAGCATCCTGAATCTGATGGACTCGTCGTCCGAACAGGCGCTGCTGGAAAAGATCGGCGAGTTCGATCAGGGGCTGAGTGACGAGATTGCCGAGCTGATGTTCACCTTCGACAATCTGCTGGATGTCGATGACATGGGCATCCAGCGTCTGCTGCGCGACGTGAACAGCGAAACCCTGGTGCTGGCGCTCAAGGGCGCGGACAGCGGGCTGCGCGACAAGGTGCTGAACAACATGTCGAGTCGGGCCGCCGAGATGCTCCGTGACGACATGGAGAACCGCGGACCGGCCCGCGTCTCCGATGTGGAGGCCGCGCAGAAGGAGATTCTCGAAGTGACCCGTCGTCTGGCAGACGAAGGCGAGATCATGCTGGGAGGCGGCGGTGGTGATGAGTTCATCTGATCCGGCAACACTCGCACGCGGCGAGCAGGCCGCCCGCTGGCAGGCACCGACCATCGCGCCTGCGCCCGGCAGGGCGAATGTGCGTGCCAGCAATGATGCGCCTCCCACGGTCGCGGAGCTGGACCAGCTGGAGGCCGCGGCTTACCAGGACGGTTACCAGCGCGGCTACGATGCGGGCTTCCAGCAGGGCAGTGCGGATGCCGCCGAGCGGGTCAACCGGCTCAAGGAGATCTTCCACACGCTGGTACAGCCGCTGGCGGATCTGGATTCCGAGGTCGAACAGACCCTGCTCAAGATTGCATCGGCCGTGGCCGGGCGCATTGTTCGCGCCGAGCTACAGACCGAACCCACGCTCATCGGCAATATGATTCACGAGGCGGTGGAATCGGTGGCGGGGGCCGAGGGCAACGTCACCATCTATCTGAACCCGGACGATGCAGTGTTCGTGCGTGAACACATGGATCAACCGGTCGAGGGGCCGCACTGGAAGTTGATGCCGGATGACGCCCTGGCGCCCGGTGATTGCCGGGTCGAAACGCCGGATGCACGAGCCGATGCACGGCTCGGCGCCCGGGTCGAACGCCTGGTCGCGCCGGCGTTTCGCTAACCATGGCCGTGCATCATCTTCCATGGCAGGCCGAACGCAATGAGCGCGTGGCCCAACGCCTGGGCCGTTACAGCGCCGTCCCCACGAGCGAGAGCGGCATCGTCGTCGAAGGCGTGCTCAAGCGCTCGATCGGGCTGACGCTGGAAGCGTCGGGCTGCCAGATGCCCATCGGCGGACATTGTCGGGTGGAGGTCGAGAGCGGCGAGTTTGTCGAAGCCGAAGTCGTCGGCTTTGACGGCACCCGCAGCTTTCTGATGCCCACCGGCGACATGACCGGCCTGAAAGCCAATGCCCGCGTCTTGCCGGACCGTCGTTCCGGTGAAGTAGCCGTGGGCGAGGGGCTGCTTGGCCGCGTGTTTGATGGCGGCGGTCAGCCGCTGGACGGCAAGCCGTCGCCGCGTACCGATCGCCGCGTGTCACTGATCGGCGGTCTGATCAATCCGCTGGAGCGCGAGCCAATCACCGAACCGCTGGATGTCGGCGTGCGCGCCATCAATGGTCTGCTCACGGTTGGCCGCGGCCAGCGCATCGGTTTGTTTGCCGGTTCGGGGGTGGGCAAGAGTTCCTTGCTGGGCATGATGACCCGGCACACCAATGCCGAGATTGTCGTGGTTGCGATGATCGGCGAGCGCGGGCGGGAAGTCCGCGAGTTCGTGCAGGAGACACTGGGTCCGGACGGCATGAGTCGCGCCGTGGTCATCGCCACACCGGCCGACCGCTCGCCGCTGATGCGTGTGCACGCCGCCTGGCGGGCGACGGCCATCGCCGAACATTTCCGTTCGCGCGGCAAACACGTGCTGTTGCTGATGGATTCGCTAACCCGCTTTGCGCAGGCGCAGCGCGAGATCGGCCTGGCGGTCGGCGAGCCGCCCACCACGCGCGGCTATCCGCCCTCGGTGTTCGCGCGCCTGCCGATGCTGGTGGAGCGCGCCGGCAACGGAACGCTCGGCTCGGGTTCCATCACCGCCGTGTATACCGTGCTGACCGAGGGCGACGACCCCAACGATCCCGTCGCCGACACCGCACGCGCCATTCTCGACGGCCACGTCGTGCTGGCGCGCAATATCGCGGAAACCGGGCGCTATCCGGCGATAGATATCGAGGCTTCCGTCAGCCGTGTTGCCCGGCAGGTGACCTCCGCCGATTACCAGGTGCTGTGTAACGAATTCCGCCAGTTGTACTCGGCCTACCAGCGCCAGATCGACCTGATTCGCATCGGCGCATATCAGCGTGGCAGCGATCCGGTCACCGATCGCGCCGTCGAACGCTGGCCGGCCATGCTGGATTACCTGCGGCAAACCGCAGACGAGGGCGCGAGCCTGCCGCTGTCCATGCAGGGACTGCTGCAATCGCTGGGCAAACAACAGGAGCTTGGTCATGCGTGATCCCAAACGAACCGGGCAGCTGGTCGACGTCTATCGGCTCCGTGAAGAGCAGGCGGAGGTCGCCGTGAGCACGGCCGGGCAGCGGGTCGAGCACGAGCAACAACGCCAGCACGCGCTGGAGCAATACCTTGCCGAGTACGCCGGCGCTGGCCCGCAGGCGGGCGCGCTCAGCGCCGGTGCGCTGGCGAACCGCTGCGCTTTTGTCGCCAAGTTGGCGGATGCCTGCCGACACCAGTCTTCGGTGGTGGAACAGCAGCAGGCCGGGCTGAGCCGCGAATTCACCAAGTTGCAGCAGCGACAAACCGAGCACCGCCGCATGGAGCATCTGCATGCCAGTGCCTGTGACCA
>JAGLCS010000035.1 GCA_023146115.1 Abyssibacter sp. | reverse complement strand
CAGTTCCAGTGTGGCTGATCATCCTCTCAGACCAGCTAACGATCGTCGCCTTGGTAGGCCTTTACCCCACCAACAAGCTAATCCAACGTAGGCTCATCCTTCAGCGTGAGGTCCGAAGATCCCCCACTTTCCTCCGAAGAGCTTATGCGGTATTAATCCGGATTTCTCCGGGCTATCCCCCACAAAAGGGTAGATTCCTACGCATTACTCACCCGTCCGCCGCTCGTCAGCGAGAAGCAAGCTTCTCCTGTTACCGCTCGACTTGCATGTGTTAGGCCTGCCGCCAGCGTTCAATCTGAGCCAGGATCAAACTCTCCAATTAATTTTCAAAATTGGCCTGCATTCCGAAGAATGCAGAAGAGCAGATTCCAGCAACTCAATCATATTGACTGGTATTTGGTTGCTCCGTTACTTGCTGTGTTGCTTACGCAGCACATCAATCGTGGAGCACCCACACAAATCACTTGCCAAGTTGTTAAAAAGCTTCGCTTTTCTGCGTCGGCCCGTTTAGGCGCCTGCGTTGAGCGGGGCGCGTATTATAGACTCGTTTGAATCCATGTCAACGCTTTTTTGCTTTCGCTGATTGCGCCGGCCCGAAGGCGTTTAACAATCTGCTTGAGCGGGGCGCGAATTATAGACTCCTTAGAGTCTATGTCAACGATTTTTTACCCCACCTGATGCTGCCGAGTGCCGCTCTGAAAGCGTCTTGGCTGCGTCAGGGAGGCGTATTATAGGGACGCTTGGAGAGGCGTCAACAGTTTTTTACAGAAAAGTTTCAGCCCTCAAGAACATCAACATTATCAACTAGTTAGGCGCCCCTTCCGGAGGTTGCGTGACAGTGACGCGCGCAATGCGGCGCTTTCCGACCTGTGCGACCACGGTCACGCCAACGGAGAGGATCATTGATCGGTCCTCGACCTTTGCCTGGTCCAATCGCACACCTCCTTGCTTAATCATCCGGTAGGCCTCGGATGTGCTGCCTACGAGCCCGGCCATTTTTAAGGCGTTCGCGATGGGGATGCCGCCCGATGCCTCGGCCTTGAGCGAGATCTCCGGCATATCCTCCGGTAGGCGCCCCTGCTGAAAGCGATTGACGAAGGCTTCCTTCGCCGCCTTGGCGGCATTGCTGCCATGGAATCGGTCGACGATCTCCGAAGCCAGTTCGAATTTGACGTCGCGCGGGTTACGCCCCTCATCAATTGCGACCCGGAGCGATTGAACCTCGCCCAAGGGCTTCGCCGAGAGCAGCTCGAAGTACCTCCACATCAATTCGTCGGAGACCGACATGAGCTTGCCGAACATTTCTCCCGGTGAATCCGCCACACCGATGTAGTTCCCCAAGGATTTGCTCATCTTGTTGACGCCATCCAGCCCTTCCAGCAAGGGCATGGTCATCACGATCTGGGGGGGCTGCCCGTGCGCCTGCTGTAACTGGCGCCCCACCAGCAGGTTGAACGTCTGATCGGTTCCACCCAGTTCCACGTCCGCTTTCAACGCTACCGAGTCGTAGCCCTGTACCAACGGATAAAGAAACTCATGGATCGCGATCGGCATCCCCTGCCGATAGCGATTCGCGAAATCGTCTCGCTCAAGCATGCGCGCGACCGTGTGCTTTGCAGCCAACTGGATCATGTCGGAGGCGGCCATGGCTCCGAACCATTCCGAGTTGAAGCGAATTTCGGTACGCTCCGCATCGAGAATCTTGAACACCTGCTCCTTATATGTCTGCGCGTTGTCGGCAACCTGTTCACGGGTCAGCGCAGGGCGCGTCTCACTCTTGCCAGTGGGGTCGCCAATCATTCCGGTGAAGTCACCGATCAGGAAAACAACCCGGTGCCCCATCTCCTGAAAGGCACGCATCTTGTTTAGCACCACGGTGTGACCCAGATGCAGATCGGGGGCGGTGGGATCAAATCCAGCCTTGATGGTGAGCGGACGGCCCTCGGCAAGGCGCTTGCCCAGGTCTTCTGCGCGGATGACCTCCTCGGCTCCACGCAGCAGTTCGGCGAGCGGCGAATCTGGATTAGGCATCAACGATTCCACGTAATGATGAAGCACATTCTAGAAGTGCTTGCTAAGTGTTGGATTTTATGATTATTTGCAGGCTTTAGGGAGCGCGCTTCGCACCCATGATGCCCGCGGGAGGAGATTGAAGGCATGTCGCTGTCTGGCCAAGATTATAGCTTACGACCCCGTCAACCCCGGTCCAAGCTGGTACCGATCGCCTTGTCGGTGACCGCTATTACCAGCGGATGCCTCGCAGCGGTGCTCGCCGTACTGCCGACGGAACAGGAAACCCTGCAGGTGGCACCGCCCCGTGTAGGCGACCTGAGCCCGGTCCCCGCGGCCGATGCATCGCTGCACGACGGTACAGTGGACGCCGCCTCCGACTTACCGGACACCGCGGAAGAGGCATTGCAGTCCGAGATCGCCGCCAATTGGCTGGAAATGACGGTCGCCAGCGGAGACACGTTGTCAGGCCTGTTCGACCGCTATGGCCTGGCGGCAGTCGACTGGATGGCGCTGAGCAAGACGGACGGCATCGGCGAGGCCCTGACACGCATTCGACCGGGTGATCGCCTCCGGATCGACCGCGACGATGCCGGGCGTGTCACGCGGCTTGAATACCCTCTAGACACCATCACCACCATCTCGGTTGAACGCGGAGCCGACGGTTTCATTGCGGACACCGTCACCGCTGATGTCGAGGAGCGGATCGCCTACGCCAGCGGTGAAATCCAGAACAGCCTGTTCATGACAGCGAATGCAGCCGGTCTCAGCGACCGCCTAACCATGGAGCTGGCGAACGTCTTTGGATGGGACATCGACTTCGTGCTGGATATCCGGCGCGGCGACCGCTTTTCGGTGGTCTACCAGCAACGCTATCTGGATGGTGAGAAAATTGATGACGGCAACATCCTAGCGGCGGAGTTCATTAACCAGGGCCGGGTGATCCGTGCCGTTCGGTTCGAAACGCCAGAAGGTGACGCCGACTACTACACACCGGAGGGCGATTCGATGCGCAAGGCGTTTATTCGCACGCCGGTCGATTTCGCTCGCATCAGCTCCGGCTTCAGCCTGGGCCGCAAGCACCCCATACTCAACACCATCCGCGCGCATCGTGGCGTGGACTATGCAGCCCCGCGCGGCACACCCATCAAGGCCACCGGCGACGGCAAGGTCATCTTTGCCGGCACCAAGGGCGGCTATGGCAGAACGGTCATCGTCCAGCACGGGCGGCAGTACAACACGCTCTATGCGCATATGAACAGCTTCCGCAAGGGTGTGCGTTCTGGCACACGGGTGCGGCAGGGCCAGGTGATCGGCTACGTCGGCAGCAGTGGCCTGGCGACCGGCCCGCATTTGCATTACGAGTTCCGTCTGGATGGCGTTCACCGCAACCCCATCACTGTCCCGCTTCCACGCGCGCACCCGGTCCCCGCCTCGCTGAAGGCCGAATTCACTGACGCGGTGACCCCGTTGGTGGCACAGCTAAACGTGCTGTCAAAGACGCAGATCGCCACCAATACCACCGAGTGAATCGCTGGTTTCTCGGACTGATCTCCGGGACGAGTGCGGACGGTGTCGACGCCGCACTCGTCAGCTTTGACGACAACGGTGTGCTGGCGGCGCCAGCCTTCGCGCAAACCACGGCCTATCCAGCGTCGCTGCGTGCTGCACTGCTGGAATGCATGCGCAGTGACGCCGCACTATCGCTGCAGACCCTCGGCGCATTGGACCAGCGGGTCGCCCAGGCGTTTGCCGATGCCGCGCTGCGGCTGATCCACTCGGCACCGATTTCGGCACAGGATGTCGTCGCGATCGGCTCCCACGGGCAAACCCTGTTCCACGCACCAGGCGGGGACTACCCACACACGCTGCAAATCGGCGACCCCAGCTCGATCGCCGCGCTGACCGGCATCGATACGGTCGCCGATTTTCGGCGCGCCGACATGGCGGCCGGCGGGCAAGGCGCTCCACTCGCGCCGGCCCTGCACGCCGCGCAATGGCGAAGCGCCACGGAACCGCGTGCGGTGGTCAATCTGGGTGGTATCGCGAATGTCACGGTATTGCCGGCAGCACCCGACGAACCTGTCGTTGCGTTTGACTCGGGGCCGGCGAACTGTCTGATGGACAGCTGGCACGCGTTACATCGGGGCGGCCCGGTGGATACCGATGGCAGATGGGCTCGCCAAGGCTCCGTGGCGGCGTCGCTGCTCAATGCGATGCGCGGCGACCCGTATTTCGCGCGTCGCGGGCCCAAGAGCACCGGCCGCGAGTACTTCGATCCCGCTTGGCTGCGCGGCCACTTGGCCGCGCAGCCGAAGCTGACCCCAGTGGACGTGCAGGCGACGCTATTGGCCCTCACCGTAGAAACCGTGGCCGCTGCGCTGGAACAGTCAGGCGCGAGCTCGATTTTTCTCTGTGGAGGTGGTGCGCGCAATCAGACGCTGGTGAGCAGCCTTGCACGGCAACTAAAGGACGCGGACATCCGCAAGACTGACGAACTCGGCATCCCGGCGGATGATGTCGAGGCAGTGGCCTTCGCGTGGCTGGCCATGCGTCATGTGGACCGGCTCCCCGGAAACCTGCCGAGCGTTACGGGCGCAACGCGACCTGCAATCTTGGGCGGCTGCTATCCCGCAACTGACGGCTCCACGCGGACCTAGACCCCGAAGGAATTGCCGCAGCCGCACGTGGTGCTGGCATTGGGGTTGCGGATGACGAACTGGGCGGTCGCTGCGCGACCTCGGTTTGCACAGCAAACCGGTACCGGCCTAGTTCCCACACCCCCGCCCGCCTCCGGCGGGCACCCCCTGACTCAGGGGGACGGCGCCGCGCTTCCCTCAGACTCCGAAAGAGTTGCCGCAGCCGCACGTAGTGCTGGCGTTGGGGTTGCGGATGACGAACTGGGCGCCGTTAACATCTTCGCGATAGTCGATTTCGGCGCCGCCCAGGTAGAGCACGCTCATCGGGTCGACCAGCAGCTTCACGCCACCGTTTTCGATCTGCGTATCGCCATCGTCCGGCGCCTTGTCGAACTTGAAGCCGTACTGAAATCCTGAGCACCCGCCGCCGGTCACGAAAACGCGCAGGCATTGCTCCGGATCGGTCTCCTCATTGAGCAGATCGCGCACTTTGGCGGCTGCCGCGTCGGTGAAAACCAAGCCTGAATCCAGTTCTGGTGTGTACTGCTGTTCGCTCATGGGTCAGACAATGAGGGCGAGGAGCCGATGACTCAAGAGGAACCGGACGCGGCCGGCTTGCGTTCGGTCACCAATTCACGCTCGTCGGTCGTCGTCGACACCACCTTGGGGCGCTGATGCGTGATGGCTTCGACCTTCTCGGCATCTTCATGGACCATTTGGCCGTTGACGGTCGCGCCGCCAGCCATTTCGATCAACTTGTAGTAAACGTTGCCGTTCACACGAGCCTTGGCGGACAACTGCAAGCGCTGACTCGCGTGCACATCGCCCTGCACGGTCCCATTGAGATTGACATGCGGAACGCGCACGTCGCCTTCGATGGAGCCGCTTTCGCTCACCGACAACACTGCGGATTCATCTGACGTGGCGATGATCTTGCCCTTCACCTTTCCGTCGATGTGTAGGCCGCCCGCAAAGTGAATGTCACCCTGCAGTTCGGTTTGTTTGCCAATGAGTGTATCGACGCGTGCACTGCTCACGGGTGCCTCCGGTTTCTCAGCCTTCTTGTTGAACATCTCACCCTCGTAGAATCTCTTCCCAGTCGAACTGCCGCTCGATCCGGTTGTTCGCGCCCTGAGGGTCTGCCCAAATCACCAGACGTGTCGGAACAAACTCCTCCGGGAGGGTGAAGTCGACAGCCAGCTCCTGGTAGAACTTAAACGAGAATTCCAGGCTGCCGCCGTCACCCGCATTGATGGCGCCCAAGTCTAACCGAAGCGGTTCACCATTCTGCAGGCCATCAATCCACATTGACGTTTGTCCTGACACGTTGCGGTTTCCACGCACAGACTGGACCAAGGTCAAAACGGCTGTGAAGTGCCGTGACTCGGTCAGTTGGCGCAGCGATATGCCGTGAACGCGCAGCCCCGCCTGGGTTTCATCCGGCTGCACAATGTCTCGGTAAAAGCCGACTTGCTCGCGCAGCTCCGCGATTTCCGCCTCCATATCCTTCAGTGAGGCGCGCACGGTGGAGCAGGCCATCTGATCGATCTCTGCAGAGCGCTCGGTGAACGTTAGCTGCTCGCGCAGCCGCTGGTTCTCGCGCTCCATCTGGGCTGCCGCCTGCTCAAGCTGGTCGCGCTCACCGGCCAGGCTCTCCGCTCGCGCCCGCATCCGCGCCCAGTCCCCTCCGGCCACGCTCAGCGCGAGGCCGTAGCCACCCCACAGCAGCAAACAGACAAGCACCGCAACAAGCCCGGCAATCACCCAGCGCAGCCAGGGTCGGCGACTTTGCTCCTCGACAACAATGCGCGGAGCCATCAGGGCACCGCAGCCGGCCGATCCAGGCCCAGGGCCTCGTCCAGGCCGAACATCAGATTCATCGCCTGGATTGCCTGCCCAGACGCACCCTTGACGAGATTGTCGATCACGCTGAGTACCGTCACGCGCTGGCCGGAGGTTCGGTGCACAGCAAGCCGGCACAGGTTCGTCCCGCGCACGCTGCGTGTCTCCGGATGGCTACCTGCCGGGAGCACGTCAACAAACGGTGTCGCAGCGTAACGCTGCTCGAACAAGGCCTGAACATCCTCGGCATCGGCGGTGAGTTGCGCATAGACCGTGGCGTGGATGCCCCGCGCCATCGGCATCAGATGCGGGGTGAAGATGACGTCGGTCGCGCGGCCGGCATGGCGTGAGGTCTCTTGCACGATCTCGGCCGAATGGCGATGCCCGCCTACGCTATAAGCCTTCACATTCTCTGTCGCCTCCGCCAGCAGCATCGGAATCGTTGCCGAACGCCCCGCACCCGATACGCCAGACTTGCAGTCCGCGATGATCGCCTGGTCGCCCAGCCAACCGCTTTCGGCCAGCGGCAACAAGGCCAGCTGCACGGCCGTGGGATAACAACCGGGGCAAGCCACCAGCCGAGCATCCCGCAAATCTCGGGCGGCGACCTCGGGCAACCCATACACCGCCTCGTCCAGTAACGCGGGAGCCGCATGCGGCTCGCCGTACCACCGCTCAAAAACCGCCGCATTCCTGAGACGGAAATCGGCGGACAAATCAATCACGCGCACCCCTGCATCAAGCAGCGGCCGGACCTGATGCATGGCCGTGCCATGCGGCGTTGCGAAGAACACGACGTCCAGATCGGTGAGCGCATCGGGCAGCGACGCGGAAAACTCCAGGTCCACGAACCCGCGCAGATGCGGAAACCACTCCGCTACGCCCTGTCCGGCGGCCTGGCGCGAGGTCACCGCGACGACCTCCAGCTCCGGATGGCCGACCGACAGGCGAAGCAATTCACTGCCGGTGTAACCGGTACCGCCGATAATTGCTGCTTTCATGGTGCGCGAATTCGTCAGAGTTTCCGTTAGATTCCATACACTACGCGCATGGTCATTGTGCTTCCGCCGCGTCACGCGGTTTACCGCGTCGCTCGCTAACGCTTGTGGTCAGTCAGCTATTGCGCAGAATCCGCGCTCCGCTGGATCACCTGCGTGTCCGGCTTAGCGGGCTGGAGACGCCCCCCGGGCTCACCCTGCTGTCGGTGCTCGGCACCCTCTGCGGTCTGGCCTGCGGCGGGGTCATCATCGTGTTCCACGCGCTGATCGACCTGTTCGGCGAGCAATCCGGCCGCCTGGGCGATCTAACACTGGGCGATAGTGTAACGATCCCGCTGACCTTGTGGCTGCCGGTGCTTGGCGCGACCGCAGTCGGCCTGGTTTATCAGGGCCTGGCGCGCGACAGCCGTGATGGCGGCATCGTCCACATCGTGGAGCGGTTGACCTACCACCAGGGCGAGTTCCCATGGCGCAATGCCGTGGCGCAGTTTCTCGGCTCCGTTGCGGCGATCTGCACCGGCCAGAGTGTCGGCCGCGAAGGGGTCGCCGCACACATGGGCGCAACGACCTCCAGCTGGCTGGGCCAATGGCTTCAGCTTCCCAACAACGGCGTTCGCACGCTGGTCGGCTGCGGCACTGCGGCCGGGATTGCGGCCAGCTTCAATACCCCGCTGGCAGGCGTCATCTTCGCGATGGAAGTCGTGATGATGGAGTACACACTGGCCGGCTTTGCGCCGATTATTCTGGCCGCGATCAGCGCGACCGCCGTCACCCACTTGTGGATGACAGATCACCCTCAACTGCTGGTCGATGCCGCCGAACTGCGTTCGATGATCGAACTGCCCTACCTCGCTCTTTGCGGCTGCGTACTGGGCACCGCCGCCGTCGCGTTCACCCGCCTCACCCGCCTGCTCACCCGTTACCTGCTCCCGCAACCCATCTGGTTACGAATGTTGCAGGCCGGGCTGGTCGCGGCGCTCTGTGCGTGGATATATCCGCAAACCTTCCAGTTCGGTTTCGAATCGATTAATGCGGCGCTGGCAGCGGAGTTCGCGCTCGGCGTGGCGCTGGGCGTGGCAGCAGCGAAGCTCATCGCGACGGCCTTTGCCGTGTCCAGCCTGATGCCCGGCGGCATCATCATGCCCTGCCTGCTCATCGGCGCCGCCATCGGACAGGCGCTGGGGCTCATCGCCGGCTGGGTACTTGGCGATAACGCGGCCGAACCCATGCTCTATGCCTTGCTCGGCATGGGCGCGATGATGGGCGCGGTGCTCCAAGCGCCCCTGACCGCCTTGGTCGCGATCCTCGAACTCGCTGGCCGTACCGAAATGGTCTTTCCGGCCATGCTGGTCGTGATCACCGCCATTCTGGTGGCGCGGGAGGGCTATCACAGCGAGAGCATTTTCCTGACACTGCTGCGTGATCGCGGCCGCGACTACAAGAACGATCCCGTCTCACAGTCGCTGCGCCGATCCAGCGTCGTCAGCTACATGGACCGCTCGTTCAAACTCACGGGGCTGACGATCGGTGTGGCCGAGGCGCATGACATTGTCGGTCGCGATACACGGTGGATCCTGGCGCGCCGCAAGGACGGCCGCAGCGGTTATCTGCTCCCGCTGGCAGATTTGCTGCGCTACCTGCTATCCGAGGACGGAGAAGCGCTGGGCGAGGGCGACACCATCGCGCTGAACAAGATTCCTGCCGCCAACCGGCTACAGGCAGGCCCCATCCACTTGCGGGCGACCATGCAGGAAGCCTTCGAAACCCTGCGCCGCACCGAGGCACAGGCCCTCTATGTCCAACGCCGGGTGCGTGACGACGAACGCACCATCTACGGTGTATTGACGCGCGACGCCATCGAACGGGCGTATTTACGCTAATCCCCTCACCCCCTGCGTGCACCCGGGTTGCGGCTTCAGCGTCGATTCTCGAAGATCGCTCGCTAATGCTCGCGGGCCGGCGTTCTGCCGACCGTAGAACAGGCTACTGAGGTTCACCCATGCTTTGGCTCAAGGCTTTTCACATCATCTTGATGGTCACGTGGTTTGCGGGCCTGTTCTACCTGCCGCGCCTGTTTGTCTACCACGCGCAGGCGGTTGATCGAATCGGCCAAGACCGCTTCAAAACCATGGAGCGCAAGTTGCTCATCATCATGAGTATCGGCGCGGTGGGGACGGTGATCACCGGCCTATGGCTGCTCGGGGGCTGGTGGGCCGCGGCCCTGTCGACGGCCGGGTGGCTGCACGTCAAGCTGACCTGCGTGCTCGCGCTCATCGCCTACCACCTGTGGATGTGGCGAACAGTGCGGGTATTCGCGGCGGACTCGAATCGGCGATCCGACCGCTTCTATCGCATGATCAACGAGATCCCAGCGCTGCTGCTGGTCGCCATTGTCATCATGGTGGTGGTCAAGCCGTTCTAATTGCCGCGGCGTGACGCCTTCAGACGACCTGTGAAATCGCGGTCGCCGCGGGGTCGGAAGAGCACTCGCGAATCACGTCAAGCGCCGCAGGCAGGCATTTCGCGCATTGCGTGCCGACACAAAGCTCGCGCCGCAAATCACGCAACGCACATGGCGCCGCCTGGGCGCGTTCGCGGATCTCCCGATCCGACACTCGATTGCAGACACAAACGATCATGAACTGTATGCAATCGCAAATAAGAGTGATTGTCAATTACATTGACCGTCGATGACGATGAATGGCATCGGCCACCGCATCAGACGGCGGCCGGCCCAGCCTGAGCCAATAGCGGCATCAGTTCGTCCAGCGCACGTCGGTACACGTCTCGCTTGAAATAGATGACCCGGTCGACGGGTTCCGAGGTGTCCACCCACTGCCAGCGTTCGAACTCGGGCGCCTCATGCACGTCGAAGCGAATGGACGCTTCGTCCGCAACCAGGCGAAGCAGAAACCAGATCTGCTTCTGCCCGATGCACAGCGGTTTCTTGTTGCGGCGGATATACCGCTTGGGCAATCGGTAGCGCAGCCAACGCTCAGTCCGGCCGAGACACCGGACGTCATCCGGGTGCAACCCCAATTCTTCGTGCAACTCGCGGTACATCGCCGCTTCCGGGGTTTCCTTCTGGCCGATCCCTCCTTGCGGGAACTGCCATGCGTCCTGGCCGATGCGTTTTGCGATCAGCAGGCGCCCCTTATCATCTGCGATGATGATCCCCACGTTGGCACGGAAGCCGTCTGCATCGATCACGGTGGCTTGCCACTTCTCTTCTTCTTTGACTGCATTCTGACCGAGAACGCGCATGGCCGGCAACTTGGCACTTTTCGATCTGGACAATACCCTGCTGCTCGGTGATTCAGACTACAGCTGGGGCGAATTTCTTGTCGCCGAAGGACTGGTGGACGCGGAGACCTACTTTCAAAAAAACCGCGACTTCCATGAAGACTACAAGGCCGGGCAGCTGGACATGAACGCTTTTTTCGCGTTCAGCCTGCAACCGCTGATCGACCACGGTCTCGAAACGCTGTCGGCTCTGCGCCCCAAGTTCTTGCGGAGCGTCGTCCAGCCGATGATCGCCCCAGGCGCCGCGGCGCTGTTGGCCTCGCACCAGCAGGACACGCGGGTGATCATCACGGCAACCAGCCACTTCATCACCCAGCCGATTGCACAATGGTTTGGTGTCGATCACCTGATTGCCACCGACCCGGAAATTGTGGATGGCTGCGCCACAGGCCGAATCGCGGGCACGCCGTGTTACCAGGCTGGGAAAATCACCAAGCTAAAGGCCTGGCTGCAAGCGTCCGGGCTCAGTTACGAGCACAGCTGGTTTTACTCGGACTCAATCAACGACCTGCCGTTGCTGGAATGGGCGGACCATCCGCATGTCGTGCACCCCGATGATTCGCTGCGCGCGATCGCGACGGCGCGTGGCTGGCCGGTCATCAGCCTGGAGTCCGAACCAGACTAATCACAGCCCAGGACGCCGACGACATCGCCCCTGAGCCGGCCGTTGGTCGCCAGCACGCTGGTCGTCTCCAACCCGACCGGACCACCGTCCAGGTCGGTGATATCGCCGCCAGCCTCACGCAAGATGACGGTGAGCGCTGCGATGTCGAGGATGTTGACGTCCGACTCGATCACCACATCGATCTTGCCGGCCGCGAGCAGGTGATAGTGGTAGAAATCGCCGTAGCCGCGAATCCTGTGCACTTGCCGGATCAGACTGCCGAGCCGCCCCCAGCGCTCCGTGCCCGCCAGCGTAGGCACGTTGCCGATCGATAACGTGGCGCGGGCGAGGCGCTCGATGTCGCTCACCCGCAATGGCGCATCGTCCATCCACGCGCCGGCACCTCGCTCGGCCCAGGCGACCTGACCGCCGTCAAAACAGGGGGCGGAGGACACGCCAGCGACCAGCTCGCCGTGATGCGACAACGCGATCTGCGTCGAAAAGAACGGGTAACCCCGGACGAAACTCTTGGTCCCATCAATGGGATCGATCAGCCAGACGTAGTCCGCATCGGCAGATTCGCGACCCAGCTCCTCGCCATAGAATCCATGCTCCGGAAATGCGCGTGCCAGCACATCCTTGATCGCGTGCTCGCAGGCGATATCCACTTCGGTCACCGGGCTGTCGTCCGGCTTGATCTGCACATCAAAGGCGCCTTGATAGCGGCTGCGGATGATCTCGGCGGCGGCAGCGGCGGCTTCAAGCGCAGCCGAGACAAAAGCGGAAGGCGTGGGTGCCGGCATGGAAAATTCCTGAATCAGCGAACAATGAAACGGGCCGCGCATGGTCAATGATTCGGCGCCAGCTGCCAACCCGGCGCGATTGACCGGCGCGCGCAGCGCTCGTAGGCTCTCGCCGTCGCTGGATACGGGAAATGGGTACTGCGGTTCGCCGCGCAAGCCCATGCTGCCCCCGCAACGGTAGGTGAGACCACCGCTCAGACCCCCACGCCACTGCGCAGATTCACGACGCGCGGGAAGGCTGTCTGATCGGCTCACGAGCCCGGAGACCGCCCAGTGACAAGGGAACGCTTGCTTCCCCGATCCGCACGCGCCACGGAGGGTGACGCGTTGGTTCTGCGCGGTTCTAGATCGCGCACATAGGGTATTGCTCCACCAAATGCTGGATTTCGCGCCAGGCCGACATACTGCGCAGCCTGCGGCTGCCCGTCGCACCGTGCTGGCTATTCCCTGCCTGTTTGTCGGCGCCTGGCTCGCTGGAGCGTTCATCACAACCGCATCAGCACAGCCATCGCCTGCACCAACACTTGCACTGCCCGACGTGCAGATCAGCGATCACGCGCCCGACGATGACGTCGTGAGCATCGATACCGCGGCCTACCGCGCCCGCGCCATCGAACTGTCCGATCTGCTGGATCAGCACGCCGGACTACAGGTGCGCCGTACGGGCGGGTTCGGCAGTTTCACGACCGTGTCGATACGCGGCGCCAGTTCACAGCAGACGTCGGTGCTGCTGAACGGCTTGCCGCTGGCGCCGACTGTGGTGGGGGGCTTCAACTTCGGAGCACTCAGCCTCAAGGATTTGTCCGGCGTCGACATCTATGCCGGCCGCGCCCCGGTGGATCTGGCACAGGGAGCGCCCGGCGGCGTGATCAATCTGCGCAGCGACCTCGACGGCGACGGCTGGGCTACGAGCGGCTACGCCAGCTACGGTTCGGCAGCGACCTGGCAGACCGGCATGCGAACCGGCCTCACGACCGGGCCGGTAACCCACGGCGTCAGCCTCGGCACCGCGGCCAGCGATAACGATTATTCATTCGTGAACCCCAACCGGGCGTTCGATCCCAACGACCCGGACCGCCAGCAAGAGGAACCCCGCCGCAACGCCGACGTCGACCGCCAACAGGGGCTTTATGTGGCGCAGTGGACCATCAACCCCGACTGGACACTCGGCGCACTGGCGCAGCACAGCCGCCAAAGCCAGGGGTTGCCGGACGCCCGCAACAGTGTCGCCGCACGCACCCGGCTGACCAGTCGGCAGACCAATGTGCAGATGCGCGTCGGCACAACACCCGGTCGACGACGCGAGCATCAGGTTCGTGGCTATTGGCATCGCACGCGGCTCGACTACGACGACCGCCAAGACCAATTGGGGGTCGGCGCACAGCTCACCCACAGCATCCAGGACCGGTGGGGCATGGCGCTGATCCACGCCCGCCCCCTAGGCACCCACTGGAATTGGCGCGCACGGCTGGAACCCAGCCGCGAGACCTACACGGCGACCAACCAAGTCGACGGCCGCACGACCGCCGGCCGTCGCGACCACCTGGACATCGCCGGCCGCCTGGGCTGGCGGAGTTCGCGGGATCGCTGGCGCGCCGGCATCACACTGCGCCACCAGCGCGCCGACGATCGTTATGAGGCCGGCAACAACCACCGCGAGGGAAGCTCGCAAAGCACGCGCCCGCAGCTCGACCTGGGTTGGCAGGCGACCGCGCAGCTTCGGCTTTACGCCCATGCAGGCGCCCACGTTCGCCTGCCCACCTTCTTCGAGCGCTATGGCGATCGCGGCCTGTTCATCGGCAACGCCGATCTTGCCGCGGAACAAGGCCGCAACCTCAACCTCGGATTACGGTGGCGCCAGGCTGGCTGGAGCGCGCAGCTCGAGGCCTACGCCAGCGAACTAAACGACGCCATCGTGACCCAGTACGACGTGCTGTCCGGCATTGGACGCGCCGAAAACGTCGCCGGCGCAACCGTTCGCGGCATCGAATTGAGCAGCCGCTGGTCCGGGTCGCTCGGCTGGTTGGGCACGACGCTTCAGGCGCGCGCGGCATTGCAAGACACCGAGAACACCACCGATGGCGTCCTGGCCGGCAAGCAGCTACCGGGCCGCTTTTCCGAGAAAGTCTTCATCGGCACCACGCTCTGGCTGCCCGGACGCTACGAGCTGTTCCACGAGTGGATCCACGTGGGCGGCGTGTTCTACGACAGTCTCAATTCGCGTCCGGCACCGGACCAGCACGAACACACGGTGGGCCTGCGACGGCCCTTCGTACTGGCTGGATCAACGCTGGATGCCGGGATCGAGATTCGCAACCTGACCGACGAGCGTGCAGAGGAATTCAACGCTCAGCCTCGCCCCGGCCGCCAATTCTTCGCCAGCGTCGAATGGACGCTGCACCACCGAACCACCCAAGGGAGCCACCCATGACCCAACCCGTTCATGCTTGTCGACTCACCAGCGCCGCGCTCGCGGCACTGATACTCGCCGCCTGCGACACCAGCACCATAGAGGACGACGGGTTCGTCATCGACGAAGCACCGCGCGCCGTCGTGACCACACAAGCCGACGATTTCACCAGCGGCGCGCATGCGTTGGTGGACATCGAGGCTCCTTACACGACCACCGGCAACCTGGACGCCGGGGAATCCGACATCAGCGTGACAACGGCAGGTGAGCATCTGTACAAGCTGCGCCGATTCAATCTCGACACCATCACCAAATACAGCCTGGACGCGCCTGCCACCCCGATCTGGCAGTTCTCGACGCTGGACGCCGACGACGAGACCTCCGCCAATCCCTACGACCTGGCCTTCGCCGCAGTCGACAAGGCCTATCTGCTGCGTTACGGCCAGCCGGATGCGTGGATTGTTGACCCCAGCGTAACCGCGGAGGCGGACTTCAAGCGCGGCGAACTCGATCTGTCCGCCTATAGCCCCAACGCTTCGACCAACCCGAACATGACCCGCGGCATTGTCGTCGACGGCAAACTATTCATCGCCATGCAACGCTTCGATGACAGCTTCACCGCTTACGATGCCTATGTCGCGGTGTTCGATACCAGCACCGACACCGAAATCAACACCAGCCAGGACCCGATCCTGGGCGGCATTCCTCTGCCGGTCCGCAATCCGCTCACATCCGATGATGCCGACTTGATCTACGACGCCAGCCTGGGTCTGATCTATGTCGTCGCACCTGGCAGTTCCAGCTTCGATCCGGACACCTTCGAGTCCACACCGAACTATGACGGCGGTCTGGTCACGATTGATCCGGTGACCTACGAAACCACGCTGCTGATTGACGATTCCGCGACCACCGGGCAGATCAGCGATTTGGTGATCATCAACGAGCAGCTCGCTTACGTGATCAGCTCGGCCGGCTTCGGCAACAACAGCCTTTATCGAATCAATCCCCGCACGGGCGCGTTTCTCGATACGGATGGCGGCGCTCCACAGCCCGTCGCCGGCCTGGGCGGCACGAGCCTGACCGCACTGACGGCCGACATCGGCCAGCGTCTTTGGGTTGGTCGTGGCGATGGCAGCAATCCCGGCATCACGATTCTCGATACGCTGGACGACGCTGTCGTGCAGACGCTGATTCCGCTGAGCCGGAATCCCGCACGCATCGAATTCACCAACCAACCGTAACCGGAGCCGTTCATGGGCCATCGCCTCAGCAAGATCGTCACCCGCACGGGCGATGCGGGCACCAGCGGCTTGGCCGGCGGTGCCCGTTTGCCCAAGACCCATGTTCGCTTCGAGGCCATGGGCGACGTGGACGAGCTGAACGCCTTGATCGGAGGTCTTCTGGCCCTTGGTCCGCCGGCCAGGCTGGCGGCGCCGCTGCTCCCGGTCCAGCACCAGTTGTTCAACCTGGGCGGCGGCCTGTCCATGCCCGGCGAAAACCTGCTCGAGGCGGCGCATATCACCGCGCTCGAGCAGGCGATCGAGTCGCTGAACGATGCCCTGCCTCCGCTCAGGGAATTTGTGCTCCCCGCCGGCCCGCAAACCGTGACCACGGCGCATCTGGCGCGCGCCGTGTGCCGGCGCGCCGAGCGTGCGGTGTGGCGCCTGATCGAGACCGAGCCGGACGAAGCGCAGACGCCTGCAATTTATCTCAACCGATTGTCGGACCTGCTGTTTGTCATCGCGCGCCACCTGGCGCGGGATGCGAATCCGCAGGAAACGACCTGGCAGATCTGACACCGGCCAGCACCTCGCAAACGGCCTTTGCGCCCTTCACCAGCCTGGGGCCGGGCCGGGTCAGCCAATCCGGGGGAATGCGTGCCAATACCGCATCCAGAACCTCCGGGTTGCTCCGGAGCGTTTGCCATGGTGTGGCGCCCTGCTCGCCGCTGTAGAGAATCACATCAGGCTGCTCCGCCAGCACCGCCTCGCGGCTGATCTGCGGCGCGAGCATCGGCGCATCCGCGAACACATTACGGCCACCGCACAAGCGGATCACATCCGAGGCGACGTGGTTGCCGTTCAACGTATAAAGCGGCGCCATTGAGACCTGGAAGTAGACGGCGACCGGGTCGTCCACATCGACCCGCAGTGCGTCCAACTGGTCGGTGAACGACTGCGCCGCGATGTCGGCCACGTCCTCCGTCTGCAGCAAGCGGCCGACCTGCCGCAGGGCC
Source organism: Abyssibacter sp. (assembly GCA_023146115.1). Taxonomy (GTDB): domain Bacteria; phylum Pseudomonadota; class Gammaproteobacteria; order Nevskiales; family OUC007; genus Abyssibacter. Next base: position 23,916 of record JAGLCS010000035.1, on the reverse strand, counting down.
GCAGCGACATCATTCAGGCGCTGCACCTGGACGGTTTCGACACGCAAGCCCAAGGTGCGGAGGCGCGCGATTTCCGACGCCGGTGTGCCGCCCGCCCAGGCGAGCAACAGCGTCGGCTGGAGCGCCAGCATTTGTTCGTAGTTGAAATTGAAGGCGTCGCCCACCGCAGGCAGTACAGCCACCTGTGGCGGAAAGTCGGAGAAGCGACTCACACCCACCAGTTGATCACCGGCCCCGGCAGCCACCACCAACTCGGCAAGGTGCGGCGCGAGCGTGATCACACGCTCCGCGGCCGAGACGGACGACACCGGCAGGATGAGCAACAGCACGCCTGCCCAGCAGGCGCGAATACTCATGCCAGCCAGCCACCGATCGTGGGCAAGGCCAGCAAGGCCAGCAGCACGAGCAAGGATCGCCCCCGCAGCGCCAGCACGGATTCCAGCGCGGCGTCCAGCGAGCGTGGGGCCGCTGGAGCGTTGCCATCTTCCTCAACGTTCAGCGCGCCTACGCCCACCGCGGCGAGCTGCCTCCAGGTTTCGGAGACCCAGTTCGGAGCCAGGCTCTGCGTCGCCCGCTGGCGTTCGGCCAGCGCGTCGTCGGTACTGCCAGCGAGCGCGTAGAGCATTTGCGTGATCCGGGCAGGGACCCATGCCATCACGCCATGCAATCGGGTCGCGGGTTCCAGCACCTTCGGTGCATCCCCCAGGTCTGCGAGCACCCGTGGCAGCCCTGAGATCAGTCGATAGCCCAATGCACCGACCGGGCCGAGCACGAAGAACCACATCAACACCGCAAAGCTGCGCTCATGCGCCTGGATGCAGATGGCCGCGACCACCGAACGCCGGTCCTGTCCCTGGGGCGTTAGCGTCAGGCGACCCGGTGTTTCGAGCAGATCGAGACGAATACGCTCAGCGCCTTCGGCGTCTCCATTCTCACGCGCCGCCAGCAGCGCGCGGATCTCTTCGCCCAGATCACGCGGGCCTAGCGACAGCAGCAGCACCAGCGTCGAGAACACGAAACCCAGCACGCCGTAGACGGCTTCGGCGAGCAGCCACTGAAGCAGCCCCGTCAGCAGCAATGCCGGGGCCAGCAAGACGACCAGCATCAGCGGCGAATTCCAGATCCCCGCCCCCGCCACGCCATGCAGCCAGCGCACATACCGTTCGAACAGGGCGTGTTCTCGCCAGCCTTCCAGGTGGCTCAGCACCCGCTCAATCGCCAGCGCCAGCACCATCGATAACAGAATCATGCGCCCTGCTCCCTCATCAACTGCCGATATTGGCCCCAATCAAAGGCGACGCCCGGATCGGTCTTGCGCCCCGGAGCAACATCGCTGTGCCCCACGATCCGATCATCCGCAATCACCGGATACGCCCTCTGGATTGCATGGGTCAAACGGGCGAGCTGCCGATACTGCGGTTCGGCGTACGCCTGATCATCGACGCCTTCCAGCTCGATGCCAATGGAAAAATCATTGCAGCGCTCGCGCCCGTCGAACTGCGAGATGCCAGCATGCCAGGCCCGCTTGCTCGTCGGCACAAACTGGATCAGATGACCATCACGGCGGATGAGAAAATGCGCAGACACCTGCAGTCGGTGGATGTCCGCAAAGTACGGATGCCGGGCGGGGTCGAGACAGTTCGTGAACAAATCGACAATCCAGGGCCCGCCGAACTCCCCAGGCGGCAGGCTGATGCCGTGAATCACCAGCAAGTCCACTGTCACGCCTTCGGGCCGCTCATCGCAATTGGGCGAAGGACAACGCGCAACGTTGTCGACCCAACCTGACCGCTTATTCACACGCAACATGCGGCGTAGCTTAGCGGGGCTGACACCACGAAACACCAGCGGCACGCGACCGACGCCTGAGCAGCCGTGCGGGGCAAGCGATCTTGGTCGTGCGATTCCATCGGAGTTTCCCTAGGCTAGGGCGTCCCAGAAACCGACCCACCATCGTTCATGCGCCAACTCATCTGCGCGGTCGCCGCGCTTGCACTCCTTGGCGGCTGCGCTGCCTTGCGGTCTGACCCGACCCCGCCCGCCACCGCGCCGGCCGGCGTGGACATCCCCTCGCTGGATATTCCATATCAGGCATTCACGCTGGACAACGGCCTGCGGGTGGTGATCCACGAAGATCACAAGGCCCCCATTGTCGCGGTCAACCTCTGGTATCACGTCGGCTCCAAGGACGAAGCGCGGGGCAAGACCGGCTTCGCCCACCTGTTCGAGCATTTGATGTTCAACGGATCCGAACATCACGACGACGAATTCTTCCGCCCACTGGAGCGCGTGGGGGCGACCGGCCTCAACGGCACGACAAATGTCGACCGCACCAATTACTACGGCACGGTACCCGCGCCAGCACTGGACATGCTGCTCTGGCTGGAATCGGATCGCATGGGTCATCTGCTCGGCGCGATCACCCAGGACAAGCTCGACGAGCAGCGTGAGGTGGTCAAGAACGAAAAGCGCCAGGGCGAGAACCAGCCCTACGGCAAGGTGTGGGACACGATGGTCGGCTCGACCTATCCGGAGGGCCATCCGTACAGCTGGTCGACCATCGGCTCGATGGAGGATCTCGAAGCCGCTTCCCTGGACGACGTACACGCGTGGTTCCGTCGCTACTACGGCCCCAACAACGCAACGCTGGTCATCGCCGGCGACGTCGACACCCAGGCGGCACTGGAACGCGTGAAGCATTATTTCGGCGGCATCGAACCCGGCCCACCCATTTCGCGCAAAACCCAGTGGATCGCGAAGATGCGTGGCGAGCGCCGCGAAGTGCTGATGGACGAGGTGCCACAACAACGGATCTACAAAGTCTGGAACGTGCCGGGTGTCGACAGCCGCGCCACCAGCGAACTGGACTTGTTCAGCGATGTGCTGGGCAGCGGCAAGAACAGCCGGCTGTATCAACGGCTTGTGTACGACGATCAGATCGCCACGCAGGTCAGCGCGGGCCTTTGGCCCAAGGAACTCGGGTCGCAGTTCATCATGTCGGCCACCGTTCGGCCCGGTGGCGACGCCGCCGCGGTCGAGGCCGCGATGAACGACGAACTGACCCGCCTGATCGAATCCGGCCCCACGGCCGATGAGCTCGCCCGGGTTCGGGCGCGGGTGGGCGCCGGCTTCATCCGCGGCGCCGAGCGCATCGGCGGCAGCTCGGGCAAATCCGGAATTCTCGCGCGCTCAGCGGTGTTCGGCGGGTCGCCAGATGCGTACAAGCGGTACCTGGATGTGCTGGAGACCGCGACGACGAACGACCTTCAACAGGTGGGCCAACAGTGGCTGACCGATGGCGTCTACACGCTGACGGTGGAACCCATGCAAGGCGTGGCGGCCGCGAGCGGCGAGTCGGTGGACCGCAGCCACTTGCCGCAGCCGGGCATGCCACCCGACCTGCGCCTGCCAACGGTTGAGCAAGCGACGCTGTCGAATGGCATGCGTGTCATGCTCGCGCAGCGCGACACCGTTCCGCTGGTCGAATTGCGGCTGCTGTTCGACGCGGGTTATGCCGCCGATCAGTTCGCCCGGCCCGGCACGGCATCAATGACCATGGCCATGCTCGATGAGGGCACCGGGCAGCGTGACTCGCTAGGCCTCGCCGCCGAACTCGAACGCCTGGGCGCGCAGCTGTCGTCGTCGTCCAATGTCGACCAGTGCAGGGTCAGCCTGTCAGCACTGACACCGCAGCTTGATGCATCCATGGACGTCATGGCCGACATCGTCCGTCACCCCGCCTTTCCACCAGACGAGCTGGACCGCCTCAAACCCCGTTGGCTGGCCGGTATTCAGCAGGAAAAGACGCGGCCGAACTCATTGGCGGCTCGCCTGCTGCCGCCGCTGCTCTACGGGCAGGGACATGCGTATTCCCAGCCGCTCACCGGCTCCGGAACCGAAGCTGCGATCACGGCGCTGACGCGGGACGAACTGGTCGGCTTCCACCAGCAGTGGATCCGACCGGAAAACGCAACGCTGGTTGCGGTCGGCGACATCGACATGGCGACGTTCAAGCCCTTGCTGGAAAAGCACTTTGGCGACTGGAACCCGGCCGGACCGACGCCCCCCAGCAAATCCTTGCCAACCGTTTCGGCACCCGGACAGGCGCGGGTCTACCTCATCGACAAGCCGCGCGCCGAGCAATCGGTGATTCTCGCGGGCCAACTGATTCCGCCGCGCGGAGACATCGACGAAGCCGCCCTGCGCACGCTCAACGCGCTGTTCGGCGGCAACTTCACGGCCCGGCTCAACATGAACCTACGGGAGGACAAGGGCTGGGCCTATGGCGCCCGCAGCTTCGTCTCGTCGACGGCTGCGCAACGGCCGTTCATCCTGTTCGCACCGGTGCAGACCGACCGAACCGCCGATGCCATGCAAGAGATGCTCGCCGAAGCCCGCGCCATCGGATCATCACGCCCTGTCTCCGGCGCGGAGCTGGCCGCCGCCCAGAGCGGGCTCACGCTGGAATTGCCAGGCTCCAACGAAACCAGCGGTCAGGTTGCAGGCACGCTGAGCGAATCGGTGCGCTACGGGCTGGATCCGCGCTGGTACGAGCAATTCGTGTCCCGCGTTCAGGCCCTGGACACGTCAACGGTGGATGGGCTGGCGCAATCGGTGATTCATTCGGACACCCTGACCTGGGTCATCATCGGCGATCTGGACCGCATCGAGACCGACATCCGCGCGCTGGAACTGGGCCCGGTACAGACCCTGGACGTCGATGGCCTCCCGGTTGCGGCGCGCTAAACCGGGCAGCCGATTCCAATGCTAGCCACAGCCGTCAGTTTCATGGTGTTGGCCAGCCTCGGCGGGATCGCGCTGCTCGCGTCCGGCGACACGATGCCGCGACGCGCGCTGGTCCGGGGGGTGCATGCCGCGTTGGGCGTTCTGGCGCTGGTATGGATATTCGCCGGCGCGCACGATGCCGGAATCGCGGGGCAAGGTCCCCTGGTGGGGCTGCTGGGCTTTGCGACGGCGAGCGGCGGATTGCTGTTTCGACAGCGAATCCGCGATCACCTGACCACACGACCCGCCCGTTGGGTTCACGCCGGGCTAGGTCTGGCGGGGCTTGCGCTACTGCTATGGATCACCCTGCACTAAGGGTTTCGCCGTTGCGCGTTATGCAATCAATCTGACTCGCCAAGCGGTCGCGTGAACGTGAACTGCGCCGGCTGGACCACCAGCGTATCCGCGGCATCCAGTGGCGACTTGCCCTGGATGGCCGAGAACGGCACCGACAACACGAACAGGCCCGCGCCTGCGACGGTCGTGACCAGCCCCAGCGGACGAACGATCAACAAGTCGAAGGTCATGGCAGCGGCCGATGGTTCTTCATGCGGTGCCGAGGCATTCGCGGCTGAAACCGTCGTGGCGCTGAAACACATGATGGCGGCGAAAATGACGGCGATCCAAGATCTCATGGCTCACTCCCTGATACAGACAGATCGACGTTAGGCGCCTGACCAGGCCGCGTCAATCGGTGACGGGTTCGTCGCGGCGCGGCCTGGCGCTGGGCACCGCACCATGCGGTCCGGGTTCCTGATCTGCGCCATCGGGCTCGTGGGTCAACGCACGTGTAGAAGGCATCGGCATCTCACCGGCACCAAACTGCCGGGCGCCTTCCGCAAGATGCGCGTAAACGTCCTGATAGTTGGTGGCCAGACGATCCATCAGCGTCGCGGTTTCGCGCAGATGCGTCTCCATCTCGCGCTTGAGGTTCGCCTGCTCATCATGACTGCTACGCAGGGCCGCCCGCTCCCGCGACATGCCGCCGCGCCCGATCGCGAATCCGATCGCCCCTCCGACTAGCAGGCCGAGGAACAGGGCAACAAGGCTAATTTCGGGTCCGAACTCCATCGGGCGGTCTCCATTGGCAAAACGGGATTCTGTGCAGCGGCACAACAGCTCAGACCATTGCGGCCGCCGAGTGTTTCTGAGGAGAAACACGAGCCCTTACAATTGTCGCTATGCAGAATAACAAGCAGCCGTGACAACGCACGCCCCGACGCTCGCCGCCTGGCTGGCGCTAGCACCCTTCGGGCTGACGCTGTCATCCGGTTTTTTCGGGTTCTTCGCGCACGCCGGCGTGGTGCATGCGCTGGCGGAGCGCCATCTCCGGCCCACGCGCATCAGCGGCTCCAGCGCCGGCGCGCTCATTGGCGCGAGCTGGGCGGCCGGCCTGTCGCCTTCAGCCATCTCCGACCGCTTGCTGGATATCCAGAAACGAGACTTCTGGGACCCGTTCCCCGGCCCCGGCCTGATCCGGGGCAAGCGGTTTGAACGGCTGCTCAACGACTGGCTCCCGGTCAAGACATTCGGCGAGTGCCGCGTTCCGCTCGCGGTCTCGGTTTACGACGTGCTCGGTCGCCGCACACGCGTGCTCGACAGCGGCGCCCTGGCGCCCGCCATACGCGCCTCCTGCGCCGTGCCCCTGATGTTTCATCCGGTGTGGATGCGAGGCCGCCCTTATCTCGACGGCGGCGTGCTGGACCGCCCCGGGCTGGCCGGCATGCCATGCGACCGCGTGCTTTATCACCACCTGTCGTCGCGCTCGCCCTGGCGGGCAGCCGATGGTGCGCAGACACTCATACCGAAACGCCCGGGTCTGATCGCGTTGATCTTCGACGAATTGCCTCGCGCCGGCCCGGATGCGCTGGACCAGGGGGTTGAGGCCTACCATGTGGCGCTGAACCTCATGCGCGATGCGTTGGACCGGCCCGCCCCGGCGCATGTGCTGCGCCTGAGCACATGAAGTGCGTGTACGAGGCCTCCGATCCGGTCAACGCCGAGATCGTCAAGGATTACCTGGTCAGCTGGGGGCTGGATGTCTTCATCAAGGGCGTGTTCGGCTGGGGTGGGCAGGGCGACCTGCCGACCAACGCGTATCCGCAGGTGTGTGTGACGCGCGATGCTGATGCCCAGCGCGCACGCGAACTGATCCGGATGTGGGAACGCGGCGAAGACCCGCGCCCCCCATGGACCTGCCCGGCCTGCGGCGAGCGTATGGGCGGCCAGTTCTCCGACTGCTGGCGCTGCGGCGCGGAAAAATTGTGAACCCGACCTCCTCGTCGCAGTTCGCCATCGCACTGTTCGAACCCGAGATCCCGCCCAATACCGGCAATGTAATCCGGCTTTGCGCCAACCTGGGCGCAGAACTGCATCTGGTCGAACCGCTGGGCTTCGAGATGGATGATCGCCGGCTGCGCAGGGCCGGACTGGATTACCACGAGTTCGCCCAGGTGCGGCGGCACGCGAACCTGGCCGCTCTGCTGGCCGACCAGGGGCACCGCCGCTGGCTTCCCTGCTCCACTCGCGGCGCGCAGCGCTACGACACGGTGCACTATTCAACACAGGACTTGCTGATCTTCGGCCCCGAAACACGCGGCCTGCCGCAGGCGGTGCTGGATGCCCAACCCGCGGCTCAGCGGTTACGCATTCCGATGCGCCCGGACAACCGCAGCCTCAATCTATCGAACGCGGTCGCCGTGATCGCCTATGAGGCATGGCGCCAGCTGGACTATGCGGGCGGCGGCTGAGGCCGCTACTCGGTCTCTGCGCGCTGCGGGCGCGACGATAGGCTCAACACGGCCGCGACAGGCGCGACGCCTTCGTAGAGCACCTGATACACCTGCTCGGTAATCGGCATCTCGATGCCCAACGACCGTGCGAGTTCACGCACTTCGCGGGTGACTCGATAGCCCTCGACAACCTGCCCGATCGCCTCCATGGCCTCATCGACCGACTCGCCACGGGCCAGCGCCAGACCAAACCGGCGGTTACGCGACTGGTTGTCGGTGCAGGTGAGCACGAGATCACCCATGCCCGACAAGCCCATCAGGGTTTCCGAACGCGCGCCCAGCGCCTCGCCGAGCCGACTCATCTCGACCAGCCCGCGCGTGATGAGCGCCGCGCGGGTGTTGGCGCCAAGATTCAGCCCATCGGCAATCCCCACGCCGATCGCGAGCACGTTCTTGACCGCGCCACCGATTTGCACGCCGACGATGTCGTCCGTGGTGTAGGCACGGAAACCCGCGCCATGCAGCGCCTCGGCAAAAGCGTCCGCAACATCCAGGGAGCGCGCGCCAATGCTCACCGCACTGGGCATGCCCTGGCCGATTTCCTTGGCGAAGGTCGGGCCGGAAATCACCGCCAGCGGCCAGGCCTCGCCCAGCACTTCGGCAATCACATCCAGCGGCAGCTTGCAGCTTTCCGGCTCCAGCCCCTTGGCCGCACAGGCGACCGGCACCTGATTGCCGATCGACTGGGCGATGGCGGTGCAGGTCTCGCGCAGCGCATGGCTGGGCACGGCGACGATCACGGCTGTCGCCCCTTGCAGCGCCGCGGCGAGATCGGCCACGGGCTGCAGGGTTTCGGGCAGCGGGCAGCCGGGCAGGTAGCGTGCGTTCAGCCGCTCCTCGGCCATCTGATTCATCGCCTCGGCGTTACGCCCCCAGAGTCGAACCGGGCGGCCTTGCCGAGCGACCTGAATCGCCAGCGCCGTGCCGTAACTACCGGCGCCGATCACCGCAATGGATTCAGCCTCGCTCAATGCCGCGTCCCGTCGCCTTCTGTCTCGGCGCCCTTGGCCAGGTGCTGCTGATAGATCGCGTCAAAGTTGACCGGCTGCAGCAGCATTTGCGGGAAACCACCGCGCTGGACGAAATCGTTGACCGCTTCGCGCACGAACGGGAACAGCACGTTCGGGCAGTAGGCGCCGAGGATCGCGCGACGTTCGGCGTCGTCAGCAATGCCCTGCAGCACAAAGATGCCGGCCTGCTGGATTTCGCAGATATAGGCGACTTCTTCACCGACCTTGGTCGTCACCGTGACCGTCAGCGTGACCTGGTAGGTCTCGCCCTCGATCCGCTGCACCGCGGTGTTGATGGACAAGTCCACCTGCGGCTCCCACTTGCGGGTGAAGATCTGCGGCGCCTTGGGCACTTCCAGCGATGCGTCATGAATAAAAACCTTCTGCATGACGACCTGCTTGCCGCCTGCCTGTTCCTCTGCCACCTGTTTCTCCGTTCGAGTGAGTCGGACCGCCCAGCGGACCGCTATGGGGTTCAGCCCGGCGGCTGGAGCAGCCGCTCGAGGTCGCCGTTGGCGTCCATCGCATGCAACTCGTCGCAACCGCCGATGTGTGTCTCGCCAATGAAGATCTGCGGAACGGTCCGACGGCCCGCCCGCTGGGCCATGGCCTGTCGGGTGGCCGGATCTTCGTCCACCGCGATCTCGTCAAACGCCAGACCCCGCATCTGCAGCAGCCGCTTGGCCATGATGCAGTAGGGGCAGTAGCGCGTTGTGTAGATTTCGATATGGGCATGGAAAAACCTAACGCATTTGTTCCACCGGATGGGTTACCGCGCCTTGGAAACGGGCAGTCCGGCTCCCTGCCACGCATTCAGACCACCGCGCAGCGGGAAGACTTCCTCCCAGCCCTGCTTCATCAGTTTTTCTCGCGCCGAGCCGGCAGCCGTGCCGATGGCGCAGTAAAGCAGCATCGGCTTGGACTTGTGCTTGGCGAGTTCCTTGTCTGCTTCGGCAATCCGCGCCATCGGCAAGTTGATGGCACCAATAATGTGCCCCTTGCGATAGTCCGACTGCGACCGGACATCGACAATCACCGGCTCGCGGTCATTAATGAGACGCACGGCATCCGCCGGCGATAGCTTGTGCCCGGAGCGCAAGGAAATTGCGATCTCGTTGCCGATCACCGCCACGAGCACGACAATGAACGCCGTGGTCAGGATGGGATGCCGGGCCAGAAAGTCGAGTATCAGGTCCATACGTTCAGGGATTGGAAGCCGCGTTCGTGCAAAGCACAGGATTATCGCATTGGGGGGCAGCCGGTAGAAGGCCGGCGTTGATCGCGCGAGCACTGTGCCTCGCTGCGCTGGTCGCCGCCGTGGTGCCGCAGACGCCCGCCATTGCTCAGGGCGATGGCGAGCGCATGGAACAAACCACGGCCGAACTCGAACGTGTACGCGCACGGTTGCAGGCCCTGAAAAAGGACGTGGACCGCGACCGATCGCGCCGCGGGAAGCTGTTCCGCGAGTTGGAAGCCACGGAAACCAAGGTCAGCGAACTGAGCCAAACGCTGGCGGGCCTGCAGTCCGACATCGATGCGACGCAATCACGCATGGGTCGAACCCGCCGTTCACGCGACCAGGCGCTAACCGATGTCGAGCGCGAGCGCGACACGCTCAAGCAGCAGATTCGCGCCGCCTACCAGATCGGCCGCCAGGGCCGGGCCAAGCTGCTACTCAACCAGGAAGACCCGGCTGCGATCGGCCGCGTACTGACCTACTACGACTACCTGGCCAGAGCACGCAGCGACCGGATTCAGGCCTTTACCCGTTCGGCGCTGGCCCTGCGCAAGCTCGAAGAACAACTGGCCGGTGAAATTCGTTCGCTGGAAGCCCTGTTCGCCAAGCGCAAGCGGTCACTGGATGCGCTGGAGGCCACACGCGATGAGCGCGAACAGGCCGTCGCCAGCCTGGAGGCCAAGATTCGCGACTCCGTTCTCGAGGTTGAGCAGCTCAAGGCCGACGAGGCGCAGCTCACTGGATTACTGGCAAGCCTGGAAGACGTGCTGGCGGATATTCCGCTGGTCCTGGACGACGACGAGCCCATCACCCGCCGCAAGGGATCTGTCGCCTGGCCGGTGCGGGGGCGGCTGATCGCGGCCTTCGGCCAGCCGAAGGCCGGCAATATCCGCTGGAAGGGCCTCTGGATCGCCGCGGACGAAGGCAAGCCGGTACAGGCCGTCGCCAGCGGCCGTGTCGCCTATGTGGGCTGGATGCATCGCTACGGGGTGCTGGTCGTGCTGGAACACGATGACGGCTGGTATTCGCTCTACGGACACAATCAGACCGCCTTGGTGCAGGTCGGTGAATGGGTTCGGATGGGCGAAGCCGTGAGTGCGGCCGGCAATAGCGGTGGCCACCGAGAAACCGGCGTCTACTTCGAGCTGCGCAAGGGCCAACGTGCGGTCGATCCGATCACCTGGCTGGCCGCGCGTTGAACAAGCAGCCGATTCGGGCGGTCAGACCGCTAGACCCGTCGCCGATCGGCCGGCCCGGACCTTTAAGCGGCGCGCAACAACAGGCACAGGCCTTGCCTGATCAAAGTGGCATCCCTGCGGCTGGTTGAAGCCGGCCTGTACTATGATGCGGACTCGGCTGGGTCGCATAACCACGACCACCCCGGCCCACGGAGAAATCAGAAGCATGAACAACACCGTCAAGACCGTATTGCTGCTCTGCACAGGCGCGGTGGTCGGCATCTCTCTTACCCTGACTCAGGGCGTCTCGGCCGGCCGGGAACCCACATCCGAGCTGCCACTGTCCGAGTTGCAGACCTTCGTCGAGATTCTGAACCGGGTCCAGCAGGACTACGTTGAGCAGATCGATGACGACGCGCTGCTCGAGTCTGCGATCCGCGGCATGCTGTCCGGCCTGGACCCGCATTCGGCTTATCTGGATGCGCAGGAGTTCAAGGACATCACGGTTTCCACCTCCGGCAAGTTCGGCGGGCTGGGCATCGAGGTTCAAGGGCAGAACGGCTTCGTTCGCGTTATTGCGCCCATCGACGACACGCCGGCCCAACGCGCTGGGGTCGAGGCGGGCGACCTGATCATCAAGGTCAACGACAAGGCCGTGAAGGGCCTGACGCTCACCGAATCGGTCCGACTCATGCGCGGTGAGCCCGGCACCAAGGTAACGCTGGATGTCGTACGCGAAGGCGAGGCCCAGCCGCTGCAAATCGACATCGTCCGCGACATCATCGAGGTGCGCAGCGTGCGCTCGCGCATGCTGGAACCGAACTACGGTTATCTGCGGATTTCCACCTTCACCGGCGGCACCGGACGCCTGCTGGAAGAAGAATTGCAAAAGCTGCGCGCACGCAATGATGGCGCGCTGCGCGGACTCGTGCTCGATCTGCGCACCAACCCCGGCGGGGTGCTCAATGCGGCGGTGGACGTGTCCGACGCGTTCCTGAACCGTGGCGAGATCGTGTCGATCAAGGGGCGTAGCAATCAGGCCAATCGCACGTTCAATGCGACACCGGGCGATCTGCTCGACGGCGTACCGCTGGTGGTGCTGATCAACGAGGCCTCCGCATCGGCCTCCGAAATCGTCGCCGGCGCATTGCAAGATCACAGCCGCGCCGTACTGGTCGGCGCCAAAACCTTCGGCAAGGGCTCGGTGCAGACCATCGTGCCGCTGAAGAACGATGCCGCCATCAAGCTCACAACCGCGCGCTATTACACGCCGTCCGGTCGCTCCATCCAGGCCGAAGGCATCGACCCGGATATCGCCATCGAGCGCGTCAAGGTCGAGAAACGTGATGGCCCCAAAGCGATCACCGAAGCTGATCTCGCCGGCCGTCTGGACAATGATCAGCTGGATGACCTCCTCGAAGCCGAGGACGACGCCGAACTCAAGAGCGACCCCAATCTGGCCGAGAACGACTTCGGCCTGTTCGAGGCGCTGAATATCCTCAAGGGCCTGTCGATTCTAGAGCAGGCCAGGCGCTAAACTGCCCGACCAGATGCCTCGCCGCCGCCCCGCGGCGGAGTGTTTTCGTGATGCCGGGGGCCAGGAATGGACAGCACATACACGGTCATGGACGCCGACTGATGTCACCACGGGGAGTTCGGGGACTCTGGCTCACGCTGCTGCTATTGGCCCCGGCCATGCTGCAGGCGCAGCCACGAATCGCCATCATCATCGACGACCTGGGTTACAGCCGTGACGCCGGCGTGCGTGTGCTGCAACTGCCCGGCCCCGTCGCCTGCGCATTCATTCCCGATGCGCCGTATTCGGTCGAGCAGGCCGAGGTGGCACATGAGTTGAGCAAGGAGGTGATGCTGCACCTGCCCATGCAACCGCATGCAGGCGCCCGCGCGCACCCCCATACGCTCACGGTGAACAGCACATCGGACGACGTGCGCAGCGTGCTCAACGGGGCGATGCTGCATATTCCCCACGTTGTCGGCCTGAACAACCATCAGGGCAGCCTGCTCACCGAGCGCAGCAGCCACATGCGCTGGCTGATGGACGCGATGGACGCGTATCCGCATCTCTATTTTGTCGACAGCATGACGACACCGCGCAGCGTTGCACTGCACTCCGCGCGTGCCGCTCACATTCCCAGCGCGCGGCGGAATGTTTTTCTCGATCACGAACGCAATACGGCGGCGATCCACGCTGAGTTCGATCGCCTAGTGCGTTACGCCAAGCGGCACGGCACCGCATTGGCCATCGGCCACCCTTACGAGGAAACGCTCGCCGTGCTGGAGCGCAGACTGCCATCGCTCAAGCGCGAAGGCATTGTCTTGGTGGCGGTGAGCGACCTGATCCATACACGCACGGCCCAGCGCGGCGATCAGGACTGGCGGGTCAGCCTCCGCCTGGGCGACGCGCCGACAGCCATAACACCAGACCGGATGCTCCAAGCAGCCAACTGATCACAGGCATGCCGTTCCAGATCGCCGGACGGTAGCCATCCAGGCCGAAGATCACCAAGGCGGACAGCATGAGCGTCGCTCCGATCATCGTGCGCCGGTTGCTCCGCTGCTCCGAACGAAAGGCGTCCAGCATGCGATCCAGATCGGCCTGCCCCACGCCGCCGTTGTGCCCGTCTCCCAACCTCGACAATGCCCGAGGCAGGGCTTCCAGCAACTGCGGACCTTGCCGGCGAAGCTGCGCGACCACCCGTTTCGGGCTCATGCGCTCCTGCATCCACTCGGTCATCAGCGGCTTGGCGGTCTTCCACAAATCCAGATCCGGATACAACTGCCGGCCCAGGCCTTCGACCTGCAGAATCGTCTTTTGCAGCAACACCAGCTGCGGCTGCACGGTCATGTCGAAACGACGCGCGACCTCGAACAGCCGAAGCAGGAACATCCCGAAGGACAATTCGCTCAGCGGACGGTTAAAGATCGGCTCGCAAACCGAGCGAATCGCGCCTTCGAATTCGTCGACGCGCGTCGTCGCCGGCACCCAGCCCGATTCCACGTGCAGCTCGGCAACGCGGCGGTAGTCCTGATCGAAAAAGGCGACGAAGTTTTCCGCCAGATACCGTTGGTCATCCGGTGTCAGCGAACCGACAATCCCAAAATCCAGCGCCAGCCAGCGCGGATTGGCGGGGTCACTGGTATCCACGAAGACATTGCCGGGATGCATGTCGGCATGAAAGAAGTTGAAGAAGAACACCTCACGGAAAAAGATTTCCACGCCGCGCTCCGCCAGTAACTGGATGTCCACATCGCGCTGGCGCAGCGTGGCGATCTCGTCGACGGGCACGCCGTGCAGGCGCTCCATCACCATCACGTTCGGGCGGCAAAGCTCCCAGACGACCAGTGGGTGGTAGATCATCTCGCTGCCCAGCCAGTTGCGTCGCAGCTGACTGGCGTTGGCGGCCTCGCGCAGCAGATCGAGCTCGTCGAAGATCACCTTTTCGTACTCGGCGACGACTTCCTTGGGCCGCAGCCGTGGAGCCAGCGGCGAGAACCATTCGGCCAGCTGCGCCAACGCGTGCAGCAGATCGACATCGCGCCGAATCTGCGCATGAATGCCGGGACGCACCACCTTGACGACCACATCGAAACCGGCAGCGCCGTTCTCGCCCTTGAGCCTCGCCGCGTGGACCTGCGCGATGGAGGCCGATGCCAGCGGCTTGTCATCGAAGATGGCGAAGACCTGCCCGACGGACTTGCCAAGCGCCTGCTCGACCAGCGCGCGCGCCTCGGCACCGGGAAACGACGGAACCTGGTCCTGCAGCTTGGACAGTTCACCCGCGAGTTCGGGCGGGAGAATGTCCGGGCGTGTCGACAAGGCCTGCCCGAACTTTACGAACACCGGCCCAAGTTCTTCCAGCGCCTTGCGCAATCGCACGCCAATGGGCTCGGCGAAGGATCGCTTGACGGGTTTGCCGAGGGCTTCCGCCAGTCCATACCGGCGATAGACACGCCGAATCTGCCAGAAACGGCGCAACTGTAGAGGTGAGAGCATGTGCGCATTCTCGCTGCGCCGCGCTTGGTCGGCAAACTTTGCCTGCCGCAGCGATGGCGCGAACGTTGACCCGTCGTGGTCATGTCGTACCATGCGGACGCAACGGGGAGACATTAATGAAAATAACGACGCTGCTGTCGTGCCTGCTGGCCGCAGTAATTATTCCGGCTCACGCCGCGCAGAAAACCTATCCCGTCAAGGACGACGCCTTCACGCGCACGCTGCGCAGCCCAACGCCGGAACAGCTGGAATCCAAGGGATTTCCGATGGGCGTTTACCGTGGCTCGCCCAAGGTTCAGGCCGAGGCCGACTGGTACGCCGACAACTTCTACAACACGCTGGCCGCCAAGAAGATCTGGCACGAGGGCAGCAGCCCGGCCACGCATGAGCGCAATGGCCCCATCACCTGGGACATCGCGCCGATCCCGCAGGCGCCACCCCCCTCTTGCGATCAACCGCAGCTCACAAAGTACGACGCCGAGGGCTGCCGCATCGCCGGCGCGCTGTTCACGGACGTGGAAGCCACCGATCCGGCCAAAGCCCAGCGCCTGCGCGAGGCCGTGCGCCGCGGCCGCGACGTTTGGTTCAAGGGCACCTTCGGCAACCAGGATCTGAACGACATCCACCTGGCGCGCACGATCGGCGATGCCAACATGCATTACGGCGAATGGATGCACACCAAGCATCGGCCGTACCGCTACACCCAATGGGGTCTGATCAACGACCCGGACTGCGAACAGGGCGACGAGTCCACCTACTGGCTTGATCGCTGCGCCGACCCCAAATCTTCCGGCGTGATCGGCTACCGCAAGTATTTTCGCGATCCGACCCGGGATGAGCAGGGCGAGGTCGTCTACGACCCGCGCACGGCACCATTCGAGGCCGGCGAGATCGAGTCGCAGAAGCGCTTCATGATCGGCCAGCCATGCGTGCAGTGCCATGCCGCGTTCGACCCCACCAACCCGCCGGCTGACCCGAACGAGCCGGAATGGGAAAACATCATGGGGCTGATCGGCAACCAGTACGTCAACCAGCCTTTGGCCGCGTTCCTATCCGCCGTCCCCCGCGACCATTTCGCGGTGCAGGCCGTGGGCTCCGCGCGGCCCGGCACGGTCGACACCTCGCTGAATCCCAACGATTTCCAGCACAACCCCGGCACCCAGAACAACATCACGGACTTCATCAACAAGCGCGTGTTCCAGCACGAGATGAGGCATCCGTTCACGGGGGAAACCAGCACCGCGCCGACCCAGCACGTGTTGAAAGGCGCCGAGGACACCGTGGGCGACCGCCTGGCCTTGCTGCGCGTGTACATCAATATCGGCATGTGCACCGAGGAATGCTGGGTGCCGAATTTTCCGGTACCGGGTGACTTTTTCGGCGACGGCTCCACGCAAAAGCCGATGTCCATCCAGCAGTGCTCCATCGACTGCGAGGCCTGGAACTATGCCGACGCCAAGATGGACGATCTGGCGGCCTATCTGCTGAGCGGCGGCCCGACCTATCTGCTGCATGCCACCGACGTCGACGGCACGTCCGGCGATGCCTTTATCGACCTGGACCAGGTCCCCGCCGGCCGCAAGGTCTACGCACGCAACTGCGCGCAGTGCCATTCCACCAAGCTGCCGCCGGATGCCATCGTCGGCGACCCGGATGCATTGGAGCGCTACTACGAAGGCCACGTGTTTGGCGCCGAGGACTTCTGGCAACACGAGTTCACGGATGCGCAACTCGAATCCGAGTCGTTCCGCGAGCAGCATCTGGTGCAGACCGAGGACGGCCAGTGGCGGCCGAAGCAGTTCGCCGACCACGGCGTATTCGGCCAGGACTGGCTGGGCAATGACGAACCCACGCCCTACAACGTTGTGGGCGTGAACAGCTGCCGCGCGCGGCATGACAACCACTCCACCGGGCACATCTGGGAAGAGTTCGCCTCGGAAACCTATCGGCAGCGCCCGTCGCCGGGCTCGGAGCCGAAAAAGATCAACCGGATGTTCCCGCTGATCGGCGGCAATGCCGTCGGCACCCAGACCATCGGCGGCCCGGCCGAAGACGGTGAAAGCTTTGCCGACGACGGCGCGGGCTATTACCGCAACATCTCGCTGATCAATGTCTGGGCCATCGCGCCGTTCCTGCACAACAATGCCCTCGGCGAACTGACCTATCTGGACGATGGCGGGATCGACTACACCGTCGCCGGCCGCATCGCGCAGTACGAGATCGCAATGCAGCGCCTGCTCATGTCCGACGATCCGAACGACGAACCGCATCGCCCGCAAAAGGTCAGTCTCACCGACCGCGACATCAAGGTGGCCCCTCGCGAAGACGGCCAGGGCCTGATCAAGCTGCCGGTGAAAGAAGGGACTCCGGTCGCCTACTTCGCCAGTTCCGATCCGCACAAACCCCTGTTCCAGAAATGCGACGACCTGATCGAGAACAAGGGGCATCAGTTCGGCGTGGACCTCTCGGCCGAGGACAAGGCGGCGCTGACCGAATTCCTGAAGCTGATGTAACCCGGTCGTGACGGAGCCTGGACAGCAGCGGCGCCTGCGCGCGCGGCGCCGCGTACGACTGCCCGTCGCAGTCGGACTGATCGCCATGGGCCTGCTGCTGTGCGCAGGCTGTGGCGACCGCCCGGTGGCCGAGCCCGGCGTTGACGCGCTCGCCGACCGGCTGCCTCCGCTTTACGACCCGGCGAGCCTGTCGGCGCAGGTCATCCCGAATTCCGACCTGCCGCCCGAAGGCACACGCTCGCTGTTCGATCAGCTCGTCGCCCAGAATGGCGCGCTGCCCTACCCTTTCGAATCCGTGGTCGACTGGCTGGCCTCGCTGGATGTCGACGGACGCCGCCCCACGACGGTGCTCATTCCCCACGGCCGTTCCTTGCAGAAAGGTCGTTCCTCTTTCGCCGATCCGCGGGTCGTGCTGTCCGCCGATGTGTCACCTCCACCGGGCGTCGCGCTGACGCCGCCGATCAAGGGCCGGCTATTTCTCGGCTTTGTCGATGCCGCCAACGAAATCGAAGTGCTGTCCTACAACGAGGCTGCCGGACGCTTCGAGTTCCAGTTGGTGCAGGACTACTGCGAGGGCTGCACGCCGCGCATCGTCTACGCCCGGCGCAACGTGTGCCTGACCTGTCACCAGAACGCCGCGGCGATCTTTCCAGTGCGCCCGTGGGAGGAGACCAATGCGGCACCGGACATCGCTGCAGGCATCCGTGACGTTCACCCGAACATCGATACCCTGCGCGGCGCGCCGTTGGGCGTCCGCCTTGCGGCACCCGAAGCGGTCGACAACGCCACCGACATCGCCAATATGATTCCGCTGGCACAGCGCATCTGGCTCGATGGCTGCGGTCCGGATACAGCCGGCCATGCCTGTCGCCGCATGCTGCTCGGCCAAGCCCTGCGCTTTGCCCTGGCGCCTGGCAGTTTCGATCCGCAGTCCGAAACCGCGATGGCGCTGATCACCCGCCTGGCCCAGCACTGGCCCGAACGCGGCTTCGAGCTACCCGACAATGACCTGAAAAACCGCGATCCGCTGGAAGATGACCTTTATCAAGGCGGCTGGCTGGCCGGCCTCAAGCGCGCGGTATTCGGCCGCGACACAGCGCGCAACAACCCGGTCAGCGAGGACAAGCTGGAGGAGTTCGATGCCCTGCCATCACTGCCTCGCGAGTTCGATCCGCTAACCCGCCGCCCGCCGCGGCGCTGGTCACAGCCCGGCGACCTCGACGCCGTCTACGCATTGGCGCAGGCATTCACCGCAACCGACGTCGCACGCCTGCAGGCCGCCGGCCGTATTGATGCGGTGGTGTCTGCGGTGCAGAGCGCCGCGCTGGATGCCCATGTGGCCGCCGTGCCGTTCCGGCGGTCCGAGATCATGCTGGCGCTGCTGGATACGCTGGATGCCGACGCCATGCCCACGCGCTGGGGACTGCCGGTCGCCGAACTGTCGCCCCCGATCCGTGAGGGCGAGCCACCGTTGCAACTGTCCGCGGATTCCGTGCTCAAACCCTTCGAAACGTATTGCTTTGGCTGCCACCGCGACAACCCCAGCGCCCGGCTGAACTTCATGGCCGGCGCCAGCGAGGCCGCTGTGCTGGAGCGCATAGAGGCAACGGACAAGATTCGTGATGCCTTGGACTACGAGCGCTACCGTGGCACGGCCAAGGCCGGGCTACTGATGCCGCCCGATGGCTCCTGGCAACGCGAACATCTGGAGCGGGCGCTGGCCGCCGGCGATGACCCACTGACCCCGATGCGCGAGCAGGTGCCCGCGTTGTTCGATTTCTGAGGACGATCCATGCGCCTTGCGCCCTTTCGACTCACCGCCGGGCTGGTTGCGTCGGCGCTGCTACTCGCCAGCCTGCCCGCACAGGCCGAACCGGCCTTTGCCCGGCTCTACAAGAATCAGTTCGGCTACATGCCGTCCTGCAACGCCTGCCACAAGGATGGCGGCGGCACGCCGGTCAACGCCTACGGCCAGCAGTTCAAGGATGCCGGGCTCAACGCCGGCGCCTTCGCCAAGATCGCGTCGCTGGATGCCGATGGCGACGGGCAACGCAACGCGGCTGAATCGAACGCTCGCGCCAACCCCGGCTCGGACCACTCCACGCCCGACGCGCCCGGTGACTGGCTGGACACCAGCAACCTGATTCCCAAACCGGTGCGGGCGCTGTTTCCGGACGTCACGACCTACAAGCTCGTCGATGCACTGTTCACGGAGAAGGAAATCGCCCGTGCGGCCGCGCGCGGCGTGACGCTGGTGACGGAAGACGAGAACACCATCTACGTGCCCGTGCGGGATCGCCGCCCCATCGGCACGTCGATCATCGTGCCGGGCCAGCACCAGGGCCAGCAGTTCTTCGTGCTGCTGGCGACCGATCGCCAGCTCAACATCACCCACGCCGGCGCAATCGACGCCACGGACTTCCAGGCGGCGCAGACCGCGTCACGCTACGCCGCGTTCGTGGGTCAATCGGTCGAGCATCTGAACACCGAACCGGCCGACGACGCGGTGCAGGCAGCGGTTGATCGCGCCGTGCTCAAGGCGGCAACGATGCTGCTGGTGCGCCTCAAGTCAGGCTGACCGGCGAACGATCAGTTCGCAGTATCGGACAACCCGCCGTACTCCCAGGACCACGGCAATCCGGTTGCTCCCAGCACGCGCCGGCTAACCGCCGGAAAGATGCGCTCGGCGCGCACGTCATTGGACATCAGCACCAGGCAATCGCGGCGAGCCTGCACGCAAATCGCCATGTTGGCGGTGCCCGCATCGTGGCCGCCCTTGAACCACACCAGCCCTTGCGGACCGTCGAACCGCAGCAATCCGAGGCCGGCGGCAAGGCCGATATCCCGATACGGCGCATCTCGCGTCTCGGGCAGGGTTGGAAACTGCTGAGCCGACGTGATCGGCCGTTGCGCACGGAACATTTCGCGACGGGCGTGCTCGCTCAGGCCGTCGCCGCGAACCAGCGCCGCCCAGAACTGGGCCTGATCGCGAATCGTCGTATCCATAGAGCCGGCTGCATCAGGCACCGCGCGCCGGTCATGGGGAATGGCCTCACCGTCGATGTCGTATCCCAGCGCCGCCCGATCCGCGAAATCCGGCCGCCAGACCATCGCCGTGTCCGCCATCCCCAGCGGGGCGAAAACCCGCTCATCCATGGCCTCGTCCAGCCCGATGCCCAGCACCGATTCCAGCGCGAGTTGCAGTACGCGGTAGCCCTCCCCGGAATAGGCGTAATGCACGCCTGGCTCGAAGTGGAAGCGCAGTCGGCCATCCGGCTCCAGCCAGCGAAAGTTCGCGAAGCCGGAGCCATGCGACAGCAGCACCCGGGGGCTGAGCCGTCGCCAGCGCTCATCGCCCAGCAAATCCGAATAGTTGCGCCCGGGGGCGGTGTAATGCGGCAGGGGCTTGGGCAGTAGCTGCGGCAAGCCGGCATCCAGGTCCAGCCGGTTTTCGTCGACCAACTGCAGGGCGAGGTAGGCAACAGCCGTCTTGGTGAACGAGGCGCCGTAGACAATCGTACCGTCGGTCAGGGGCAACGCTGCTGCCACATCACGACTGCCCAGGCTGAGAACCTGATCCACAGCGCCATCGCGAATCACCGCCAGCGCCAGGCCCTGGACGCCTTCGCGCTGCATCAGCGCTTGCACGGCGAGTTCCAGCGGCGCATCGGCCGCAGGCATTGACGGAGGAGGCGTTGCCGTGCAGCCGGCAAGCATCGCGGCCAGCAACGCCCACGCGCATCGGCGGCCGCCACGCAAAGGCTTGCACAGGGGACCGGTCACGCGCTGGGCGTGTCGGCCAGCACCTGGGCCAGCGGCCGTGGCCGGCCGAAGCCGAACCCCTGCCCCCAGCCACAGCCGAGCTTGTAGAGCTGACGCCCCTCGGCTTCGGCCTCGATGCCTTCGGCCACCACGCGCAGGCCAAGCTCATCGGCCATCGCGGAAATGCCGCGGACAATCCGCGCGCCACTCGGGCCTTTGCGCACCTCGCGCGCGAAGCTGAGATCCAGCTTCAATACGTCGGCGGAAAAATTGTGCAGATACGCCAGCGACGAGTAACCCGTGCCGAAATCGTCGATGGCGATCGAAATCCCGAGCTTCTGGAACTCCGCCAATAGTTCGGCGGCATAGGCGGGATTGGTCATGACCACGCCCTCGGTCAGTTCGATTTGCAGACGCTCGGGCGGCAAGCCGGTTGCGTCCAGCGTGGAGGCCACCAGCTCGAATGCGGTGGATTGCGCAAACTGGCGACCGGACAGATTGATGCTCACGTACTGACCGCGCAGCCGATTGCCCTGCGCCATGAAATCGATGCAGGCCCGCCGGATCACCCAGGCATCCAGTTCAAGAATCAGCGATGTCTGCTCCGCCAGCGGAATGAACTCGCCCGGAGAGATCATGCCGCCATCCGGCTGCGGCCAGCGAGCCAGCGCCTCGTAGCCAACCGGCTTGCCGAGCGGCAGCTTCACGATGGGCTGGTAGTGCAGCTCCAGCATGTCCTCGGCAATGGCACCACGCAGCCGAGCTTCCATGCGGCTTTGCTGCAACACACCGTGGCGCAGCGCTTCGTTCACCGGCGAGTTTGGCAGGGCTTCTGCCTCCGGCACCCGGCGCGGCGCGGGTTCTTCCTCGCCGCTGCGCACGCGATGCATCGCCACCCGAAAACGGTCCAGCATGCTGTGCAGCACCAGCTGCACCATCGGGTCGACGGATTCGAGCCGGTCGTTCAGCCCCTCTCGGCTGATCACGGTGAGCTTGGTCGTCCCGATGGCGCGCACGCTGGCCGACCGGGGACGTGTGTCGATCAGCGCCATTTCGCCCACGATCTCGCCCGGACCCAACGTCGCGAACACGGTGCGCTGGTCGTCGTGACCGGTGAAGACTTCGACCGCACCCTCATCAATCAAATAAGCGACATCACCGGCATCGCTCTCGGCAAAGACCAGTTCGCCATCTTCGTATGTACGTTGCTGACCCGCGTCAACCATTGCGTTACCCCCCGCGGCGAACAGTACGGCGCGCGGTGACCATGCACAAGCGATTAGACTGGCAGAAAAACATGGGGAGACTGCGTGAAAGCCATCTGGATTCTCGCCGTACTGACGGCCGGCCTGTTGTGGTCGGAATGGAGCCTGGCTCAGGACGATTTGTCAGTGCTCGACACCCTGGCGATGGACGACCTGGTAGAGGTCGAGCCGCCGCCACCTGCATGGCAGTCCATCGGCGGCCCGGTGGCACTGGGCGTGTTTTTCTTTCTCGTGCTGTGGCTGGGTCGTCTGGCCGTTCCGTTCCGCGTCAGCAAGGAATCACTGACGCTGTTCTACTACCCCACGGGCGTCAAACGCGGCCTGGCGCTCGCGATCACGCTATACGGCATCGCCTTCGCATTTGGCGCGGCGGAAATCGGCTACCAACTGCATCTGCACGGCAGCGCCGAGGCGTACTTTGCCAACATGTCGCAGGGCAAACTCATCGCCTTCACCCACGCCCACCTGTTCGGCTTCACAACCAGCTTTCTGGTCATCGGCATCCCGTTCTCGATGCAGTTCAACCACCTGTGGATTTACCAGTGGGTGTTTCCCGTCGGGCTGGCTGCGGCGCTCACCGACGTCATGTCGTGGTGGGGCATCAAGTACGTGTCGCCCAACTTCGAGATCATTTCGATGGCCTGCGGCATCCTGTTCTCGGTCACCTACCTCTACATGCTGATCGGCCTGTTGCGCGTGCTGCTGTTTCCGCAAGTGATCTGGGCGACTGACAAGGATCGCAGCGAGCGGTTAAGCAAAAAGGAACAGGACCCGACGAGTCACACGGGTTATTGAGGCGCCAGTTCCGTTAGCGCAATAGCCACCCGGCGCTCGCGGCGGCTTCCAAACGCCGGCGCAACACCGCCCAGACCGCGGGCAACGGCCCCTCGATTCCACGATTTCGATCCAGCACCTGCTCCAGGCGGATGCCATGCCGTTGCCACCCGACCCCTTGCGTCGCAAGGTTCAGCAGCACGGGATTGACGCGGTCGACCGCCTTGGCGAACCGGGCGTCCGGGGTCGCGCCCGCCTCGAACTCATCCCATAGCGCCCGGTCGGCGGCAGCCTGTTCACGCGCGGCCTGATCGGCGGCGGCCTGGTCGTCATAGAGAAACGTATCGCCGGCATCGATTTCGACGATGTCGTGGAGCAGCAGCATGCGGATCACCCGGTCAACATTGACCGGAAAGGCGGCATACGGAGCGAGCACCAGCGCGGACAGGGCCGCATGCCAGGAGTGCTCCGCGGAGTTCTCCTGCCGGGAGCCGTCGGTGATCCACGACTGGCGGCTGAGGAAACACTGACTGACGCACGCCGCCAAGTTGCCGCCTGAAAACAGGCCAGGCAAGGCGCGAGAAG
>JAGLCS010000034.1 GCA_023146115.1 Abyssibacter sp. | reverse complement strand
CGCCTGAAAACAGGCCAGGCAAGGCACGAGGAGCGAAGTTTGGTCATTCCAAATGAACGACGAGCAACGCTGCATGGCCTGTTTTCAGGCGCAATCCGGAGGAACGGGCCGGTTTCCCAGCAATCCTGCGTTGTCGTTCGCTGACTTGGAATGACCAAGCGGTACTCACTCCGCCTGGTCTTGCGGGGAAACCGGCTCCGTCTTGGCGGCGTGCGCCAGTCAGTGTTTCCTCCCTCTTGAGCTTGTCGACCTCGATCAGATAGTCGAGCGACTGTTCCAGCGCTTGCGCCGACGGGCTGCTCACGCCTCAGCGGTTTTCCGTTCCAGGCGGCGAATGCGGGCTTCGAGCCGATCGGTGCCGGTGCGCAAGTCGTCGACGGCATCCATCCACTCGTGAACCTCGTCGCCATGCACCAGGTCGCCGGTTTCCTCGCGGAGGAACTCGATGGTGTCGTCACCCAGGGTTTTGACCGCCTCGCGACCCCAGCCGAAAAAGCGACGGGCTGTCTGGCCTATGCGGAAGGCGGCAATAGGACCGAACATCCGTTCCAGCGGCGCTTCCAGATCCAGTTCCAGGGCGTCGAAAATCTCGGCAAAGCGCTGGGCGAGGATGGCATCACCCTCGATGCGCACGCCGCCAGACAGCAACTGCGCCTGCTTGTCGCCACCTGCGGCGGCCAGCCGGGCGAAATCGCCCATGCGACCGATCAGCCGCACATCCGGCTCATCGGGCCAGAAGATCGACAGTTGCAGGCGATCCACCACCGGCACGGCGTAGACGGTCTGATCCCAGCCGGTGATGGTGACGGCGACGACACGGCCGTCGAGTTGGCGCAGGCGGTCGGCGACTGCCGGGTCCAACGCCAAGGCGCGGTTCAGGCCGGCCTCGACCACGGCGACGCCATTGGCGATCAGGCTCATGCGCCAAAACCCCGGTGCACGGCGCAGATGCCACCCGCCAGGTTGTAGTGCTGGCAGCGCAGGAAACCGGCTTTTTCCATCATGCCCTGCAAGGTCACCTGATCCGGATGCATGCGGATGGATTCGGCCAGGTAACGGTAGCTGGCCTCGTCCTTGGCGACATAACGCCCCAGTGCCGGCAACACCTTGAAGGAGTATTCATCGTAGAGCTTGCCGAACCCGGCGGACGTGGGCTTGGAGAATTCCAGGATCAGCGCCCGCCCGCCCGGCTTGGTCACGCGCTGGATTTCCGCCAGCGCGGCGTCCTTGTCGGTCACGTTGCGCAAGCCGAAGGCCATGGTCACGCAATCGAAGTGATCGGTGGGAAACGGCAGTTCCTCGGCATTGGCCAGCACGTAGTCCATGCCCTGGACAATGCCGCGATCAATCATGCGGTCGCGGCCAACACTGAGCATGGAGGCGTTGATATCCGATGCGATGACCTGTCCGTCGGCACCGGCTTGCCGGGCGAACTTGCCGGCCAGATCACAGGTGCCGGAGGCCAGATCGAGGACGCGTTCGCCAGGACGCACGGCGGCAAGATCAATGGTGAAGCGCTTCCAGACGCGATGCACGCCCATGGACATCAGGTCGTTCATCAAATCGTAGCGTGAGGCGACCGATGCGAAGACCTCGCCGACGCGGCGTGTCTTGTCCGTGGAGCTGACAGTTTCGTAGCCGAAATGCGTGGTCTTGCTCATCAGGGTTTGCCCGCGGTGGGGTTGTACTGCTTCACGACCGAATCCAGCGTCCGCACGCCAGGATCGCGGCCGACGCCCGCGGCATCCAGACGTTCGTTGTAGTCCTGCCATAGCGCATCCTGCTGCATGCAGAACTCGTGCAGCAGAGGCCAGCCGTAGAGACCGCTGTCGTGCCCGTCGTCAAAGACCGGGCGAATGGCATAACTGCCCACGGCTTCGATGTGGTCAATGCCGACATCGCGCTTGCCCCAGACCAGCTTTTCCTGACCCGGCCCGTGGCCTTTGACTTCAGCAGACGGCGAGTACACGCGCATCAGTTCGGCCGGAATCGAGTACGTCGCGCCGTCGTCGTAGGTCACGTCGAGTACACGCGAGGCGCGGTGCAGGGTCAGTTTGGTGGGGACCGGAATCATGAGCATGCAGTGGTTGTCGTCTGGCGCGCACGATAGCACCACGCGCCGGCGCTCACGAGGCGTGACGAGCGAGCATTGGGCTTAGCTTGCTGGCTTGCGGGCCGCTGACTGACTCGGGGCGTGCCCGGTCCAGCGCTTGTAGGCGCGGGTGAAACTGCTCGCATCGGAGAACCCGACCAGATAGGCCACTTCGGTGACGGAACACTGCGCCGAGGCGAGGTGGCGATCCGCCAGTTCGCGGCGCGTGGTTTCAACCACCGCACGAAAGCTGGTACCGCGATCGGCCAGTTTTCGCTGCAGGCTGCGC
Organism: Abyssibacter sp.; assembly: GCA_023146115.1. Classification (GTDB taxonomy): domain Bacteria; phylum Pseudomonadota; class Gammaproteobacteria; order Nevskiales; family OUC007; genus Abyssibacter. Next base: position 2,920 of record JAGLCS010000034.1, on the reverse strand, counting down.
TGGCTCAGATGCAGGGCCTGGGCCACCGCTTGCTGGCTGCAGGCGCCGCCGGGGAGCAGACGGGAGATCGCATCGCGGACGGATGACACGATGTCATCGCGCAGCCGATGGCGCAGCATGTCGTCAAGCAGGGCTTCGTTGACCGCCCGAAGCGCCGGGTTCGCGGTTTCCAGCGGCCGCAGCGCTTGGCCGCGATCGTAGACGATGCGGGTTTGTGCTGCCCCGAACTGCAGCGGACAGGCAAAGGTCTGCTCGAACCGATCCAGGCTGGGTGGCGCGGGACGCGCCAGCGAGGCCTGGACCGGATGGCAGTCGCCGCCGGCCAGCGCCCGCGCCGTGCGCACCAGAATCGCAGCGAATGCGTCCACGGCCTGCCAGGCCGGGGGCGGGTCCACGGGCACATGGCCGAGCTCAACCCAGCAGTGCCTGGCGTCCTCACCGAATTGCATTTGCGCAGCATCAGTCACCACCCGGCCATAACGCACCATGCGCTGCATGGCATCGCGCAGCGAGTCGCTGACCAGGGTGGTGACCGTCAGCGCGTGGAACGTGGCCTGGTTCACATGCCGCGCCACGCGCAGGCCGAAGGCGTCGTCACCCGTGGCCTCCACGGCCGCGTCCCAGAGCCGGGTTGTCTGGCTCAATGGAATACGGGCATCCGGGTTCGCCAGGCAGGCCGGATCGATCCCGGCCTCGCAAAACAGCGGCTCCCAGGCAATGCCGGCCTGGACCAGCGCCGCACGGATCGCTCGCGCCCAGCTGGCCAGCGACGTGATGTCGTCGGCGGCCGTCATCGATGGCCAACCAACAGCACATTGGCGCAAGCAGTCATGCGATTGGCGGATTCGGCCCTGTCTCGCCCCGGCCGGGCCCGGATACTGACCACAGACATTCTTGGAGACCTGTATCCATGCATACCCGCAATCTGTCGGACGCCGACAAACATCGCATCCAGAGCATTCGGACGGGCGTCAGCGCCGCAGCGGACGGATTGCGGCAGCGGCATCGCTGGCTGCGTCATCAGAACCTGATCGGCGCGCTGATCATGGCGGGCTCCATCGCCGGCGCGGTCGCCAGCGGCTGGGCGTACGTGGCGGGCGTCATCCCCTGGTTTGTCTGCATTCCCCTCACCGCAGTGTTCCTGTCGTTCATCCATGAGCTGGAACACGACCTGATCCACTTAATGTACTTCCGCAACAGCCCACGCGCCTACAACCTGATGCTGGCACTTTGCTGGATCACCCGGCCGAGCACGATCAGCCCCTGGGTGCGCAAGCGCATGCACCTGCACCATCACAAGTACTCGGGCACGGAGTCCGATATCGAGGAGCGCGGTATCACCAACGGCGAGCGCTGGGGTCTGCGCAGGCTGCTGATGACCGGCGACAACATGCTGGCCGTGTACCTGCGCCCGAAGACAATTTACAAGGCTGCCCGCGCGTTTGTCCTCGCGCAGAACCCGCAGTCAGAGGCCGAGCTCAAGTCGCTGGCGCGTGAGCAGCGTCGTGGTTATTTCCCACTGGGCCTGATCCACTACGCCTTCTGGCATGGTTTTGTGCTGTTCCACCTGGCCAACGGCATCGCGCTGCTGTTCGGCTCGGGCATTCCGCTGTCGGCCGGCATGGAAACCTTCATCGCCGGCCTGAACACCGCCGCCGTGGTCTACATGGGTCCGAACATGCTGCGCACGTTCTGCCTGCACTTCATCAGCTCGAACATGCACTACTACGGCGATGTCGAGGCCAAGAACATCATCCAGCAGACCCAGGTCCTCAACGTCTGGTGGATGGCGCCGCTGCAGCTGTTCTGCTTCAACTTCGGTTCAACCCACGCCATCCACCACTTTGTCGTGAAGGAACCGTTCTACATCCGCCAGGCCACGGCGAAGGCCGCGCACCGGGTGATGCGGGAGAACGGCGTGCGGTTCAACGACCTGGGAACGTTTCGGCGAGCCAATCGCTACGCGTTGGAGAACTCCGCGCAGCCGGCGGCGGTATCCAGGGCAGTGGACTCGCTAGACGCCTGATCCGAAAGAAAACGCCGCGGTGCGTCAGCGACGCATCGCGGCAAACCGGAGATAACTCCTGGCGCGTTCAAGCTGGTTCCTTATTGCGGTTAGCCCGCATGGCTGACGCTCGTAGTTCGGCAAGCCGTTCACCTGTCCGCTCGTAGTCGATTGGCTGGTTTTCGGCGAAGAACCGTCAGAGATCACATTCACTATCAACGAGGTCCTGATTCACGATCGGCACGCGCCCGGCCCTCGACCAGGAATAAACAACAACTTTCGGTTCGGGCACCTCGGCGGTATAGGGGCAGCCACTGCGGTACAGCGTCATACGAAGCGCGTCCGTGGACCCTGACCGTTCGACAAACTCCGGAACCAAACCGATCCCCCGAGAGCCTGCCGTGCTGACAACGGCGACGTAGTTGAGCGACGAAGAGTACGCCGGCACTTCCGCCGCTCCGTCGGATGCGGATTCGGCCATCTCCGCGTAATACGCGTAACGATTGTCATAGAAGAAAACGTCTGTCTGGAATCCGCCACCCGGCGCACCGGAATAAGGGGCTGAGAATTCCGTGGTCAGCTCGATGATGGACAGGTCATCATCTGACCCGGAACAGGCAGCTAGGCTCAGGGCCACCAATCCCGACACCAGCAGCGTCCGCGCACTACAAGACCACGATGCCTCGCCGGCTTTTCGATATCCAACATTTGAAGGCCCGAACCGGTACGACATCACTCAAACTCCAACGTCGCCAATTCCGACCCGGTCGCGGCATCGGTCACGATCAGAAACGCGTCAGACAAGGTGTAGAGCGTCTGACTGGTGGCATCCGTTGCGATCACCGACCGCAGCGGTGCGTTGTAGTAAACCGGCGCGAAGCTGGTGCAGCCGCCTTCACTGCCATCGGCCACCGG
>JAGLCS010000033.1 GCA_023146115.1 Abyssibacter sp. | reverse complement strand
GTCGTTCGCTCATTTGGAATGACCAAACCGCGCTCGCTCCGCCTGGGCTTGCGGGAAAACCGGCTCCGTCTTGGTGGTGTGAATAGGTCAGTGTTTCCCTAGAACATCGTGGGCAGGTCGAAGAAGAACGACGTGCCTGCGCCCGGCTCGGATTCCGCCCAGATGCTCCCGCCATGCAATTCGACGATCTTCTGGCAGATCGACAGCCCGATGCCGGTTCCGGCGTAGTCGTCGCTGGTGTGAAGGCGGCGGAACATCGTGAAGACACTGTCCAGCTGCTGCGCGTCGATGCCGATGCCGTTGTCCTTGACCTGAATCTGCTGCCGGCCGGCCGTTGTCGGCGACGCGCTGATGTGCACACAGGGTTTGGCGCCTGCTGGCTGAAACTTGATGGCATTGCCGATCAGGTTCTGCAGCAATTGGGTGAGCAGGGACTCGTCACCGGTGACCTTCGGTAGCGACGCGGTTGTGACCGTGGCACCCGCTTCGGTCAGCGTGCTTTGCAGTTGCAGGCAGGCGTTGTCGACAATTTGCTGTAGTTCCACCGGCTGATGCACCAGCTTGGTCTGATTGACGCGCGAGAGTTCGAGCAGGCCGTCGATCAAGGCCTGCATGCGCCGCGCGCATTCGTCGATGATGCCGAACAGTTCCTGATCATCTCCGTCCAGCGCAGGCCCCAGCTTGCGTTGCAGGAGTTCGTTGAAACCGACGATATTCCGCAGTGGTGCCTGCAGGTCGTGCGAGGCGACGTAGGCGAACTGCTCCAACTGCACATTGCTGGCTTCCAGCGTGCGGGCGTACTCGGTGAGCGTGCGTTCGGCGAGCTTGCGGTCGGTGATGTCACGGACCGCCGCCGTCGCGAACATGCCGTCATCGGTTTCCAGTGGCGACAGGCTGATCTCGATCGGGAACTCCGACCCGTCCTTGCGGCGACCACTCAATTCCAGGCCGGCGCCCATCTCGCGAACCTTGGGGCCAGTGAAGTAGTGGTCCCGATGGCCGGCGTGAGCATTGCGCAGGCGTTGCGGAATCAGCATCTCGACCTTGTGGCCTACCATGGCTTCGCGTTGGTAGCCGAACATGCGTACGGCCTGGGCGTTCACCAGGGCGATGTCACCGACGCTGTCGATGATGACCATTGCATCCGGTGCGGCCTCCAGCAGATTGCGAAACTGTCGCTGCGCTTTGCGCCGCTGCGTGGCATCGCGAATGGCCGCTGCGGCGAACAGGCCGCGTTCGGTGTCCAGCGGGCTGAGGCTGATTTCGATCGGGAATTCCGTGCCGTCCTTGCGCCGACCGCTGAGCTCCAGGCCGGCGCCCATTTCCCGCACCTTGGGCTCGCCAAAATAGGCGTCGCGAAAAATGCCATGGCCCTTCCGGAACTGCTCCGGAACCAGTATTTCGACGAGCTCGCCCAGCAGTTCGGAGCGAGGGTAGTCGAACAGGTGCTCGGTTTGCCGATTGACGAGGATGATGCGGCCGTCGCTGTCGATGACGACGATGGCGTCGGGCCCGCGTTCAACGATTTGCCGGAACCAGACAAGTTCCAGCTGCTCATCCAACGCTGCGCGGGCTGTGGTCATGGCTTGTTGTTCCCCTGGCCGGCGGCGGTCGTTGGTCGGGCGGGCGGCCAAGCGTCGCGCGACGGAGTCATTGTCCACAGTCCGGCCAGTGATCGCGACCCGCGCAGACCAATGTCATGAAAGGGTCACTGCACTGTCTCGGCAATGTCATGTCAAAGCTCAAACATTCATGGATTAATGTGCCCGAGTTGTATCCGCCATGGCCGAAGCTGATCGCACCCACTACCGCACCGTCTTTATCTCGGATATTCACCTCGGCACGGCAGGGTGCCAGGCCGAGAAACTGACCCGTTTCCTCAAGAGCGTCACCTGCGATGACCTCTACCTCGTCGGCGATATTGTCGATGGCTGGAAGCTCAAGAAGCAGTTCTTCTGGCCGCAGGAGCATACCAATGTGGTGCGCAAAATCCTGACGAAGTCGAAGCGCGGCACCCGCGTGCACTACGTCACCGGTAACCATGACGAGTTCCTGCGCAAGTTTGTCGACTACCGCCTGACGCTGGGCAATATCCGCGTGGTCAATGAGGCGGTGCATGAGACAGCCGACGGCCGCCGCTTGCTCATCTTGCACGGTGATCTGTTCGACGTGATCACGCGGTACCACCGCACCATCGCGCTGGCAGGCGATGTCGCCTACGAGGCGCTGATCGCCTCGAACCGTTACATCAACTTTTTCCGGCGCAAGTTCGGGCTGGGCTACTGGTCGCTGTCTAACTTCGCCAAACACACGACCAAGCGCTTCGTGAACCTGATCTCCAGTTTCGAGGATTCGGTGGCCCACGAATGCCGCAAGCGCGGCTTCGACGGCATCGTCTGCGGTCATATCCATCATGCGGAAATTCGCGATATCGATGGCGTGACGTACTACAACACCGGCGACTGGGTGGAATCCTGCACCGCGCTGGTCGAGCACGCCGATGGCCGGATGGAGATTCTGGACTGGTCCGAGAACGGCGTGCAGCGCAGCGAGAAGGTCACGCCGATTCGGTCTGCCGCAGCCGGCTGACCCGCGCGGGTCGGTGGCCGCCCGCAGAGATTACGGGCGGGCTTGCCTATACTCCCGCCATGACTGAAACCAAGACCGAAACCCTCATCGAGGGCCGATTCCTGCGGCTTGTGCGCCGCGGCCGCTGGGAATTCGTGCAGCGTGTGATTGCCCCTGAAGGCGCGGTGCAGATCATCGCGCTGACGCCGGAGCGAGAGATCCTCTACGTCGAGCAGCACCGACCACCAGTGGGCGGTCGCGTTATCGAATTGCCGGCAGGCCTGATCGACGGCGATGGAGGTCCGGACGAAACCGCCGAGGCCACGGCGATCCGCGAGCTGGAGGAGGAGACGGGCTACGCCTGCGAACGCGTCCGGCTGGTTCATCGCGGCCCGACATCGCCCGGCAGCTCGAACGAGTTCAATGCCTTCTACATCGCGGACGACTTGCGCCGAGTCAGCGATGGCGGGGGATTGGACAGTGAGGACATCACCGTGCACCGCGTGCCTCTGGCGCAGGCGCATGCCTGGCTGGCCGAGCAGTCCGAGCGCGGGTTGTTCATCGACCCACGCGCCTATGTAGGCCTCTACTGGGCGCAGCGCGGACTGTAGGCGGCTCGCACCTCGCGAGCGGGTTGAACGCGTTCCCTACAGAAACTGGGTTGGCGCAAAGACTTTGGCTGCATCCAATTTTTTGGCTTCGCTCACGGCCCCGAGCAGGATGCGGTCGGCCTGCACGGGGCCGGCGGCCTTGCAGGCTGCGACGTACAAACCTTGAGCCAGCATGTGCATGCGCGCCGAGTTGCCCCACTGGACGCCGTCCGGCGTTGCGCCGCGCATGGCGATTGTGGCCATGGCATCACCGAGTACGCCTGGCATCCGGCGGTCTTCCAGTGCGGTCCGCATCTCGGCCAGAAATTGCTGGATGACCACCGGTCCTAGTTCGCGCAGCTGCTCGCCATAGTGCTGAACAATCTTCAGAAACACGATTTCGGCGGGGGTGCCTTTCAGTTCGGTGCGAACGGAGGTCGTCGGTGCCGGGCGGCTTGCTGGCCGAGTTGGCGCCGTTGGGCCAGCGGCGGCCTGGATCATGCCGCGGTAAAGCGCCAGCCTCAGCTCATGGCGTTCACGTGCTTCCAGCGTCTGCACCGCCTGGATTTCGTTGACAAACTCGATCAGCGGAACGGACTTACGGCCGGCGAACTTCTGATCCCACAGGTCCAGGGCACTCTGGACGCCAGCCGCGTCCAGTTTGGTACCCAGGACCTGGCTGATGATGGTCCGTTCACGCGCATGCCGCGCGTCTGTGGCCGCCATCAGTCGGCCCGCCCGGCGTGTGGCAGATCTGTCTGGAATTCCGGATAGCCGACTTCCGAGTGCTCGGTGAAATCCAGTCCGCGCTGCTCGTGCAGGGATTCGGCGCGCACCTTGATGACGAGATTGATGCCGGCGAAGCAGAGCCAGGCCAACGGGAAAGCCCACAGGAAGGCGGCACCGATGCCCAGGAGCTGGGTCGCAATCACGCCGGGCTGGAACAGTCCTTCGTCGAGGAACAGTCCGGCGGCCAGCGTGCCCCAGGCACCACAGAATCCGTGGACCGGGATGGCGCCGACGACATCATCGACACGCAGCTTGAGCAGCAAGTCGCCGCCGAACACCGCAACCGGCGCGGCAACCAGGCCGGTGATGACCGCGAAAATCGGCTCCATGGAGCCGCAACCGGCGGTGATGGCGACCAGACCGGCCAATGCGCCGTTGACCGAGCTGGTGATGAGGACGGGGCGGCGCAGGACCGCGAGCAGCACCATGGTGCCGACGACGCCGGCCGCCGCCGCGAGGTTGGTATTGAGCAGGACCTTGCCGATGGAGCCGTCCGCGGCCAGCGTGCTGCCGCC
>JAGLCS010000032.1 GCA_023146115.1 Abyssibacter sp. | reverse complement strand
ACGACGATGGCCGCTGCCAGCGCACACCAGCCGCCGATTGAATGCACGACGGTGGAGCCCGCGAAGTCGATGAATCCGCGTTCCGAAAGCCAGCCGCTGCCGGTGAAGGCGCTGCCCCAGACCCAGCTTCCGTAGACGGGGTAGATCAATCCCGTCACCGCAGCCGCGCCAATCGCATAGGCGGCGAAGCGCATGCGCTCGGCCACAGCGCCGGAGACGATCGTGGCGGCGGTGGCGGCGAACATCATCTGGAACACGAGAAATCCGGCCTCGCCACCCGCCAGATCACCGGGTACGAAATGCGATGTGCCGAACCAGCCACTGGGGTTGTCGCCGAACATCAGGCCGAAGCCCAGCGCCCAGAAGGCGAGCACGCCGACACAGAGGTCAGCGTAGTTTTTCATGATGACGTTAACGGTGTTCTTGGTTCGGACGAAGCCACCTTCCAGCAGGGCGAAGCCCGCCTGCATGAAGAAGACCAGTGCCGCGCTCACGCAAACCCAGATCAGGTCAGCCGGGTTTTCTAGCAAGCCCTGAGCGCTTGCGGTGGCGGGCGCGACCAATGCCGCGGTGAACAGACAGCGGGCGAGGCGCTTCATACGCATGCGAATCCTTCGGTGGCGATCCTTGCTGTCGCAACGCAGGTGCAGGCGTGGTCATGGCGTGTGGTGCGCGGCTTCGCCGCCGTGGGTGCCCGGCCAGCAGGCACCCACGGCGTTGAAGACTTGCCGGCCTAACCCCGGAGTCGGCCGTCCCCCTTCAAGGGAACCAACGCGTGCTTCCCAAACCGCGGCCTGCGCCGCGATTCCCCGAGCTTTCAAGCTCGACTGAAACCGCAAGCAATGCCGGGGCCAACTCGATGGAACGCTCCGTGGTTCACGCCGCGAGCGTTCCATCGCGGTAATCGGCGAGCGCCTGTTCGATTTCCTCGCGGGTGTTCATGACGAACGGGCCGTATTGAACCACCGGCTCACCCAATGGTGCGGCGGCGAGCAGCAACAGACGGGCACCGACACTCTCTGACAGAATTTCGATTCGGTCGCCCTGGCCCAGCAATCCCGCTGCCCGATGGGGCAGCGTCTTGCCTGCGATGCTGGCACTGCCTTCGTACACATACGCGAAGGCGTGGTGATGCGCCGGCAGGTCGGCCGCGAAGCGAGCGCCGGGCTGCAGATGAATGTCCAGCAGGGTTGGTTCGGTGATCGGCCGCTGGATTGCGCCCTCTACGCGGCTGCCATTGAGTTGCCATTCCCCGGCGATGACGCGTACGCGGCCGCCGTCGAAGGATGCCTCCGGGATGGCCGTGGATGGGATGTCCCGATACCCGGCCGGTTGCATCTTCAGCTTGGCAGGCAGGTTCAGCCAGAGCTGGAAGCCGCGCATACGGCCCTCGGTTTGCTGCGGCATTTCCGAGTGGATGATGCCGCGGGCCGCCGTCATCCATTGCACGTCGCCCGGGCCCAGGTCGCCGGTATTGCCGAGGTGATCCTTGTGCTGCATACGGCCATCGACCATGTACGTCACGGTTTCGAAGCCGCGATGCGGGTGCGAAGGGAAGCCGGCGATGTAGTCGTTGGGGTCGTCCGAGAAGAACTCGTCCAGCATCAGGAACGGGTCGTGGCGTAGCCCTTGGCTGGCACCCAGGCTGCGGCGCAGTTTGACGCCGGCACCATCGGATGCAGGCATGGACGGAATCACATGGTTCAGTTCGCGTAGGTTCATGGAACAGCTCCGGTGGGAGACGAGGAGAGGGGCCGCTGACCGTTAGGCCAACGTTGTCAGGCGGCGAGTTCGCTGAGGGTCTGCCGGGCGCTTTGCAGGGCCTGTTCGCGGTGTTCACCGCCCATGGCCAGGCCTTCGGCGTAGACAAACTCCACTGCATCGATGCCGAGGAACCCGAGGAAGTCGCGGACGTAACGGGTCTGCGTATCTCTTGGGGTGCCGACATATCGGCCACCCCGAGTCGCCAAGACGATGGCGCGCTTGCCTGTCAGCAAGCCTTCAGGGCCCTGCGCGGTGTAGCGAAAGGTAATCCCGGCACGGGCGATGTGGTCGAAATAGGCCTTCAGCGTCGACGGTATGCCGAAGTTGTACATCGGCAAGGCGATGACAATGACATCACTGTCCTGCAATTCCTGAATGAGCGCATCGGACAGCTCGACTTCAGCCGCCTGCTCAGGCGTGCGTTGCTCAGGCGGGACCGCGAAGGCCGCAAAGCGCGCAGCGGTGAGGTGCGGCACCGGATCGGTCGCCAGATCGCGATGGCGAATGGTGGCGTCACCGTGCTCGCGCTGCCAGGTTTGGATGAACTGCTGACCCAGCTGCGTGGAGCTGGCGTTGGCCGAATGCAGGCTGGTGCTGAGAAAGAGCAGATTGGTCATGATCGAACCCCGGAAGCTGGTGTGTATGTCGAGCATTAAACAATCAATTGATATGGAGAAAAAGCGCAAATTTATCGGTAAACTCATCGAAAAATTCGAATGGTTTGTGCATGGCTAGAATCTCCCTGGAGCAATGGAAAGCCTTGGTGGCCGTCGTCGACGCTGGGGGCTATGCGCAGGCGGCAGCGCAGCTGCACAAGAGCCAATCCGCCGTGAGTTACGCGGTTCAGAAACTGGAACGCACGCTCGATGTGCAGGTGTTTCAGGTGCGCGGGCGAAAGGCCGAGCTAACCGAGGTGGGCGCCGCACTGCTGCAACGTGCCAAGACGTTGCTGGAAGATGCGGAACAACTCGAGCATGGCGCGCAACGGCTGGCTGCGGGCATTGAACCCAAGCTGCGTCTGGCGGTGGAGATTCTGTTCCCCACCTGGTTGTTGCTGGAGTGCTTCGCGGCTTTCGCGACCCGGTATCCGAACACGCACCTGGAACTGGAGGAGTCGGTTCTGGGCGGGACCGACGAGGCGATACTCTCGCGCCGTGTCGATCTGGCCATCGCGCCCGGTGTGCCGGTCGGGTTTCACAGCGAGCCATTGATGGACGTGCGCTTCATCCCGGTGGCCCACGCCGATCACCCGCTGCATCGCCTGGGCCGGCGGCTGGAGTATCGCGATTTGCGCCAACATCGTCAGATCGTGATTCGGGATTCTGCCGTGCAACGCAAGCGGGAGAGCGGCGCCTGGCTTGGGGCAGATCAGCGTTGGACTGTCAGCAACAAGGCCACGTCGATTCAGGCGTTGACCATGGGCTTGGGATTCGCCTGGGTGGCCGATCACATCATCGCGCGGGAACTGGAGCGCGGCGTGCTAAAACCGCTCCCGATGGTGGGAGACGACCAGCGGCGCGCAACGCTTTATCTGATCTCCCCTGAACCTGGGTTTGCCGGCCCGGCCAGCCAGGCCCTGGCGGATATCCTGCGCCGGGAGACGGCGAAACAGTGCGCGGCGCAATCGACGCGGCCCAGGTGACGAGCCGCCAACCCGCCCGCCGCCACGCTGGATGATCAGATGTATACCATCCAGCAGCCGACCGGCGGATGAGCGCTTGTCCATGGAATGTTTCATGATTGTTCAACCACTCAAAAAATTGCGCGTGCCGTCCAATCGGCGACATATGCGAGCGCAGTAAAAGAGAACATCCGCATTTCCATCGAACTCGACAAGCTGAATAGCCGCTACAGCGGCTTGGCGTATGCGTCGGGCATGCTGGTGTTCGCGGGGGCCATTTTTGTCGAGCGCGTGTTTGCCGGTGCGCGCTTCGACCAGTTCGATGCCGTCATTGCGGCGTGCATTCTGCTCCCGCAGTTCGTCTTGCTCTCAAAACCGGTGCTGCGGCAGTTCGAGGAAGGTGCACGTTCGGCGTTGAGCGGCGCGATCGTGGTGAGCAACGGCCTGATGTTGGTCGCGTTCTGTGTTCGGCACACGCGATCTACCGATGGCCTGCCGTACATGCTGGAAATGGTGCTGATCCAGACGGTATTCGCCTACATTTTCTCCGGTTTAAGTCTGCGGGCAGCCGTGACCGCGGGCGCAGCCATGTGGGGGGCATTGCTGCTGGGCCTGTTCTGGATGGTCGACCTATCGCCTAGCGCGTTGGCGCGGACGGCCCTCGTGATCACGGCCTTGAACATTGTCGGGTTGATGGGCCGGCTGTGGACGACCGCGCTGGCCCGGCACTACGACCGCGTGCGGCAGGAACTCGATTACGAAGCCTCGCACGACCCGCTAACGGGCACGCTGAACCGTCGCGGCATTCAGGCGACGCTGGATCGTGTACTGAAACATGCCTATCGGGAGCGGCTACCGGTCGGTGTGCTGTACCTCGACCTCGACGGCTTCAAGCGCATCAATGACGACATCAGCCACGCCGCCGGGGATGCGATGCTGGCAACCATCGCGAATCTGCTCAAGGACGCGTCGCGTCGCCCGCTGGACGCGGTGGCGCGCATGGGGGGCGATGAGTTTCTCGTGATCTGGCCCACCGCCGAGTCGGGCAAATTACTCGCGCATACGCAGCGCCTTGCGCAGGCCATCGCCCATTCTCGGCAGGTATCCGACGGCGGCCGCGAGTTCGGTGTCACCGCGAGCATCGGCGTGTTCGTGGCTCAACCGGGCTCGCAGATGTGGTCGGCCGAGGCCGTTGTGACGGCCGCAGAACGGTTGGCCATGACGGCGAAAGCCGCCGGTGGGGATCGAATCGAGTTCAGCGGTGCAGGACCGCAGGCCGCGCTGTCGTTGACTCACGGCGCAGCCTAGCTTGCAGATCGGTGGCGCGGGCTGTGCGCATGCCGAGGAATGTTCTAAGCTGATCAGACCGTCCCAGGGGTGCCCGTCGCGGCTGAGAGAGTCCCTTGGAACCTGAACCGGATTGTGCCGGCGTAGGGAGTGGACGCAGGCGCTGCACGCAGGGTCCGTCCGTCCCGTTCGTTGGGCCAGGAGAGTACCCATGAGCGCGACCCCCAAGACCATCCAGGCTGATATCGCCGAAAACGCGCGCCGCGTTCGCGATGAAATGCGCGAGCCATTCGCCCAGTCACAGAAGATCTATGTCGCCGGCTCCACGCCCGACATCCGGGTGCCGATGCGCGAGATCGCCTGCTCGCCGACACGGACTGAGACCGGCTTCGAGTCAAATCCGTCGGTCACGGTTTATGACACGTCCGGCGTCTACCAAGACCCTGACGTTGCTATTGACCTGCTGGAGGGCTTGCCGCCGCTGCGCGCGCCCTGGATCGAGGCGCGAGGTGACACCGAACAACTCGCTGGGCCGACGTCCAGCTTTGGCCAGGGGCGGGCCAGTGACCCGGCGACGGAAGCGTTGCGCTTCGGCCATATCCGTCCGCCGGCCCGCGCGGTCGCCGGTGCCAATGTCACGCAAATGCACTACGCCAAGCAGGGCATCATCACGCCAGAGATGGAGTTCGTCGCCATCCGTGAGAACACCCGGCTGGCGGAGCTGCGGGCCGAGTACGAGGCGGCCGGTTATCTGCGGCGCCAGCATGGCGGGCAGGGTTTCGGCGCCCGGCTGCCGGCCGAGGTCACCCCTGAGTTCGTGCGTGACGAGATCGCTGCCGGCCGCGCCATTATTCCGAACAACATTAACCACCCGGAATCCGAGCCGATGATCATCGGCCGCAACTTCCGGGTGAAGATCAACGCCAACATCGGCAATTCGGCCGTCACCTCGTCGATCTCGGAAGAGGTCGAGAAAATGGTCTGGGCCACGCGCTGGGGCGCGGATACCGTGATGGACCTGTCCACCGGCAAGCACATCCACGAAACCCGTGAATGGATCATCCGCAACTCGCCGGTCCCCATCGGTACGGTGCCGATCTACCAGGCGCTGGAAAAGGTTGACGGCAAGGCCGAAGACCTCACCTGGGAGTTGTTCCGCGACACGCTGATCGAGCAGGCCGAGCAGGGTGTGGATTACTTCACCATCCACGCCGGCGTGCGCCTGGCCTATGTGCCGATGACAGCCGACCGCCTCACCGGCATCGTCTCGCGCGGTGGCTCCATCATGGCGAAGTGGTGCCTGGCGCATCACGAGGAGTCCTTCCTCTACACCCATTTCGAAGAGATCTGCGAAATCATGAAGGCCTACGACGTGGCCTTCTCCCTGGGCGATGGTCTGCGCCCTGGGTGTTTGTCCGACGCCAACGACGCGGCTCAATTCGCCGAGTTGGAAACCCTCGGCGAGCTGACCAAGATTGCTTGGGAGCACGATTGTCAGGTGATGATCGAAGGCCCCGGCCACGTGCCCATGCAGCTCATCCGCGAGAACATGGACAAGGAGCTGCGCGACTGCTTCGAGGCTCCGTTCTACACGTTGGGTCCGCTGGTCACCGACATCGCGCCTGGCTATGACCACATCACCTCGGGCATCGGCGCCGCCCAGATCGGCTGGTACGGCACGGCCATGCTCTGCTACGTGACGCCCAAGGAGCATCTCGGCCTGCCGGACAAGGACGACGTGCGCGAAGG
>JAGLCS010000031.1 GCA_023146115.1 Abyssibacter sp. | reverse complement strand
CTGGACCCGAACAAGGCCAAGGAATTCCACGACGAGACCCTGCCCAAGGACTCTGCCAAGGTCGCCCACTTCTGCTCCATGTGCGGACCGCATTTCTGCTCGATGAAGATCACGCAGGATGTTCGCGACTACGCCAAGAAGCAGGGCATCGCCGCGATTCCGGTGGCGGTGGAAACCGGCATGGAAGAGAAGGCGCGCGAGTTTCGCGAGCAGGGTGGGGAGGTTTACCGACCCGCCTGAGCGGGTCGGGGCGCTCGGCGCCTCGGTTCGTGGTGAATTTTCGCCGGATTGGCTGTCAGACCGTGGACCACCCACGCCACGGAGCAGGCAAGTGAAGATCCAACTCGAAGGCAAGACCGCGATTGTCACCGGTTCTACCAAAGGCATTGGCCTAGCAGCGGCCAAGGGCCTCGCGGCGGCCGGTGCCAAGGTGATCGTCAACGGCCGGACCGAGGACTCCGTGAAGCAGGCTCAGCAAGCGGTGGCGGGCGCCGTCAGCGGCGCCGCCGTGGACCGATTTGCGGCCGATGTGGGCACAGTGGAAGGCTGCGATGCGCTCATCGCGGCGCACCCGCATTGCGACATTCTCGTCAACAATGTCGGGGTCTTCGGTCCGCAGGATTTCTACGAGATCCCGGATGACGAGTGGAGCCGATTTTTCGAGACGAATGTGATGTCCGGCGTCCGCCTGGCGCGGGCCTATACGCCGACCATGGTGGACAACGGCTGGGGGCGCGTCGTGTTTCTTGGGTCCGAATCGGCGTTCAACATCCCGCCTGACATGATCCACTACGGCATGACCAAGACGGCCTGTGTCGTAGTGGCGCGCGGCCTGGCCAAACGGCTCGCCGGGACGGGTGTCACCGTGAACTCCGTGCTGCCCGGCCCGACCTTGTCGGAGGGCGTACAGGCGATGATCGCCGACGAGATCGAAGGAACCGACAAGACCATGGAGGAGGCCGGGGCCGAATTCGTTCAGGCGCACCGGCCGTCATCCATCCTCCAGCGCGCAACCCGGGTGGAGGAGGTCGCCAATATGATTGTCTACACCTGCTCGTTGCAGGCGTCCGCGACCACCGGTGCGGCGTTGCGTGTGGATGGCGGGGTTGTGGATTCGATTTGATTCGCGGCGCCGCGAGGCTCGCTATGCTGTATTCCCCTTCGCACGAAAGGACGAGACCATGGATGTCATCCGGATTCTGCTCGCGATTGTCCTGCCCCCGGTAGGCGTGTTTCTTCAGGTCGGCATCGGCCTGCACTTCTGGCTCAATATTTTGCTGACGATTCTCGGTTACATCCCGGGCATCATCCATGCGGTCTGGGTGATCGTGAAAAAGTAGCGGACAGAAAAAAGCCGCCGAGAAAGCGCGGCGGCTTTTTCTTCTGAGCGGCCTTCAGGCGACGCTTTGCTGCTGTGCCTTGTGGCGGCCTTCCTCGATTTCCTCAATCAATTTGGCATTGAAGGCCGGCAGGTCATCCGGCACGCGCGAGGTCACCAGGCCTTGTTCGCAGACCATTTCGCGGTCGTAGACCGTGGCGCCGGCGTTGCTCAGGTCCGTTTGTACGGCAGGAACTGCTGTCATCTCACGATCCTGGACGACGTTGGCGCTGATCAATACCTGCGGGCCGTGGCAGATGGCCGAGACGACCTTCTTCTGTTCGAAGAAGTCGCGGACAAAGCTCAGCGCTGTCTCGTTCGTGCGCAGCGCATCCGGCGAGAACAGCCCGCCCGGAATCACGATGGCGTCGTAGTCCGCGGCATTGGCCTCGCTCAGGAGCGCGTCGACCTTGAATCGGTCGCCTTTGTCAGTGTGGTGCATGCCCTGAATCTCGCCGTCCTGGTCGGAGACGATCTGCGTGGCCATGCCCGCATCTTCCAGGGCTTGTTTGGGGGATGTGAGTTCGATCTGCTCGAATCCGTTGGTGGCCAGAATCGCCACGGTATTGGTTTGCTGTGAGCTCATCGTTTCTCCTTGTGGGTGCAACATAGTCAGCGGTTGGGGATTGACCGCGTATTCATGCGACAGGGTTCACGCGCAGCCGTTCCATGCGGGTTTTGGCGAATCACCGCGTGCGGAGCGCGATAGCCCGTGTTGGAATACGCGGCATGACCGAGACCGAACAACCGGCCCCCGAATCCGCCGACGCGATCAAGCGGCGGATGGCCAAGCAGCGCCGCCGCGCCCGTGCTGCGGCCCGCGCCAAGGCGCGCAGCACCCATATCGCATTCGTGCTGGTGATTATTGTCGGGATGGTCCTGGTCGTGCCGCGCTATCCGGGCATTCTGATCTTCATGTTGCCGCCGTTTGCGGTGCTGGCAGCCTTTGCTATTGGCGCGGGGCTGTGGCGCCTGTCGCCGATCAAGCGCTGGTATGCCCGCCAGTTTGGGCGGCCGCCATCCTTTTGGCACAGTCTGATCACCGGGGCTGCGCTGCTGGGCGTGGCATTGTGGATCGCCATCGCGGTGAGCACGTCGTCCCCTGCCGGAGCCTGGTGAATTGAGCGAATCCATGACGACTGTGCGTGAGCGCGGGCCGCTTTACGGCATACATCTCGCGATTCTGGTGATTCTCTTGCTTGGTCTGCTTCGACTCGGGCGGGATGTTCTCATGCCCATCGCCCTGGCCTTGCTGCTGAACATCACGCTACGCCCGATCATCGCTCGACTGCGTCGGGTGGGCTTGCCAGCGCCGGTTTCCGCAGGGTTTGTCGTGGTCTCGCTGGTCGGGCTGGTCAGCCTGTTTGTCTACGCCGGTTACGATCCGATGTTGCACTGGCTTGAGAGTGCACCGAAGTCTATTCAGGAGTTGCGCGCGCACGGACAGGGCGATTTATCCGGGGTGAAGAAGGCCACCGAAGCGGTGAGCGAAATTGCAGCAGGCGGCGAGGAGGGCGAGCGCCCGATCGTGGTGCAGCAGGCAGATACCACGTTCACCGCACAGTTGGCCGAGGCAGCCAAGACCGGCGCAGGGATTACCGGCATCACCTTGATATTGCTGTACGTCCTGTTGGCGACGGGCGATCTGCTGCTGCGAAAACTGGTGCAACTCGCGAGCGGATTTTCGGCCCAGCGCCGTGTCGTCGTGACCGTTCGCGCCCTCGAAGCCCACCTGGCGCTTTATCTCGGGACCATGTTGCTGCTGAATCTAGGCGTTGCGCTGATCGTCGGCCTCGCGCTTTGGCTGGCGGGATTCGATGATCCCATCCTGTGGGGCATGGCGGCCGGCCTGCTGCGTCTGATTCCGTACCTGGGCAACATCGTCGTCGTGGCGATTTTGCTGACGCTGGGCGTATTGGCCTACGACCCGTTCTGGATGATGCTGGCGCCGCCAGTGGCGTATCTGGCGTTCATTACGATCTACGGCAACGTGTTCGAGCTGTTCGTGCACGGTCGCCGACTGGCACTCAACCCCATCATGCTGTTCGTCTACGTGTTGTTCTGGGGCACGATCTGGGGCATCCCCGGTGCCTTGATCGCCGTGCCGCTGCTGGCGGCAACCAAGGTGATTGCGGAACAGGTGCCGGCGCTGCGGCCACTGGGGCGGTTCGTGAGCGCCTAGCTCTCCTAGTTGAACTGCAAGGTGGTCTGCAGCCCGAAGCGGCGGTAGACCTTTTCCATGACGAACAGCGGGCCGATGAGCAGAAATACCAGGTCCTCACCAAACGAGGGTTTCGCACCCTCGACCTCGTGGCCGTAGAACTGCACGGCCCATGCCGCAACCCACAGCGCGGCTGACACGCCGGCCAACCACCAACCGGCGCCGCCCAGTGCCAGAATGCCGATGACGGACAAGGCGAACCAGCCGGTCATCACCAGCGCGCTGCGCAGCGACAGCTTCAGATAGAACAGCCCGGCGAACAGGCCGCCCACCGTCGCGGCGTTGACGAATTCGGCGATTGCGGCATCCAGGCCCAGCCACTGCCCGATGGGCACGCACCACAGCAAGCCCAGCGTGGAGAAGACGATCACCGGCACGCAGATCATGTGGATCAGCTGGTTGGTCGGATTCTGGTGATCGCGTTGGTAGGCTTGCAGAAATTCTTGTTGGGTACGCATCGGTTGTCTCCTGACATTGCGATGACGGTAGATTGCCGGGTCGATTGCTCTGAATCTGTCACCTGGACGACAGTTGCGGGAGGTTTTGAACGATGACGATCGATCACGGCGCCGCGAGGGCGCTGATCGCATCCAGCGAGTGGTTTCGGGAGCTGCCGCCAGAGGTGGTGTCGCAACTCGGTCGGTTGGCCCGCCTGCGCCAGCTGGACGATGGGACACGCCTGTTTGCCCAAGGGGATGAGGCTGACGGACTGTACGGCGTGCTGCGCGGGCAGGTCCGCATCAGTAGCCAGGGTGCCGACGGCCGCGAGTTGCTGGTCAATGTCTTCGAGCCGGGCGGCTGGTTCGGCGAGATTTCCATGTTCGATGACCTGCCGCGTACGCACGATGCCGCGGCACAAGGGGCCACGGATCTGCTGTTGATACCGAAGCGGGAGTTCCGCGCACTCCTGGAGGCCGACCCCGGCCTCTATCCCCATTTCATGCGCATGCTGTGCCGCAAGCTCAGGCGCAGCTTCGGCTATATCGAAAGCGCTGCGTTTCTGCCGCTACGGGGCCGCTTGGCCTATCGCCTTGCGGAGCTGGTCGAACTGCATGGTCAGGCCAATCCCGATGGCAGTGTCACCATCGGCCTGCACCTGCCACAGGACGAGTTGGCGCGGATGGTCAACGCGGCGCGGCCTAGCGTCTCGCGAGAACTCAAGACGTTGGAAGCGGATGGGTTGATCGCGCTGGCCTACGGTGAAATCCGCGTGCTGGATGCGCAGCGGCTAGCAGCCGTGGCGGAGGGCCAGACGTCTTCACGCCGCTGACCGTTGGGCAGAATCAACAAACCGGTGGCAGCCGCGCGGACGTTACAGCGAGTCGCGAAGCAGGCGACCCCAGTCTGAGAGGGACTTCAATATCTGAAGTTTCCCGGCATCCCCGGCACACTGCGCCTGGAGTGCAGTAATCGCGGTGTCGTAGTCGTTGAGGCCGAGCCCGCCGTCCGGCGCGAATTCCAGCCGATTGCTGCGAAACTGGTTCCATTCGTCGCGTTCTGCGTCGTTCAGCGAATCCGGGTGGTAGCGGCCCCGGTAGCGGAACAGCAGATCGTGCAGACGCTTGTCGCGGAACGGTAGCTCGAGGTTGTCGAACTCCGCCGGCGCGAGACCCGGAATCCGCTCGCAGAGGCGGCGGTCCTCGTCACCGACGAAGCCGCCGTACAGGTCTTGTTCAGGGTCGCTGGGCGCATCGAACTCGGCCATTGCGAAGACGGCGGCGGCCTTGTCGGCAACGTTGTCCATGGCGTCCGCGAGCTGTTTCCAGTGCCTGCGGCACTGGTCCAGATCCAGCGCTACACGCTCGGCCTGTTCTGGCTTGAGCGTGTTGACAGGCACCAGAACAGGGGCGCGATTCACATGCACGCCCTTGAGAGCGATGCGTTCGACATCTTCGGGCAGATCGGCACGGGGCGTGAAGATGCGTTCGTGGACATCGACCGCCGGCAGGTCGATCAATGCGCTGGGATCGTGGCGCAGGTCGTAGCAGATGACGGCATTGCTGTTGGTCGGGTGCGGGCAGAGCGGCATGATCAGGCTCAGGCAACCCTGAGTCGCCGGAAACTTTTCCGATACATGCAGCACGGGCATGTGCCGGTCCAGGTCCAGCATGGACCGGGCGGAGGCCTTGTCGCGGTGTGACCAGACGAAATCGTAAAGGCGGGGCTGTCGCTTGCGGATCAGTCCGGCCAGCGCGATGGTCGCCCTGACATCGGAGACCGCGTCATGCGCACGCTGCTGCTCCAGCCCGTTCGCCTGCGCCAGGTGCTCCAGCTTGAAGCTGGGCTGGCCATCATCGCGCAGCGGCCACTCAATGCCGTCGGGGCGCAGCGCATAGGTGAGGCGCACCATGTCGATGAGGTCCCAGCGCCCACAACCGTTGCGCCACTCGCGGGCGTAGGGGTCGTGAAAATTGCGCCAGGCGGTATGCCGGGTAACCTCATCGTCGAAGCGCAGGCTGTTATAGCCCACCCCGATCGTGCCGGGCGTGCCGAGTTCACCGAGGACCAGGCGGATGAACTCCGGCTCGATCACGCCACGCTCCGCCGCAGCCTGCGGTGTGATGCCGGTGATCAGACAAGCTTCGGGGCTCGGGGTCTGGTCCAACGATGGCTGGCAGAACCATTCGATGGGCTCGCCGATGGGGTTGAACTCGGTATCGGTGCGGATGGCGGCGAATTGCGCCGGTCGGTCGAACCGCGGATTGACGCCGAAGGTCTCGTAGTCGTGCCACAAAAAGCTGGTCATGGGCTCAGTTTATCGGCTGCGTGGCGGCGCATGTCCGGGTTGGGGCGATTTTTTCGTATTAGCAGTCAGAGCCATTCAAACGGGGTGTTCCCCAAGGCAGGCAAGATGCGATCGCTTCTATTCACGTTGTTCGCCGTGTTGCTTTTCAATACCGCGCAGGCTGGCGCGGTGAATATCAACAAAGCGGATGCGCCCACGATCAGCCGTGAGCTGGACGGCGTCAGCCGCCCGTTGGCACAGCGTATCGTCCAGCATCGTCGTGACCACGGGCCGTTTCGCTCCGCGCAGGATCTCTCCCGGGTGCCTTACGTGGGCGACGCGCTGATCGAACGCAACCGGGCGAATATTCTTTTCGAGTAGGGGCTTGCGAGTACGGGTTTGACGGCGCGAGCCGGGCGGAGCGTCGCTCCAGGTCAGGGCTGAACAACGGGCGGGACAGTGGCTCGGTTATGCTGCCCGAATCCCCGGAGGCCGCATGTACCCACAGACGCGTTACGCACAATCCCATGGAGGCGATGTCGCCTACCAGGTCATCGGCGAAGGCCCGGTTGACCTGCTTTACTGCGGTGGCCTGCTGTCCCACCTGGAGTTGGTCTGGGATTACCCCGAGGCCGAACGTTACCTGGCGCGGCTGGCCGCATTCTCCCGGTTGATCCTGGTTGATCGGCGTGGTGTGGGGGTCTCGGAGGGGCTGCCCAACGATGCCCTGCCGTCTCTGGATGATTGGTCCGACGACCTGCTGGCTGTGCTCGACGAAGTTGGTTCGACCTCCGCTGCATTGTTCATCGAACGTGATGCCGCACCGCTGGGCATCAACCTGGCGAGTCGGCATCCAGAGCGGGTGCGGGCCATGGTGCTGGGCAACGCCACGGCCTGTCTGCTGGCCGACGATGCCTCCGCCGATGGGGAGGAACAGGCCGCGGTCGGGCGCATCATCGACCTGGTGCGCGACCAGTGGGGCACCGAGGCGCTGAGCGCTTTCGCGCTGCCGAGCCGCCGCGAGAACGATCACCACTTCGCGCAGAAAGCCGCGCGCTTTCAGCGATCTGCCGCGACACCGTCCTCCGCGGCTGCCCAGTTCGCGTATTTCGCTCGCTGCGACGTTCGGCCGCTGTTGTCGCAGGTTCATTGCCCGGTGCTGGTCGTTCATCATCGAAACTACGCGGTCGTGAAGGCCGCGCATGCAAGCTATTTGCGTGACACCCTGCCCAACGCCGAGCTGCTCATGCTCGATGGCGAAGATGCCTTCTTCCTCTATCAGGGCGGGGACACCGTTTTGCGCCGGATCGAGGCGTTTCTGACCGGCCGGCAGGACCAGACCCAGGCTGATCGCGTCCTGCAGACGATCTTGTTCGTCGACATTGTTCGGTCGACGGAGATCGCGAGCGAACTGGGCGACTCCGAATGGCGCGATCGTCTCGCGAATTTCTACTCCATTGTCGAGCGTGAACTGGCGCGGTATAGCGCCCGGATCATCGACGAGTCGGGCGATGGTCTGTTCGCGGTGTTGTCCGGCCCCACACCCGCGATTCATTGTGCGCGGGCCATACGCGCCGCGGTCGCCCAGATCGAGTTGTCGGTACGGGCGGGCATCCACGCCGGGGAGTGTGAAGTCTCTGACGACGCCGTGCGCGGGCTGACCGTGCACATCGGCGCCCGCATCGCGGCGGAGGCGGCGCCGGGCGAAATCTGGGTGTCGCGCACCGTGCGGGACCTGGTCGTGGGGTCCGGTCTGATCTTCCGGCACCGCGGCCCGAAGCGACTCAAGGGGGTGCCGGGCGTGTGGCGGCTCTTCCGGGTCGAAGAAGACGATGAATAGCGGCCGCGCGGCGCTTTGATGAATCCCCGGTGCTACGGCTCCGGTTGTTCCAGAACTTCAGCGGCTTCCAGCCATTCGGCCTCCGCGCTCTCCAGCGCCTCGCCTGTTTCCTGCCGCTTGCGACCCAGTCGCTCCGCGCGCCCAGGGTCGTCCTGGTAAATGCTCGGATCGGCCAGCAGGCGGTCGAGTTCACCAAGCTCGCGCTGGAGTTTGGCCATGGCCTCCTCGGCGCGGCGCAGTTGTTGCCGCATCGGTTTCGCCAGCGAGCGGCGCTGGCTGGCCACGCTTTTGCGCTGGGCGTCAGTGAGCGGCGCCTTCGCCGGCTTGTCCGGTGAAGCCGGCGCACGGCGCTCGTCGCTGGCACGGCTGCGCAGCCAGCGTGCGTATTCGTCGAGATCGCCACTGAACTCCGACTGCCGGCCGTGGGCAATCAGCCACAGCTGGTCACAGGTTGCAGCGACGAGGTGGCGATCATGCGAGACCAGCACCATCGCACCCTCGAAGCCCTGAAGCGCGACTTCCAGCGCATGGCGCATGTCCAGATCCAGATGGTTGGTCGGCTCATCCAGCAGCAGCAGATTGGGTTGCTGGTAGACGATGCGGGCCAGACAGAGACGCGCCTTTTCACCGCCTGATAACGGCCCCACCGGCTCGAGCACGCGATCGCCACGAAAATCGAAGCCACCGAGAAAACTGCGCAGCGCCTGGGTACTGGCCTTGGGGGCGTCGCGCTGCAGATGCAGCAGGGGGCTGGCGTCCATGTCGAGCTGGTCGACCTGGTGCTGCGCAAAGTAGCCGATGCGAAGATGGTCGTGCCGTTGCACTGCGCCGGTCGATTGCACCGGGCCATCGCAGAGCAGGTTGATCAGCGTTGATTTGCCGGCTCCGTTCCGGCCCAGCAGGCCAATGCGGTCACCCGGATGAATATCCAGCTTGAGCTCCGAGAGCACCGGCGTGCCCCCGTAGCCGACGGCGGCGCGGTCCAGCCGAATCAGCGGAGCCGGCAGGCGGTCCGGTTTCGGAAATTCGAAGGAGAACGGCGAATCCCAATGCGCGGGTTCGGCCAGCTGCATCCGCTCGATTTGCTTGACTCGGCTTTGTGCCTGTTTTGCCTTCGAGGCTTTGGCCTTGAAGCGGTCGACGAAGGTCTGCAGGTGGGCTTTCTGCTTTTCCTGCGCCGCATAGGCGGCTGCATGCTGCATGCGCTGCTGCACCAGCGTGGCCTCGAACGTCGAGTAGTTGCCGGTGAACAGCGTGGCGGTCTGTCCGACCAGGTGCACGGTGTGAGTGGTCGTGGCATCGAGGAATTCACGGTCATGTGAAATGACCAGTAGCGTGCCGCTGTAGGCGCGCAGCCAATCCTGCAGCCAGAACACGGCGTCAAGATCGAGATGGTT